>JAIROF010000025.1 GCA_031257655.1 Prevotellaceae bacterium | reverse complement strand
AATGCAGAATGCCGTTCGGCGTGCTGATTTCGGCGTAGGCCCTCTGTGCTCCTCCGTGAAACCTCCGTGCACCTCTGCGCAATGCCGGCACAGAGAAGCACGGAGGTTTCACGGAGGAGCACAGAGGTTTAGATGCGCTCACCTTCTCGATTCCTGCGGACAAAAAAAATTAGCGGAAATTCGTGTAATTAGCGGACAAAAAAAAATTAGCGGACAAAAAAACCAGCGTTTATATAGATTGATTCACACCGAAACAGTAGTAGCATTGCCATCGATATAGCTATAATTTCCTTTATATTAATAAATTAGCGGAGTAAAAATGAAAATCTTAGCCGTCAACCCCGGATCAACATCCACCAAAATAGCCGTTTTTGAGCAGGAGCGGAATATATTTCAGGTCACCCTGCGCCACAGCGCCGAAGATCTGAAGCCATTTGCAAGCGTAGCGGAGCAGTTTGCGTTTCGCCGGGAGGTCATCTTGTCCGAGCTCCGGAAAGCGGGCGTCAACGTGCACGAAATAGGCGTAGTGGTGGGTCGCGGAGGCATAGTGAAGCCCATCGAATCCGGCGTTTACGAAATCAGCGATGCCATGAAGGCCGACCTGTACTCGGCGAAGTACGGCGAGCACGCCAGCAACCTGGGTGCGCTCATTGCCGACGATATTGCCCGGTCGCTGCCTGCCGCCCGAGCCTACATAGCAGACCCGGTGGTGGTAGACGAAATGCAGGATGTGGCAAGAGTTACGGGGGCGCCCATATTCACCCGGAAGTCAATTTTCCATGCCCTCAACCAAAAAGCGATTGCGCGGACGTACGCGCGCGAGCAGGGCAAAAAGTACGAGGAGCTCAACCTCATAGTAGCGCACTTAGGCGGCGGCATTTCGGTTGGCGCGCACCGGCAGGGTAGGGTGGTGGACACGAACAACGCCATTGGCGGCGACGGCGCGTTTTCGCCCGAGCGTTCGGGCACAACGCCCGCCTTACAGCTCATGGAGGCCTGCTTTAGCGGAAAATACGCCAAAGCCGAGATATCGAAAATGCTGGTAGGAGGCGGCGGGTTGGTTGCGCATTTAGGCACCAACGAAGCGCAAAAGGTGGTGGCGCTTGCAGCGCAGGGCGACGAAAAAGCCCGCCTCGTGATAGACGCCATGTGCTATCAGGTAGGAAAGGAGATTGGCGCGGCGGCGGCCGTGCTGCACGGAAACGTCGACGCCGTGCTGATTACCGGCGGAATTGCCCACAACCAATCGGTTGCCGGCTACATAAAGCAAATGACCGCCTTCATTGCGCCGGTTTTCGTATACCCGGGCGAAGACGAAATGGCGGCATTGGTAGAAAACGTTACCCAGATGCTGGCCGGCAAGCTGCCGCTGAAAACCTATGCTTAGCCCCCGACGCTATGGCATGGCCATACGTGCAAATGCTACCCGTGGCGGAGCGAGGCCTCCCGCCATGGGTAGCATTTTGCCGATGTATGCCTGCCGCAGCGTTTGGGGGTTCTATAGGCTTCCTTTTGCTATTGCAGCGTAAACTTCGCCTTGTTGTCCGTGTCGGAGTTGCCGCCGATGAAGGCTAAGAAGTCGCCGGATTCGGCTGACCACTTCAAGTCGGCATTGTAGAACTTTAGCAGCTCCGGTGTAATTTTGAAGCTCACTTGTTTGCTTTCGCCGGGTTTCAGCGCCACTTTTTGGAACCCTTTCAGCTCCTTCACCGGCCTTGTGATGCTGCCCACCAGGTCGCGGATGTAGAGCTGTACGATTTCTTCGCCGGCGCGGTCGCCGCTGTTCGTCAGCGTGACGGACGCCGTGAGGTAGCCGTTGTCCGCGAGCGTCGAATCGGACAGCTGCACGCCGGAGTACGTAAACTGCGTATAGCTCAGCCCATAGCCAAACGGATAAAGCGGCGTATTTTCCATGTCGATGTACTTGGTAGTAAACTTGCTATCGTTGCTGAATGGGCGGCCGGTGTTTTTGTGGTTGTAGTAGATAGGAATTTGCCCTACGCTGCGAGGAAAAGTCATGGTGATTTTGCCGGAGGGGTTAGCGTTGCCGAACAAGATGTCGGCAATAGCCTCGCCTGCCCGTGTTCCGGCGTACCATGTTTCTAATATGGCGTCGATGTTATCGTGCTCCCACTGCAACGTCAGCGGGCGTCCGTTCATCAGCGCCAGCACTACCGGTTTGCCCGTTTCCTTAAGGGCTTTGAGCAGCGTTTTTTGGTGGTCGAGCAGGTCGATATTGCTGCGGCTGGCGGCTTCGCCGCTCATGTCGTATGCGTCGCCCAGGACGGCCACTACCACATCCGCGCCTTTGGCCGTTCGGACAGCTTCGGCAAGCAGCTGCTGCGGGGGAGTGTCGTCGATAACGTTGCCGTTCGGGTCGGTATTCCGGCGTATCGTTGCGCTTTCGACTAAGTGGCAGCCCTGTGCGTACAGGAACTTGCCGTTTGGGAATTTACGCTCCACAGCGTCCCAAAGGGTTACGGCCTGGCTCCAGTCGCCGGCGGCGCTCCAGCTGCCTACGAGGTTGCGTTGATTTTTCACCAAAGGGCCAATGAACGCGATTGTTTTCGAGGCGTCGAGCGGCAGCGTTTGCCGTTCGTTTTTGAGCAGCACGATGCTTTTCACGGCCGCCTCCTTGCACAGGTCAAGCTTTTCGGGGCTTAGCATTTGCGCCTGGGCGCGCTCTTCGCTAACGCCGCGGTAGGGGTCGGTAAAGAGGCCCAGCCTGTATTTTGCTTCGAGGATGCGGCGGCAGGCCGCGTCGACGGTCGCCTCCTTCACCCGCCCGGATGTTACTAAGGCGGGCAGCTCTGCGATCATGTATTCGCTAACCATATCCATATCTACTCCGGCGTTGATAGACAGCTCGGTTACCTTTGCTTTGTCGCCAACGCCGTGGTCTTCCATCTCGTAAATCGCCGTCCAGTCGGTTACGACAAGCCCTTTGAAGCCCCATTGCCGGCGCAGCAAATCGGTGAGCAGCCATTGGTTGCCGGTTGCCGGAACGCCGTCGATTTCGTTGAACGAGGTCATGACCGACGACGCGCCGGCCTTCACCGCAGCTTCGTAGGGCGGGAGGTATTCGTTGTACATGCGCAGCCGGCTCATGTCGATAGTATTGTAGTCTCGTCCGCCTTCGGCAGCTCCGTAGAGCGCAAAATGCTTGACGCACGCCATGATGGTATTTTGCTTCGAGAGGTCGCCCTGTTGGTAGCCGCGCACCATTGCCTTTGCGATTTCGGCGCCAAGGTAGGGGTCTTCGCCTGCCCCTTCGCACACTCGTCCCCAGCGCGGGTCGCGGGCAAGGTCGACCATGGGCGAAAATGTCCAGTGCAGGCCGTCGGCGCTGGCTTCGTCGGCAACGGCGGCGGCAATGCGCTCTATCAGGTCCGTATCCCACGTGGCTGCCAGCCCCAGCGGAATGGGGTAAATGGTGCGATGTCCGTGAATAACGTCGTAGCCAACGAGAAGCGGAATTTTCAGGCGGGTTTGCGTAAGAATCATATCCTGTAGCTTCCGCACTGCGTTGGGCGTCCAGAAGTTGAAGACGCCTCCTACGAGGCCGTCTTTGACTTTTTGCTCTACATCTTCGCTCATCCGAGGCCCCGTAACGTCGAACCACATCGACAGCAGGTTCAGCTGCCCCACTTTTTCCTCCAGCGTCATTTGGCTCATCAGCTCATCTACAAACTTGTTCATTTCCGCCTCGGGCGACGACTTTTCGGCGCATGAAGCCATGCAAACTGTAGCGCTTAGTATCAACAATGCTTTTTTCATTACAATAATTTTTATGGATTTTATTTTTTTGCAAAATTAGTATTTTTATCGGAAATCAAAGCATGAGAGGTCTAAAAATACCGGGAGAATTGAGAATTGAGAATTGAGAATTGAGAATTGAGAATTGAGAATTGAGAATTGAGAATTTGAGAATTGAGAATTTGAACGCTGCGTACCATTCGGCGCTTCGCGCTGAGCCCTGAAGGGGCGACCTGCGGTACCAGTATATGGTAAAAGCCTATGCGATACATGCGACCTTTGCGACCTTTGCGACTTTTGCGATTTTTGCGACCTTTGTAGAGACGTGGCATGCCACGTCTCTACAGCGCATCGCGCCATTAACCATTAACCATTAACCATTAACCATTAACCATTAACCATTAACCATTAACCATTAACCATTAACCATTGCTTTTCTGTGGATAAAAATAATTCTTGGCAAAATTGCTTTTTTTGGTATAAATTCGTACATTTGTGGCCGATACTAAAAATAAAAAAGGTTTGATATATGAAAAAAGTTATTCTTACTTCATTCGGGTTGCTGGCCGCCGTATACGGCATGTCGCAGCCCACGCTTACCTACGCTAAGCATGGCTTGCAGGCAGGCGATGTGCACCAGACGCGCAAAGTAACCACAGCCGAACCGGGGGCGAGCGGCGCCGGCGTCGTGTGGGATTTTAGCGCGTGCGAAATAATCGGCGCCGTGCAAACGGAAGCCCTTGCGAGCAGCGGCAGTCACACCACCGTGCGCAACGACGGAAACGTCATCTTTCAGTTTGACGTTACGCCGTACGGAAATGACTACTACGGCTACGCCGCCGGCAGCTATAGCATCGTGTACGAAAATCCGGTGCTGAAAACGCGCTATCCTTTCGGGTTTCTCGACCAGCACAGCGGCGAATTGTCGGGCTACATTGCCCAGGGCCAAAGCAAAACCCCGCTCGAAGGCGCCTACTCTTCGGAGGCTGACGCCTACGGCACGCTCAAGCTCCCCAACGGCGTTACGCTCAGCAGCGTGTTGCGCGTAAAAACCACCGAAACGCAAAAGCGGCTCTACGGCAGCACCACGGTGAGCACCACGGAGGTGAAGTACCTGTGGTATGCGCAGGATTTCCGCTATCCGGTGTTTGTCACCATTCAGCACTACGCCGATCAGCCCGACGGGCCAAAGAGCCTCAGCAAGTCGTCGTACCTCAACATTGCCACGCTGTCTGCACCGCAGGCGCCGGCGGGCAGCGTGGCCAGCGAGCAGCCGACCGGCAACGCCGATTTGCCCGAGGTGGCCTACAGCATTTTTCCCAACCCCGTGCAGGATGCGGCCGCCATCTCCTATACGCTGCCTTACGAGGCTAAGGTGAGCGTTGCCGTGTACACCATTGCCAGCGTATGCGTGCGCAAAATCGTGAACAACGAGCTGCAAACGCCCGGCGAGTACACCTACAGCTATACGCCCGCTACGCCGGGAACCTACTTTGTGCGGTTTGCCTTTGGCGATGAGGTGTTTATTGAGCAGATAGTGAAAAAGTAAGGTGACCTCATCGCTGGCTTTCATATACGTAGCCTTACCTCTTATCATATTTTGCTCCCGCATTTTGGACGTAACGCTGGGCACCATGCGCATTATCTTTGTCTCCAAGGGGCACAAAAAGATGGCGCCGCTGCTCGGATTTTTTGAGGTGCTCGTTTGGATTGTGGTCATTAGCCAAATCATGCAGCACGCCAACAACGTATACTGCTACGTGGCCTACGCCGCAGGGTTTGCAATGGGCAACTTTGTGGGCATGATGATAGAAGAGCGCATTGCCATCGGCATCTACTTTGTGCGCGTCATTACGCCGAAAAACGGCGACGACCTCGTGGCGCACCTCAACGAAAAAGGCTATGGCGCAACGCTCATCAACGGCAAAGGAAAGGTAGGGCAGGTGAACCTCATCTACTCGGTCGTAAACCGAAAATCTATAGGCAAGGTGGAGCAAATAATTACCGATTTTGACCCTAACGTGTTTTACGTTATCGAAGATGTGCGCATGGCCAAGCGCGGCATATTCTCCGACGCAAGAGCACACCTGCACATGTTTGGCAGCCATAAGCAGGAAAAATAGCGGAGAGTTGAGAATTGAGAATTGAGAATGGAGAATTGAGAATTGAGAATTGTATCTCTATCTCCTCCCGGAAAAAGTCGGCGCCTTGCAGCGGATTTTTTTCGGGCGCTTAAGCGCTTGCGGAAGCTGAATAGGCTATTCAGCTTTCGCAAGTTGTTTAATTTTTTGGCTTGGCTGTAGGCATTTTTGCGCTCTTACGCGCTGCTGCCGACAAAAACATGCCTGCGTCGAAGGCCTTTCTCTGTGCTCCTCTGTGAAGCCTCTGTGCACTTCTGCGTAGGATTGACGCAGAGAAACGGGCTAATTCTTTTTTGAGGTGCTATGAATAGCATTGGATGAGGTTAACTCATGTTACGCATATAGCTGTCTGAACGCTGATTTTTTTTTTT
>JAIROF010000022.1 GCA_031257655.1 Prevotellaceae bacterium | reverse complement strand
AAGCAGGCGCGTATATTCAAAAGCGTCATCAAGTTGGATAAGAATTTCCACATCTACATTCATGGCAATCGCAACCTGATACAGCAAGGCACAGACGAAAACGGCAAATTCTATAAAATCTATTATCAGGAAGAAAATTAAAAAAAATAATTATGAGAAATATGATTTGGGTAAAAGGTAATCCGAAACCCGTAAAACTTTCGGAATACGACAAGGAAAAGCTGAAAGCGCAAATAAATGCAGCTATCGAAAAATATCCCAACCTCCAAAAACGCATTAGCAGAATGGAAATTAAGGCGGGCAGGATTTATTTTTACGAGCTGCACGAAGTCAAACCGCTGTTGCCGCAGGAGCAATATACTATTCCGCTTATAGACGGAAAATATTTTGAATTTATTATCGCGCGAATTACCGTTTACGCACGCAACTGCTCGCTGGACTTTCAGCGCCACAACAACAAGTGGATGGCTATTGACAGCGGGACGCTGGAGGAGTGTATAGCGAAAATAACAAGCAGCGGTTGGTTTGACAGCATGTCGTGAAAACGAAAAGCTATGCCCTACGGACCCTAACGGTCGAAGATTGCGATTTGTTTTTAGCGCGCAGATGACACAGATTTTAATGATATTTACGCAAGATGGAGAAATGAATAAAATCTGCGTAAATCTTGCTAAATCTGCGCCATCTACCGCGCTATTTTCGCACAAAACCATGCCGGGCGCGGGATAGCCCGGGTCGGCCTTACGTCCGGCTGCAGCTGCCGGCCTCCTTATCGCTGCACTGCTCGAGGCTCGACTCTACCTCCACGGTGGCGTGCTGTATGCCCAGCTCCGTTACGCCTGCGCGAATATCGGCCTTGATGCGCGAAACCTCTGCCAGCGAGGCCTCGCTGTGGAGCACAACGTGGCAGGTAAGCGCCGCCTGCGTGGTGCTCAGCCCCCAGACGTGGAGGTGGTGGACGTCGATAACCCCCGGCACGCCCAGCATTTTTTTTCGCACCTCGCTCACGCTAATGCTCTGCGGGACGCCGTCGAGGCTGAGGCGCACCGTATCCTTGAGCAGCGACCACGTGCCGGCAAAGATAACAACGGCCACCACGATGCTGATTGCGCTGTCGAGCCAGTACCACGCGGTGAACGTTATGGCAAGGCCGGCCACCATTACCCCCACCGAGACCAGCGCGTCGGCCACGAGGTGCAGGTAGGCGCCCTTTACGTTCAAATCCTTGTCCTTGTCGCGGAAAAACAGCAGCGCCGTCACGGCGTTGATGGCAATTCCTATGCCGGCGACCGCCGCCACCACGCCGCCCTCCACCGGCACGGGGGTGAGCACGCGCTCCACCGCCTCGTAAACGATTCCGCCAACGGCCGCCAGCAGGATCACCGCGTTGGCGAGCGCCGCCAGAATGGTTGCCTTTTTGTAGCCGTACGTGTACTGCTCCTTTGGCCTGGCGGCGGCCAGCTTGAGCGCAAGCAGCGCAATGGTGAGGCTGGCCACGTCTGCAAGGTTATGCCCCGCGTCGGTGAGCAGCGCCAGCGACCCCGTAGTGAAGCCCATGCCGACTTCTACCCCAACAAACGCAACGTTGAGCGCAATGCCGATGACAAAGGCGCGGTTGGTACGCGCCATGTCCAGCTGGTGGTGGTGATGCCCATGCCCGTGATGCTCATGGCCGTGGTCGTGAGAATGCTGATGTTCCATTTTTTTGAGCGTATTTAATTTAGCGTTGGTCTTAGCTATACCAGCGCAAAGATACGGGAAATAGCTACCCCCGTCAATCCTCATTTGTAGGTATTTTTGGAAAAAAAGCTGCTGCAAGCGGGCATAGGATGCTGCACGCCATTATGGTTCGCGCAGCTGATTTTCCTTGCTTTTGTATTCAAGCTGAGAGCAATAAAGCCGAAAGATACGGGAAATAGCTACCCCCGTCAATCCTCATTTGTAGGTATTTTTGGAAAAAAAGCTGCTGCAAGCGGGCGCAGAATGCTGCACGCCATTGTGGTTCGCGCGGCTGATTTTTCCTTGCTTTTGTATTCAAGCTGAGAGCAATAAAGCCGGAAATTGCTCCGCCTCAATTTTCGCTAAAGTAAATCCGGTTTACCCGTGTAGAGATGCGGGTAAAGATTTCGTAGGGGATAGTGTTGAGCGTTTCGGCTATCGAGGTTACGGAGGGGCTTTCGCCAAAGAGGATAACCTCGTCGCCCTCGCGCGCTTCGATGCCGGTAACGTCGGCGGTGCACAGGTCCATGCAGATGTTTCCCACGAATGGCGCCGATTTTCCGTTGATGGTTGCGCATCCCGCGCCGTTGCCCAGCAGGCGGTTAAGTCCGTCGGCGTAGCCCACGGGGATGACGGCAATTGTTTTGTCTTCGGGCGCCTTTCCCATTCGTCCGTAGCCCACGGTGTCGCCAGCCGGCACGCGCTTTAGCTGCACCACGGTGCTCTTGAGGCGGCTCACGGTGCGCATGCTTCCGGGTCGGGTGGCGCTTGCGCCGTAAAGCGAAATGCCCAGCCGCACCATGTCGAGCTGCGCCTCCGGGAATCGCTCTGTGCCGGCGGAGTTGGCGATGTGCCGCAGGGTTTTGTACCCCAGCTCGTCCTCTATTCGCCGGCTCATGGCGTCGAACAGCGCGATTTGCGCGCGGGTGAAGTGGTCGTGCTGCGGCGCGTCGGCGGCGGCGAGGTGCGAAAAGATGCTCGCCACCTTAAGGTTTCGGAAGCGCGGCAGGCGTTGGAGGAGGTCGTCCAGCTCCTCCTCCGCGAAGCCCAGGCGGTGCATCCCCGTGTCCAGCTTGAGGTGGATGCTGCATACGCCTTCGCCGGCGCGCAGCACGGCTTCGCTGTAGCGTTGCAGCATGGGGAGGCTGTAAATTTCGGGTTCGAGGCGGTGCTCGAGCATCTGCTCAAAGGTGCCGGGTTCGGGGTTCAAGACCACGATGGGCATGGCGATGCCTGCTCGGCGGAGCTGCACGCCTTCGTCGGCAAAGGCCACGCCGAGGTAGTCCACGCGCTGGCGCTGGAGCAGCCGCGCCACTTCGCATATCCCCGCGCCGTAGGCGTTGGCCTTTACCATAGCCAGCGTTTTGACGCCCTTTTTGAGCATTGCCCGCAGCGCGTTGAGGTTGTCGGTGAGCGCGGTGAGGTTGACTTCCAGGGTGGTGAGGTGGGTTTTTTGCGCCAGCTGGCGCGAAATCTGCTCCAGCAGGAATCGGCGGCTTCCCTTTATGAGGATGGCCTCGTCCTTAAACGTGTTGCGGTCGAACTGCCGCAGGAAGTGCCCGGTGGAGGAAAAGTGCTGCACTTCGCAGGTAAACCGGTCGAGGTGCTTTCCCGTTTGCGGGCCAATGGCAATGAGGCGCGACACGCCGTGCTCGCGCAGCAGCTCGGCCACTTCGCTGTAGAGCCGCCAGCCTTCTTTTCCGCTCTGCTCAATGTCGGAGAGGATGACGGTGCAGCGGCGGCGCTTGCTGAAGCCCGACAGGAAGTCGAGCGCAATGCGAAGCGAGGCAACGTCGGCGTTGTAGGCGTCGTTGATGATGGTGCATCCGTTGGCGCCCTCGTGCAGCTCGAGCCGCATGGCAATGGGGGAGAGGTGGGCCACGTTGCCGGCCACGTTCTCCTCGTTGATGTGCAGCGACGGGAAGAGCTGCGCAAGGAGCATGCAGGCGGCGAAGCTTTGCAGCGCGTTTTCGGTTGAGGCGGCGTCGGTAAAGGGGATGTTGAGCAGGAATTGCTTTTGCGATGCCGCCACCTCTACGGTTACGCAGGTTGCGGCGTCGCGCTTTTCGACGGCCGTGATGCGCACGTCGGCCCCGCTTCCCGCGCCCCAGCAGCAGAGGCGCTTCTGCGCGAGCGCGGCCGTGGCGCGGATGGCGGTGTGCACCTCGTACTGGTCGGCGCAGTAGGCAATTGCTTCGGCGTTGGCGCACAGGCGCAGCTTTTCGCGCAGCTTCTGCTCGCGCGTGGCAAAGCCCTCCTGGTGCGCCTCGCCAAGGTTGGTAAACACCACCACGTCGGGGCGGAGGATGTTTTCCAAGCGCTCCATTTCGCCCGGCAGCGAGATGCCCGCCTCAAAAATGCCCAGCTCCGCCTCTTCGCCCATGCGCCACACCGCAAGCGGCACGCCCACCTGCGAGTTGTAGCTCTTGGGGCTGCGGGCCAGCCGCAGCTGGGAGGAGAGCAGCTGGGCAATCCACTCTTTGACCACCGTTTTGCCGTTGCTGCCGGCCACCGCCACCACCGGATAGCCGTGCTGCCGGCGGTGGTGGGCGGCCAGCGCCTGTAGCGCCTGTAGCGTATTGCCAACGGTGATGAACGAGGCCTGGGGGTAGCGGCTCGCAGCAACCTCCTCGCTCACCACAAAGGCGCGCACGCCGCGCGCGTAGAGGTCGCCAAGGTAGAGGTGGCCGTTGTGCCGATCCCCTACGAGGGCAAAGAATAGCGCCTTGTCTGGGTAAAAGGTGCTGCGGCTGTCCGTTACAACGTCGGCTACAGCGGATGCGCCTTTGCCGGTGAGCGATCCGCTCACTACTTCGGCAATAGCCGAAAGGGTGTAGGTTTTCAAAATTTTTGCAATGTTTTTCAGAAAGGTTAATAATCCAACCTTCGCAAGCTGTTCGTCTTGCTGATTTTGGTGGCACAAAATGCCCAACTGAACGCCAACCAGCGCCTTTTGGTGATGCATTGTCGAGGCCAGGAGGAGTAGCGCTGCCGCCGAAGCGCTTGCCTGTGTAAATCTGTGGATATGTTTTATCCACAGCTTTGCACAGATTTCTACGAAAAAAGAGGAGTAGCGCTGCCGCCGAAGCGCTTACCTGCGTAAATCTGTGCAACCTGTGGATATCAGCCGCTCAATTTTAGCCATTTGCCATTTTGCGCTTAGCGGTGCTTAATGGGGAGCTAATTCCTAATTCTTAATTCACCTGAAACCGCTTGTCGCCTGTTTTGAAGAAGGCAACGATTTGGCTTGCTGCGGCAAGTCCGGCGTTGATGTTTGCTTCGGCGGTTTCGGCGCCTATTTTTTTTGGGGTAGCAAACACGCGGGTTCCAAACTTTTGGCACAGGGCGGCGTGGGCGTCGGCGGCCACGTCGGTGATGTACTTCAGGTCGGGTCGCTCCTCCAGCGCCTTTTCCAGCTCCTCTTCGTGGATAACCTCCTTGCGGGCGGTGTTGACGAGGCATCCGCCCTTGGGCATTTTGGCGAGCAGGTGGTAGCCGATGGATTTTTTGGTTTGCTCCGTCGCCGGAATGTGCAGGGATACGTATTGGCATGTGCTGTAAAGCTCTTCGGCGGAGCTTACCGCCGTTACGCCGTCCTGCTCCATGTCTTCGCGGCAGATAAAGGGGTCGAAGGCGTATACCTCCATTCCGAATCCCTGCGCCAGCTTAGCCACTAAGCGGCCCACGTTGCCGTAGGCGTGGACGCCGGCCTTTTTGCCCTTAAGCTCGGCGCCGGTTCCGGGCGTGAACGAGTTGCGGGCCATGAAGACCATCATGCCCAGCGCCAGCTCTGCCACCGCGTTGGCGTTTTGTCCTGGCGTGTTCATGGCCACAATGCCCCTTGCGGTGCAGGCCGCCAGGTCGAGGTTGTCGTATCCGGCGCCGGCGCGCACCACTATCTTCAGGTTTTTGGCGGCGTCCGTCACCTCTTTGGTAACCTTGTCGCTGCGGACAATCAGCGCGTCGACGTCGGCCACGGCGGCGATGAGCTCGCCCGCCCCGCTATATTTTTCGAGCAGCGCCACTTCGATGCCTGCCGCCTCAAAAATCTTCCTGATGCCCTCAACGGCGGCCTTGGCAAAAGGTTTTTCGGTTGCTAATAATGCTTTCATAAGCGCGTATTTTGTATTGGTGAGCTACAAAAGTACATGAAAAACTCGGGTTTCTCAAGCGCGCGAAATGAAAAAAAGGTTTTTTTGCTAATTCTTTTTTTGAGGCGCTACGAAAAGGTTGGCTGCGCCGAACGCCGGTTTCTCGCTGCGCTGCCAATGGCGGGAAGTCCCGCTCCGGCATTGGTGGAAAGAGAAATGGCGCTGAGGCGCGATGCGCAGCAAGGCGCACGGCGCGCGTCTCTACAGCGCTATGCATCGCGCCATGCGCCATCAAATCAAAAAACGCTGAGCTCGGCGAGCTGTATGCCGCAGCATTGCTCACCATCCGGGATTTTGCGCCATAGGCTTATCCTTGTTTGTATCAATCACGATCTGTGGAATAGGCCAGAGGTTGAAATTTTTTGTCAGCGTAGATCGTGGGTCGTCCCAGTAGGCATACTTTTTAATGCGGTCTGCGGCAACCGTTCCACCCATGCGGAGCAGGGTGTTCCAGCGCGTTTCTTCGTAAACAAGTTCGCGGGCGCGCTCGTCGAGGATCAGGTCGAGGTTAACGTCCGAAGCTTGCGCTTCGTATCCGCATTTGGCGCGGTTTCGCAGGCGATTGATGTCGGCAGCTGCTCCCGCGTTGTCGCCGTTGCGCCATTTTGCTTCGGCGCGCAGCAGGATTGTTTCCGGCAGGCGGATCAGGTATTCGTCGCGAAACAGGTTGCTACGGTTTTCGCCTTCGGACAGCCCGGTGTACTTGTCCGTCGAAATCTTGCAGGAGACGGGAAATACCAGCGTTTTGGCCGTGTTAACGGCGTCCTGGCTCTGCCCGTCGCGGTAGAGCACGCTCCAGGGCACAGGCTTGCCGTAGTACTCCGAAGTGGGGTTGTTGCCGAGAAATGTCCGGCGGAACACGGCTTCGGAGTTGCGCATGTCGGCTGCCCACTTGCCTGCGTAGATGCTGTCGCGGGTATAGAAGGTTGGCATCACCTGCACAATACCGCGTCCGCCCACGTCTTCGAGTTCACCTTTGGCATGGTCGGCCATCGGGTCGCGGAACACCGGCCCGAATACTCGGCTGTATTGCAGCTTGGACTGCCCGTCTTCCCGCTTGTAGGCCGCATAGTCTATCTGAGCACACCAGATAGCTTCGCGGTTGCCGTCCTGATAGTTCTGGTTGCCTTCCTGAAACAAATCCCAGTACACGTTACCCTCCAGCAAGCTCCCGCTCTCGGTCGTTGAGTAGAGATGCTCGGCGGTTTGGTCGGCTACGGTATTTGCGTAGTAGTAGTCGGGGTTTTCGTTTCTCCTGCTTCCGAACCGTTCGGTCATCAGGCTGTACGTCCCGCCGTCAGCTACCGCATCGGCATGCACAATGGCCTTGGCGTAGGCGGCCTGCGCTTCGCCGGATTTGCCTTCTTCGGTGAGCGCCACGCCCTTGTCTATGTACAGCTGCGCGAGGTTATGCTGCGCGGCGCCTCTGACCAGCCGTCCGGGTTGTTCGGTCGCTTCGGGCAAATCGTTGAGGATGGCTTCCAGCTCGCCAATAGCGTACTGGTAGGTTTCTACGCGGCTTGTGCGCTCATAATCGTAGCGCGGCGCCGTCACGATCGCCGTCACAATCGGCACGCCTCCATACAGCTCGCCCAGGTTTCGGTAGCAGAAAGCGCGGAAAAAGCGCGCCTGTGCAATGGCGTATGCCTTGTCTGCGGCCGATCCCCACGTAATATTCGGCAGCTCGGCGGCATGCAGCGCCAGATTTGCCTTGGCAATCAGCTGGTACCAGTGCGAATAGTTTGTATAGAGCTCATCCCTCGACGCTGTCAGCGTGCCGTAGTTGTTGAAGACGTTGCCGAGGCGAATGGTGGCTACGTCGTACATGTCCGTCCCGTTTCCGCCGCGGAATACAAAAGATGTGTTGTTTTCCTCCACCATGCAGAACATTACGCGGACATGCGAATAGCAGGTTGTAAGAGAAGAAGAAATTACATAACTTTACGGATTTATTTATTTATGTGTATGTACTTTGGTATGAGTGTGTGTGTGTGTGTGTGTGGGGATCCCCATCAACTGAAGTTATAACTATATGTTATTTGTGTTACTGTACAGCTCGGAAGTGCAACCAGAGCTTATGAATTGCAATTGTCGCATTGGTTCTGACATCTTGATTGTGTTTGTGTTCTTCACGTGCCCCAACTCATATTGCAGGTTGGCCCTTAGTTCGGACGGGCTGCGCTCTCCCTTCCCGTGCTACCATCTTCCCCGTGCCTTACGCTGAAGGGTGGAAACGATCCACCGTCTCTACGACCAAGTGCGAACCACGGTCAAGTACCTGATAAGTCCAGCACACG
>JAIROF010000020.1 GCA_031257655.1 Prevotellaceae bacterium | reverse complement strand
CCTTCATTGTAGCCAGCCAAGCCGCCGGATACGCCTAAGCTGTCGATAGCCCCGCTGTTGTAGTCAAATAAGTTTCCTGTAAAGCCTGTAACTTTATAGCCGCCACCGTGTAAATGTCCTGTAAACCTGTTCGCCTCCGTGCCTATGGGGGTCCAGCTGGCGCCCGCAAGGTCAATAGCGTTTGCCAAGCGGAAGTACTTGTCGGTGTGCTCCGCCCCCACAAAGCTTCGCACCATGCTCAGCTGGGTGGCGTTGGTAATGAGGTAGGGGGCTTGCGCCGTTCCCGCGCCGCCGGAGAACTGCGCCGCTGCATTTGTGCTCAGCAGCATGGCCGATACGATGGCCGTTGCCGCTGCTGTACGCATACCCGTTCGGGTAGCTTTGCCCGCCGGGCGGGCTACGAAAGAGCTGATAGTTTTCATTTTGTTTTTTTATTAGCTGGGTTAAGAAATCTGCATTTTTTATTCGATTTTGCCTCTTACCCCCAAGCAATAAAAAAAGCGTGAAGCTGTTCGTGATTGCTTATTTATCTATCGTGGTTCTACCAAAACCATTTGCCCAAATAAGCGCAAACAGTCCACGCCCGAAGACGTGAACCCTCGCAACTTATTCTCGGACAAGAAATTTGGTAGATTTCGATAGATGAGAATAAGAGCTAAAAGCTCAATTACGTGTAGTTCAAATTTTTATCTCTTCATTTTATGCACAAATTTAGTTTGCATTATCAATGGGGCAAATGTAGCGTTTTTGTTTAATATCTCCAAAAAAAATTGAGGGAAATTTCTTTTTTTTTAGATAGGGGGCATGGTTGATTCAACTTTCGCCAGCGACGACCCTACAAATGGTTGGCGTAAATGGTCGGCGTAAATGGTCGCCGCACGCGACGACCCTACAAATGGTTGGCGTAAATGGTCGGCGTAAATGGTCGGCGCACGCGACGACCCTACAAATGGTCGGCGTAAAT
This sequence comes from Prevotellaceae bacterium, assembly GCA_031257655.1. GTDB lineage: Bacteria > Bacteroidota > Bacteroidia > Bacteroidales > UBA932 > JAITMY01. Next base: position 15,740 of record JAIROF010000020.1, on the reverse strand, counting down.
GGTCGGCGTAAATGGTCGATTTGTGTAGGGTCGTCGCGTGCGGCGACCATTTACAATGAAATAAATTATTGATATATTTATTGTTTGACAGCCCCATAGCACCTCAAAAAAAAATTAGCCAAACAAGCATTACCTTGTTTGGCAACATTTTTTCGACAATTGGCTTTTGTAAAGCCCTTACAATGGTTTCCATGCTGTTTTGCAATGGTAAAATCGTCATTTGGCTGACGAAATTTATAGCAAAATCGCCATTTGGTTGACGGAATTTATGGTAAAATCGTCAACAGAAGTCGCGAAATTTTGGCAAAGGTAGCATAATTGTCAACGCGCCACAAAACCGCATCGCCATTTTCGGCTGCGCGGAGCATAAAATTCAACATTTAATTTGCCGAATGGCTTTTCTGCGCAAAAAATAATGCCTACTTTTGCGCTAATAAAAAAAAATACCGCCGTGGATTTTCGTACGCCCATATCCGTATCGCCCATGCCGCTCAAGCTGGGCTACGAGCATAAGGTGCTGCTGGTAGGCTCGTGCTTTGCCGTGAGCATTGCCGAGCGGCTGCAACGCCTCAAATTTGCCGCCATGAGCAACCCCTTTGGCGTGCTGTACAACCCCGTATCGGTGGCGCAGAGCCTGCTGCGGATGGCCGAAAAGCGCCTGCTCACGGCATCCGACCTGCGCTACGGGCACGGGCTGTGGTTTAGCCACACGCACCATAGCCGCTTTGCCCACCCCGACAGGGACGAGTGCCTGCGCCGAATTAACGAAAGCATTTTTCGCGGGGCGTGGGGGCTGAAAACGGCCGACTTGCTGATAGTAACGCTGGGCGCCTCGTGGGTGTACCGGCTGCGGGAAACGGGGGAGGTGGCGGCGTGCTGCCACAAAATGCCCGACCGGGAGTTTGAGCGATGCTTTCTTTCGCCAAGCGAAACCGCCGCCGCGCTCTGCGACATGGTGCGCCGCGCGCGGAGCAAAAACCCAAGCGTGCACGTCATTTTCACCGTAAGCCCCATCCGCCACTGGAAGGATGGCGCACACGGCAACCAGCTGAGCAAGGCCGCGCTGCTGCTTGCGGTGGAGCAAACGCTGCAAAAAACAGAAAACGCCTCCTACTTCCCCGCCTACGAAATCATGCATGACGAGCTGCGCGACTACCGGTTTTACGCCGGCGACATGCTTCACCCCTCGGAGGTGGCGGTGGAGTACATCTGGGAGAAGTTTGCGCAGGCCGCCTTTAGCGAAAGCGCGATGAAAACAATGGATGAGGTAAAGCAGCTGCTCGCCGCCAAGGCGCACCGCCCGCTTAACCGCGACACGCCGGAGTACCGGAATTTTTTGAAGGCGCAGCAGCAACACCTCCTGCAGCTCAAGCAGCGCCTGCCCCATTTGGATTGGACGCATGAAGAAGCTTTTTTTGCAAAATATTAGCCGCCGGCTTGCGGCCATGCGGCGCTGCCCCTACTGCGGACGAGGCCGGGCGCGGATGAGCCTGCTCTGGTTTATCGACGTGGACGCCAAGCTCACCTGCAGCCGCTGCAAGGCGCAAATGGCGCGCGTCAACTTTCTGTGCACATCCGTGCTCTACTCGCTTGGCGTAATGCTGATGTACGTAATGGTGCAGCGGTGGGGCCTGACCCAGAGCCTTGAGCAGCTCAAGGTAAAGATCATCCTGCTGGCGGTGGCGGTAGCGGCAGCGGTAGCCCTGCTCCGCTTTACGCTGCTGTGGCTGCTGTGGTGGATAAAACGGCCGGCGCCCGACAAAGAGCCATAGAAATAAATAATATAACCCCCAACCTTGACAACCGACCTCCTATACCAGCTTGCCCTTACGCTCATTCCCGGCGTTGGGAGCATCACCGCCAAGCAGCTCATAGCCTACTGCGGCAGCGCCGAAGCGGTGCTCGCGTCGGCAGGCAAGGCGCTTCTTCGCATCCCCGACGTAGGCGCGGCGCTCTCCGGCGCCATAGACGCCTCGAAGCAGACCGCCCTCTACCGGGCACGGCAGGAGCTGGAGTTTATGGAGAAAAACGGCGTGCAGGCGCTCTCCTTTCTGGACAAGGGGTACCCCGAGCGGCTGCGCAACTGCGAAGACAGCCCCCTCATCCTGTACGCTAAGGGCGGCGCAGACCTCAACGCGCCCAAGGTGGTCAGCATAGTGGGCACGCGCAACGCCACCGCCTACGGCCGGCAGCAGTGCGAAAATCTGGTGCGCGACCTGGCCGGCCTGTACGCGCCGCTGGTGGTGAGCGGGCTGGCGTTTGGCATTGACGTTTGCGCACACCGCGCGGCCATGGCCAACGGGCTGCCCACCGCTGCCGTGCTGGGGCACGGGCTGGACATGGTGTACCCGGCGCAGCACCTCAACGTAGCGCGGGAGATGCTACAGCAGGGCGGCGCGCTCCTGAGCGACTTCACCTCAAGGTGCCGGATGGACCCCTCCAACTTTGTAAAGCGCAACCGGATTGTGGCGGGCATGGCCGACGCCACCATCGTGGTAGAATCGGCGGAGAAAGGCGGCGCGCTCATCACCGCCGACATGGCGTTTGGCTACTCCCGCGACGTGATGGCGTTCCCCGGCCGGGTGGGCGACAAAACTTCGGCGGGATGCCTCAAGCTCATCAAAACCAACAAGGCCGCCCTCATCGAAAGCGCCGCCGACGTGGCCTACCTCCTCGGATGGGACATACCCCGCAAGCAGCCGGTGCAGCAGTCGCTATTCGCACCGGAGCTGTCGGACGACGAAAAAACGCTCCTCAACTTTTTATTGCCCACCGAAGCGCAGAGCATCGACGTTATTTGCCGCAGCACCGGGCTGGCCATGCCAAAGGTGTCGGCGGCGCTGCTCAACATGGAGTTTAGCGGATTAGTGAAAGCGCTGCCGGGAAAAATGTTTTTGAAAATGTAGAAGGTAGGGGACGATGGAGGTGCCGGAGATGCGATGCTGTGGAGGCTATGGCTAACGCCGGCTCCTGCCGCTGCTCGCCGTTTTTTATTTTGGTACTACCGTTATTTGTAAGCAGGCTATCTAAATGATGTGATTACTGTAAAAAATGGCGTTTTTTTGCATTCTACACTATCTGCGCGCGCTATTTCCGTACAAAGCCATGCCGCTCCCCGCTCCCCGCGCATCGCGCCATTAACCGTTAACCATTAACCATTAACCATTATCACGTCGGCTTTTACGGTTTTGAACTTTTCCATAGCCCGCCCAACGTCCGCGCCGATGTACGTTGGGTCGCAGACCACGAATTTTTTATTTTCGATGTTGAGGTAGTCACCCTGCACCTCTTCTTCGCCAAAGCAAACGGCGGTAGCCAGATGCCCCGGATAGTGCAGGAGCACCACTTCGAGGCCCAGCAGCTCCTTTACCAGGATGGCGTAGAGGATAGATCGGTCTTCGCAGTCGCTTGCGGGGTAAAAGAAGGTTTCGTCGGCAAAGAGCGCGCGCTCAGCGCCAAACTGCTCGTCGTCTGTTTTATAGTCAAACGCCGTTTGGACAAAATTTATCAGCATGTTGGCGGCTTCGGTTTTGCTTTTTCCGGCAATGCTGCGCCTGAGCGCGGGGTATAAATCTTTTTTGAGCGTTTCGCTGAGCGAAGCGTTGGCGTACAAGTCCCAGCCGGAGTTGCGCGGGTAGGAGTTGTAGAAGCTTATCAGGTTTTTGTTGGTCGACACGGTTACGCTCACGTCGGGGTAGCGCTTGGAGGCGTAAGATTTTGTGGCGGTTTCCGTCACGCTGAGGTTGGGCTGCCCCGTTTGCAGGGAAATGAGCTGCTCTTTGGGAAATTCGCGGTTGAAGATGTAGAATTGGCTGTTTTTCAATGATTTGTCGACCACATAGTGCTTTAGCCCCCCAATGTCGATGTAGGTGTACTCGTAGATGGTGCGGTCGGAGGGGATGAGCAGGGCCAGGCGGCTGTCGGCCTTTGCAATGCGCACCTTGTAACCCGATTGCGTGAGGATAAACATTTGCAGGAGCGTAGCCTCGTTGCTCGCGGTTGGGCCGTAGAATTTTTCTGCCAGCTCCTTAACCAGCAGCATGTAGCCCCAGTCGCAGAGCTTGAGCTGCTTGCGCAGCGCCAGGCAGTCGCTGATAAGGCTGTTGTATCGGCTTTCGGAGAGGGTGCTCCACGCGGCGGCAACGCTCTCCTCCGAGAGGTCGGGCAGGGCGATTTTGAGGTCGGGCGTGAGGCTGAATCGGCATTCGGTGTTGTAAAAGAGCAGCGCAAAGCTTGGCTTAACGGGCTGCGGCGCAGGCGGTATGGGCGCCACGGGCTGCGGCGGCGCTACGGGTGGCGCTACGGGCGCAACCTTGTCGAACGGGATGGGCTGGCTCGTGGGCTTCGTCTTGGGGTCTACCACGGGCGGCTTTACCGGGTCGGGCGAGGGCGGGACGGGAACGCCCGCAGCTGAGCGAAACGCCTCCCAGCGTTGGCGCATAAACGCCGCGAACTCGGCGTTGTACTTGTCGCGAAAATCTTTGAACTCTTTTTCGCGGTTGGCTTTGTAGCCGGCAAACTCTTGCTGCGACTTCTTTTTAAAGTCCTCCAGCTCGTCCCGCTGCGAGCGCGCGTGGCCTTGGGCGCAAGCGCCGACGGATGCGACGGCGAATAGCAGCGTAAGGGTATTTTTTTTTATTTCAGATTTCATAGCTCAACGTTTATTTGTGTTTATAGCTGTATTTGTAAGTGCCGCTTTCTAACTTTAGCGCAGCCACGTCCACCGATTTGGGCGTTTTAGGCTGCGCCTGCGCTGGCGCAGCGGCGGCGGGGTGCGCCGGGTATGCAGCGGTTGCTTTAGTTGCCGAAAAAAATTGCTTGCTTATCACGCCGCTGTTCACGCCGCTGCTCGTAAAACCCAGCGATACGATTACGCTGGCGCCGCTCCAATCCGGCCAGGTATTGCCGGGGATGTCGAAGTCGTAAACGCTCGATGCGGCTTTGTACTGCGCGTAGCAATTGCCTGCCCAGTGGATGTCGGGGAAATCGACGGCCGCTGCGGAAAGGTTGTTGAAGCCTATCAAAACATACGATGCGCACGCGCTGTTCATGCTTACGCTATAGGTGATGGCGCCCGAAGCGATGCTGCTGATGCTGATATCGGCTCTGGGCTGGAAGTAGTCGTCGCTCTTGGTGGTAAGCGTCTTTTTTTCGAGCGTTCGCGTTCCCTCATTGTCCACCACCAGCACGCACAGGGTATAGGCTGTATTGGGCGCTAAATCGTAGGCGTACCCTTCGTAGGGCGCTGTGCTAACGCCCACGTCGCGCTTTTGGCCGTCGGCTATCAGGTCGCTAACGATGTTGCTGCCGGCGTCCGGCAGGTTGCGCTGCGCCCATGTGCCAAAATAGTAGGTCTTTGTGGTGGGCAGCGGCTTGAAGTAGAAGTACAGCCCGTCGCTAAGGGACAGGCAGTCGTCTACGATTGAGGAGGCGGGGCTTCCGCCGGTCGGCATGCTTACTTGCCGGTAGCTGCTGTAAAACGTCCGGCTGCCAAACCGGACGTAGGCGCGAATGCTATAGCGATTGCCGGCCGTAGCCCGAATGGAGTAGGCAAAGGCTGTCCGGTTGGAGGGGAGCGGTACGGCGTGCTCCGTATCGTTAACCTCAAATCCGGCTTCGTCTGCCGATTTTCCCCTGTAGCTGGCGGCGCTTATGCTTGCCGCTACGTGTATGGAGTCGGCAACGGTTACCTCCATATCGACGGCAATGCCTTCTGCGTCGCCGTCCTCCGGGAGCTCTGGCTCCGGCAGGTTGATGCACCCGGCAGGCAGGAGCAGGCAAGCTAACGTGAAAGCGTAAAGGTATTTCATGACGTTTTAATTGACGTTTTAATGATATTGTGAAAATCGGGGTGATTCCGTCCGAAAATTTTCGGGCAGGAGCCCCTCAGCAAAGCAGCCCCCATTCACTGGAGCGCTGCGTCGGTTTCCGAATCTTTTCCCATCACGGCAAGCAGGGCAATAAGCCCCACGGTGATGGTTACGCCTCCAATCACCAGGGTTGGGTATTGGCCAATGGTGTAGGAGATGTTGTGGGTCGATATCACCGGCGTTTTTGCGGCAAATCCCCGGGTATAGTAGTAGTTGAATCCGCCCCAGGTTCTACCGTTGAACATGTACGAGGCGCCCACCTTAAAGTATGGCTGGCTGAACTCTATCCCCCCGCTGCTTCCGGTCATTTCGCCGAGCTGGTAGCCTGCGCCGTAGTCAACGGCGAAGTGGTCGCCCATGAAGTAGCTGGAGTATAGGCCGGCGTTACCGAAAAAAACGTCGTATCCCAGGGCCAGCCCCAGGTCGACGTTAATGCCAAAGGCATTTGAGTTGTTGTACTGCAAGTCGAGGCGGCAAATGCTTTTGACGGCGTCATCGGCGCTACACAGGCCGTAGCTTGCGCGGAGGTGGAGGCCGCCAAAGGCCTCGTGGCGGTCGTCGCTGCCGGCAAATCCTTCGGTGGTTACCTCGTCGAATGCCAGCCCTGCGCCAAAGTGCAGTTCTCCGAACTGCGAGTCTTTTATGGTGTTGTAGCCAAGGTTTGCCGTAAAGATGGACATTTTGAGCGTAGCGCCGGCCTCCCACTCGAGGCCTTCGATTATTTGCGGGCAGTAGGAGGCTATTTTGCCGTCGTGCTCGCCCAGCTTGTAGGCCACGCCGTACTGCCCCACGCCCAAGCCGCCGTATGCGTACAGAAATTTGGCGATGCGCAGCATTCCGCCGGCGGTGTACGCTCTTCTGAAGTAATTTTTTTCCAGCCCGCTGACGTCTGCCTTGCTGAGGGTCATGGCGCTTGCCGCTTCCTTAAGGTCTGCTGCCGAAACGTCCATCAGGGAGCCTTTAAAGCGGAGGTAGGCGCCCAGCCTCCGGCAGTAGCCCAGCGAAAAACCGGTCTGCGTTGTAAGCGAAGCCTGGTAGTCGGCAAAAAACACCGGCAGCGGCCTTGCCCTTAGCCGCCCGTACACGCTGTTGCTGCCGGGGGCAACGTAAACCGATTTTTCGTAAGGCTTGTATCCGGAGGCGCTAAAGGCTACCGTATGGCTACCCGTTGGGATGTTGTCGATCGTAGCGGGCGTATAGCCTTCGTACTTGCCGTCTACTTCTACCCGCGCGGAGGTGTTTGCGCTTACCTTGAGGGAGGCGGTCTGCACTTTTTTGAGCTCAACGTACACCTCGTTGTCGCCCGGTTCGAGCGTAACCGTTTTCGTGGTGGTTTCGTATTCGCTTGTGCTAAGGCGGAGGGTTACCTTTTTTTGCTTAGCGGGACGTCGGGTATCGAAACGGGGGTTGTGCCCACGGTTTTACCGTCGGCTACGACCGTTGCCGTAACGTTGGAGCGAATGTTGATTCGCGCTATTTTTTCCGCCTCCTGCAGGTCGATTTTCACGTGTGTCAGCTTTCCCTCCACCACCTCTACCGATTTTGTAGCCGGCTTGTATCCGTTGGCGGTCAGCGTTATGGTGTGCTCGCCGATGAGGAGGTTTTCGAATATGTGGGGCGTTTTTGCGTTTTGCGGATAGCCGTCAACGGCAATCATTGCATCTACTACGTTAGCCGATACGTCGAGGTTTCCGTATACAGGCTCCATGTCGGGCAGCGTTACCACCTGATTTTTGCCGGCCACCACGTCTAAGGGCAGCTTTCTTGGGCGGTGGGACTTTTTTTGCACCTCCAGGGAGTGGCTTCCTGCAATCAGCTTTCCGCTCCAGCGCGCAACGCCTTTCTGCACATCGTCTACGAATATGACGCCGCCCTGCGGCGAGGTGAGCGTTACTTCGGCAAAGTTGGGCTGCAGGGGGATTTCGGCTGTCACCTCCTCCTTGTCGGCAATGGTTACCGTTTTGACGGCTATTTTGTAAAACTCTTTGGCGGCGCGTATGGTGTGCTCGCCGCTGAGTATTCGGCTGATGGTAGTAGGGGATTTTTGTTCTTGCTTATCGCCGTCGATAAAGATATCTGCGCCATCTTCGGGGGTTGTGGTGACCGTGAGCTTGCCGAATTTTGGCTCCAGCGCTATGGATTCCTTCTGCTTTTCGCCTTTTGCGATGACCACAAATCCCGATTTGGGGTGGTACCACTTTCCCGCCTCTACGGTGTAGGTGTGCTTTCCGTAGGTGAGAATTTTGTCCAGCATTCCGCCGCTGCCAAAAGGCTCCGGATCGCCGCCGTCTATGCTCAGGGTGGCGCCTTCTACGGTACAGCTCACCACAAAATGGTTGCGGTCGAGGCTCTCCTCTACCACCACTTTTACCTTTGCCGATTGCAGCTGCACCATGTAAACGGTGCCCTCCTTCAGCGGGTTAGGAAATTCGTAGTTTGCTATTCCTTTTTCGAACCGGTTGTGAAAAATGCTTATGCGCTTTGCGCCCCTGGGGAGGTATATCCATACGGCGCCGTTTTTTTGGACAATTTTTTCGATGCCTATCAGCCCTGCATCAAAGGTAAAATCTTCGTTTTTCAGGTTCGTTAGCAGCTTGATGAGGGCGCATTTTTTGCCGTTTTTGTCCTCCACGGGGGAAGTTATCCGCGCCGCCTGGTCTGATTCGTCCTCCTTAAAGCTGGTAATGGCCAGCTCTTGCGCAAAAGAGGTTGCCGCTGCCAGCAGCAGCGCAACGGTAGCGGCAAGCGGTTTTTTACAGTATTTTATGGTGTTACAGCTCAACATTTCGTCCTCCAATTGTTCAACATTTGCGGTGTTCGCGATTCAACTTTTGCAAGTTTTTTTTAATTTACTGATTATTATTATGATACTACAGCCCACATGGGGTTTTACCCCATGCTGCGGTAGGTGGTCGCCCGTTTAGGTCTTGTAAATGCCTTGCGCCGGAGTCTGTATTTGTGTCTACCTGCGAAAATCCGTACAATCTGCGTCATCTGTGCGCCAAAAATACGTTTTCGGTCAAAAATGGGAGAGGTCGTACACTCCAAAGTCCGGGTCTTTTTCGGGCTGCCAGGTTCTCACGTGAATCACCGGCTTGTTCACGTCGTTCAGGTCGGTCACCAAAAAGAGGTAGCCCGTATCGCCGTAGGTGGTAGAAAAATAGTTCTGGTTGAGCTGGATGCCGTATATTTCGCCGCCCACTCCGGCTTTTTGTATGCTTACGTCTGTAAACTTGATGTTTACGTATTCGTTGCTGTGGAATACCGAGCTCAGCTGCTTCATGTACTGCGTTTTGGTGTAGCGCGTTCGCAGTATTCGCTGGGTTGTAAAGCGGTTTTCTACGGTAGGGTCTGTTTTTACAACCTTGCCAACAATAATCAGGGCGTTGTCGGAGAATATCGACCGGATGTAGTCGAGCCGTTTTAGCGCGTAGGCCGTTTTGTAGCTCTCCAGAAAGTTGATAATGGCAATGCGCGAATACTCGTTCCACTGCTGCCGCTGCATGATTTCGTCGCACACGGCGCTGGAAAGCCCAAAGGAGAGCGCCTGAATTTTGCCTTCGCGCTGCGAGATGTCGAACACGACGTCTTCAACAAACACCTTCCGGTTGTTGCCAAAGCTGAAGCGCATGGGCAGCGACCGCGCCAGCACGCCGTCTTCAAACAGGAGGAAGGCGTAGGTGGGGTTTGAGATAATCATTGCGTTGCCGTACTTTACGAGCCGTATAAACACGTCGTATCCGTCTGGGGTAAAGCAGCTTTTGGCGGCTTCGTAGTCTTTGCTTCGTATGGCGTCTTCCACCTTTTTGAGGAGCGCTCGGTATTGCTCTTCGTTTTCTACCGCGCCCACCCTTTTTGCGATATCGCCCGCAGCGTCGTAGGCGCCTGTTGTCAGCGCTGCGAAGGCGGAGGTTGCCGCGGGCTGCATGGGGGCGGTTGGGACAGGCTGAGAGGCGCTGCCCAGCGAAATCTCAAAGCGGCTTTTTTTGAACGTAACCGGCTCTACCTTTTCCAGCACATCCTGCACCTCCGTATCTATCTTCCACTCGTCGCCAAACACGTACTCCACCTTAATGCGCATGTTTTTGAGCTTGGCGGGGTCTCCCAGGATTTCGGCAACGCCCTGCCCGTCTTTGGCGCTCATGGTTGGCGACCAGGTTCGCCCGTCGAACACGGCGTAGTCGCAGTTGCCTGCCTGCCGGCTGCGAAAGCTGATGGCGAGGCGGTAGACCGTAAGGTTTTTTTCCTCCTGCTTACCGGCCACCTCAAACTTTAGCCCGTCGAAAATATCGTTTATTCTTTGCGGCAGGTAAACGGCAAGCATTTCCTCCTTTTCCTCCACCTTGTGCTTGATAGCGTTGCCGTCGGGGTGGCTTTGGAGCAGCATGAGCGCCCAGTAGTAGTACTTGAGCGCGTCGGCCACCTGTAGCTTTTGCTCGGCTTTGGCCGCCGTTTCTACAAACTCCCGTATCTTTCGCTCCCGCTCGGCAAAAATTTTGTACACCTCCGACCGCCTGACGTACCGGAACACGTGCACCTCCGGCTCGTCGCCCCACTGAATGATTTCCGTATTCTTGATGGTAGCGTTGGAGTAGGTATTCACCACGCTGCTCAGCTGCTCCTTTATTTCGGACTGATTTTTGGTGGCAACCTCCTCCTTAAGCAGGGAGAACTTGCTCTCCACGCTCACCGAAATTTGGCTTATAAGCATCGACAGCGCCTGTTTTTCGGCGGCGGCGGCAGTTTTGCTGACGCCTTCGCCCCAGTAGTACTGCTTGCTGCTCTTTATTTCGTCTACGGTTTCCGAATAGGCCGATGCCGTCGACAGCCAGGCAAATGCCCAAAAGCACCAAGCAAAGCGGCTAACTTTTTGATTCATATCTCACAAAAAAAATTACAGATTATCAGCACAAGCGCATATCAGCACACGGTGAACGCTATGCCACAAATTTGCACGAGCTCTTTTCGCAAAAATTTGTATAATCGCGTGGCGCCGTGTACAAAGCAGCATAATATTACCCACAGCTTTGCACAAGCTGCACGGATTTGCACAGGCTGCACAGGTTACAAGGATTGCAAGGATGAGAGCTTCCGGCGTCAGCAATATTCCTAATTCTTAATTTTTAATTCCTAATTCCCTATGTGCTTCTGCGCGTTTGCGTATCCCAGCCGGGCAGCATTTCGGTAGTAGGCGTTGGCCAGGTCGCGATTTCCGAGCGCCCGGTAGGTTTGGCCCATGTTGTAGTAGGCTGCTGCGTAGCTGGGGTTTACGTCTATGGCTTTTTGAAAGCAGGCGATGGCGCGGCTTGTTTCGCCCAGATCGTAGCAGGCAATGCCCATGTTGCTGTATGCGGCGGCATCGTTCGGGTTGATGTCGATGGCTTTTTGAAAGCTGGCTATGGCCTGGCGCTTGGCGCCCAGGTCGTAGTAGGCGTTGCCGATGTTGTAGTGCAGGTTTGCCTTACACCAGTCTATGCTCAGCGCCTTTTCCCAGTAGCCAATCGCCACCTCCGGCAAGCCCAGCTCTGCGGCGCTGTACCCCTGCAGGAAGTATTCTTCGGCGGTAAGCGCTTCCGCCTGCTGCCGGTAGTCTTTTTGCAGCTGCAGCAGCTGGTGCTGTCCCCAGCTCTTTTTTGTCAGCTCCTTCTTGAGCCTCTCCACCTCCGCCTCAGCCGTGAGCGCCCGCTGCCGCGATTCCTCCAGCTCCTTTGTCTTTTGCTTATCGTTCAGCACTTCGGCAATGCGCTTTCGCACGTCGCTGGTGTCCACCGTCATTTGCGCCGCTATGTGGTAGGTTACGCCGTTCCACTCCTCGCTGAGGATTTTCATCTCCACAATGCCGGCGCTGATAGCCTCAATCTTGCTGGAAAAATCCTCCGAAAGCGCTTCGCTGCCGCCCACCAGCACAGAGCTGGTGAGCATGGTCTTTTCCGAGAGCAAAAATTCGCCGATTTCCCGCAGCAGCTCGTTGCGCATTTGCTGCGTGGCAATGCTTCGGGCGGTGAGCTTGCTGTCGGCTTCGCTCGCCGTGTAGAGGTATTCGCGCGTAAAGGTCTTTTTCTGGGCATACCCCGCGCCGCTGCACAGGAGCAGCAGGCACAGCAGGAAAAGGGGCAACCCGCGATTCGCAAAAAGCTGGCCGCTGAACAAATGCTGACCGCCGACCGCCAAGCGCTGAAAATGAAGATTCCGCTGCGGAAAAAGACGCGCCGCCATCCACCGCCAAAAACTACGCGGCGCGCCGCGCATGCCATACGAGCTCGCGCAGGCGCTCCGCAGGAACGAAAAGGCGCTTGCGCCTGCATGTGCAACGCACGGCGCAGGTGCAGGTGCGAAATATTTTGCTTTTGGCAAGCAATTTCGCATGCAACAGCCAAATTTATAAAAAACGGCAGCACACATTTTAGGCGCAATGATAAAGTTTTCTGCTTTCTGCTATGTGGGTGCAAAGGTAAAACTTTTTTTGAAAGCGTACCGCATTTGTTGGCGGTTTTTTTTATGGCTAATTCCTTTTGGGGGAGGTGCTATGAAAATTACGATCTCATGTAGAGGCGCACGGCGTGCGCCGCGCGACGAAATAGCGCTGTGCATCGTACCATGCGCCATCAATCATAACAATCATTCAAATCAAAAAAAAAATCAGCGTTCAGACAGCAATATGCGTAGCATGAGTTAATCTCATCCAAGCTTTTCATCGCACCTCAAAAAAAAGAATTGCCATTGCGACGGGCATTTGCTAATACCGTGAAATTGTACTATCTTTGCAAAATTTGTATATTGTTGTTTCGCTGAGAAATAGCACGATATTTGAAGGTATTACATGCAATACTTCGTTATAAAAATCCATATATTTAAGCGGCTAAGCGGCGATTAAGGCGATTAAGCCGTAGCTGTAGAGTTGTTCCATACGTTTTCTATTTTTTGGCAGGTTTGGGTTGATAGCGAAAGTGCGAAAAAACGCTCTGATGGCAACCTGTTGTTCATTAGCGTTTTAAAGTTATGCATTAAAAACGGATCAGCCTTCGATTTTCGCGAACGAATTTAAAATGCTGATTCGCATCGTGTTGTCAAAAAATCGTTTTTTCGCACTTTCGCTACCAACCGGAGCCTGCCAAAAGGGAACCTCAAAAAACCCCCGAATAAAGGCTTGCGGCTAAGGCAAAAGCGGAGTTTACTAAAGCAAATGAGCACTTTGCCGAGGGAGCGCAGCGCTTGGGGTTTTTAGAGGTTTCCAAACGGTAAAAAAATATAGCGAAGAGCGCTACAGCAACGGCTTAATCGCCGCTCAACTACGATAATTTTTATAGCAAAGTATTGTTGTGATAGAAAACGGAAAGCATGTTGTTGGCCCGGAAGAAAAAGAGCGAATCGTAGCGCATTGCGCCACCTGCAGCTTTCGCTTCGACCGCAAGGCGTGCATGAGCATGCGCGGCGGCATGAGGCAGGGTAGCGGGCAGCATGAAAATATCAACATTCATTTTTAAACCAAAAGCTCATTGAACGTAGCAATTATCAAATACAACGCCGGCAATATTTGTTCGGTGGAAAACGCCATGAAGCGCATCGGTCAGGATGCAGTGCTTACCGACAATCCCGACGTAATTCGCGCTGCCGACAAGGTTATTTTGCCTGGGGTTGGCGAAGCCGGCACCGCCATGCAGTACTTGCGCGCGCATGGGCTGGATGCGCTCATTCGCAGCCTCAAGCAGCCCACGCTCGGCATCTGCATTGGGCTACAGCTCTTCTGCGCATACTCCGAAGAGGGGGATACGGAGTGCCTCGGCATCTTTGACGAGCGCGTAAGCCGGTTCCGGCCGGGTGCGCATAAAATTCCGCACATGGGATGGAATACCATTCTCACCAAAGAATCCCCGCTGTTTGCCGGGCTGGACGGAGAAACGTACGTGTACTACGTTCACAGCTACTGCGCACAGCTTGGCGAGCATACCATTGCCACCACCGACTACGTGCAGCCCTTTAGCGCCGCCCTGCACAGGGATAACTTTTACGCCCTGCAGTTTCATCCCGAAAAAAGCGCCCAGGCCGGCGAGCAAATCCTGAAAAATTTTCTGAAGCTGGCGTAAGCTGTAACCTCAAAACACCAATGCTATCGGATTTTACTGATGTTTCGCAAGTGGATATATGATCCACAGATTGCACAGGCTGCACAGATAAGAGCTTCGGCGTCAGCAATATTGCTCACTGATGCTTTGCATCTGATTTTGCAGGCTTAAAAATAGAAAATTATGGCGAAAGAATGATTGCAAATGGCTGATTTGCAGATTTATACGCATTCCATTTCTAAAACATGTGGGTAATGCCATAAATTGCACGCGATAGTAAGTATTACGCTGATTATGAACCATTTGCATTAATGAGGCTAATGAGATTGTTGTTTCTACTATATCTCCCTGCTACTGAGGTTGTTTTGTTATTAAAATTAGGTATAACCGAGCGTAGCGAGCTCACGAACACCAAAAATAAGCGCGAGTGAGTAATTTAGGTTTTTCGCTCCCCACAATTTATAGCGCTACCAACATGTGCATTTTCATTATGAACCTGTGCATAAAACTCTTTTGAAAGATTTTCGCAGGAGCATATTGATCAAAACAGTTGACATGCATGAAAACAGTTGACATGCATGAATTACCATGGAGCGTGCATAATTGGCTGACAATAAACGAATTGCAAAGCGCAGGCGATTCGTAATTGGCAGCATTTTGGGCTCGTAAGGAGAGTGTGCGAAGCATCAGGATTTGACTTTTATACCATTCTACATATCAGCAAGAAGGCTCAAAAAGTCAATTTTTGTAGCCACGGAATATGGGTTTTTAAATATTTTGTATTAAAGGAATAATTACTATCTTTGTAGCAAATTTCGTAAGGAGGAATTATGTATATACAACGCAACAAAAGCCGCTACAAGTCCGGGCAAGAATATGTAACCCCATTGCTGTGCTCCAAGTACCGGGAAGACGGGAAAGTAAAAACCAAGGTTTTGGCCAACCTGTCTGGCTATACAGAGGAGCAGGTTTTGTCGCTGGAAGCCGCGCTGAAGCGCTCGCGAGGGGAAAAAATGGTAGCCGAGCAAGAAATATCCGTGGAAAAATGCGTAGACTTCGGCTACTTTTTCCTGATACAGGCGCTGATGAAGCGCCTGCGCATTGACAAAGTCCTGCGCCAAGCGCTGCCTGCAGAGCATGTTGCGAACGTTCGGGCAATGATCATCGGCAAGCTGCTTACCTGCGGAAGCAAGCTGAGCATCTACCACCTGTTGCAGCGCGAAGCAGCGCTGGCCGGCATCCTTAGCATAGATAAACGGCTGAAGGTCGATGACTTGTATAATTCATTGGAGATTTTGGATGCCTGCCAACCGCGCATTGACAGCCAATGGGTTGATTGCCACGAAGTCGAAGAAAATAGCATTTACTTGTACGACCAAGAGTACCAAGCGCGCGGGCACGTTCAGGTCTGCTTTTGGGCACATGTCGTCAGCAAGGCGCTGGAAGACAAAATCTATCCCTTTCTCAAGGCATTTAACGAAGAAAATAGGGGGCAGCTGTCTTTCAATGACATCATTGCCGAACTCAAGAACATTAAGCTGGTAGAGCTTACGCTGGGCAAGGGTGTTCGCACCGTAAAGTACGCGAAGCTGAGCGATTTGCAGCAAAAAATATTAGGCCTGTTTAATTTGAGCGCTGAGGATATGGTGGCAATGATGAGCAAACAGTAGCAGCAGGCTGCCCCAAAATATTGGGATAAGCAGCTGTATATTTGTGATTTAATAAAGTAAAAAATGCGTTTAAAAAAATATGGTCTGGTTGTCCGCGACAACCCCTCGTGCGTCAGCCCATTAACCATTAAAAAAAA
>JAIROF010000121.1 GCA_031257655.1 Prevotellaceae bacterium | reverse complement strand
AAAAAGAACAAGCTGGATAGCCGCGGCATACAGGCGGTGAGGGAAGGTAGAACAGCCGAAGGCATGAAGCTGCTGGAGGAGGCCGGCGCCTACGACCCCAAAAACTTTGGGGTATGGTTTTGGATGGGGTATGGCTACTTTCAGCAGCAAAAATACGATAAGGCCATTCGCTTCCTCGAGGCCTACCTCAACCTCTGGCCGCATAACGAGCATATTGGATTTTCAAAAATGTACATCGGCGCATCGCAGGTCAACCTGAAGCAAACGGACGCGGGGATTAAGACGCTCACAGAGGCCGCCAGGCTGGTTGAGGATGAAGGGAATAAAAAGTTCGTCGACGCCAACCTGGGAGTTGCCTACTTCAACAAGCAGGACTACGCAAAGGCGGTTGAGCACCTGAAGAATGCAGCGGATAGCTACCCGCACCTCAACGCGCTCATTGCCCAATCGTATCGCCACCTGAATGCGCCTCCGGCAAGGTAGAAGGCTGAACTAAAGCCGAAAAATACGGCTGCGACATTTTTACCGTGCTCACTAAGGGATGCGAAATAAATAACTTGTAACAGAAGTAACCCTTTAGGGTTTTCATGCCAATAGAAATTATGTAGCCCCACCTCTGTTCGGAACTCCGTAAGAGTTCAACCCACTACGGGGTTGAAGGGGAGGGGGTTGTCTCATCATTTCTATGGATATGAATGTCCTACGGACAAAATCCATAATAATTTATTTATTTATTTCGCATTACTAAAAAAACAAAACAGCAAAAAAAAACATACTATGAGCAATCTACTTCTTCACCCTGCGCTTTTTTGTGGCCGCATAAAAAAGCATGCGAATAAATATAGTTCGTGCAGCTCGCACAGGGTATATTTTCTCTCACTCGATGCCGATGCGTAGTGGCATCGCTCATTAGCAGGAATAAAAATGGAAGCGAATTTTATAGACATATCTTTTGTGTCGCCATGCTTTAACGAAGAGGCAACGCTACAAAAATTTTATGCGGAGGTTACGCGCGTATCGTCCGCGCTCAGCGCAAGCGGTCAGGCTTCAGCGTGCGAGCTTATTTTTGTAGACGATGGCTCGGTGGATGCCACATCGAGCATGCTGCGGGATTTTGCCCAGCGGGACGATCGCGTGCGCTACCTTGTTTTTTCGCGGAATTTCGGCAAGGAATCGGCCCTGCTTGCCGGGCTTCAAAAAGCGCGGGGGCGCTACGTTGTGACGCTGGACGCCGACCTGCAAGACCCACCGTCGCTCATCCCCGAAATGCTGGCAGCGGTGGCCTCCGGCGAATTTGACTGCGCCGGAACGCGGCGGGTAACCCGCAAAGGCGAGCCGGCCATTCGCTCGTTTTTTGCGCGCCGATTTTACCGGCTCATGGCCATGCTGACCGACATAGAGGTGGTAGACGGGGCGCGGGATTTTCGCCTCATGTCGCGCCCCTACGTAAATGCCGTTTTATCGCTGGGGGAGCGAATTAGATTCTCCAAGGGCATTTTTCCCTGGGTAGGGTTCCGGACGAAATGGTTTGAGTACGAAAACATACGCAGGGTTACCGGCGAAACAAAGTGGTCGTTTGGGAAGCTGTTTCTGTACTCGCTGGACGGCATTTTTGCGTTTTCCTCCAAGCCGCTGGCCATTGCGTCCATTTTAGGGGTTTTATTCTTTTTGCTGTCGCTGGCTTTTGTTGCGGTAATTATTGTCCGCCGGATTACCTGGGGCGATCCGGTTGCCGGCTGGGCGTCAACCGCCTGTATCATCTTATTTTGCAGCGGGGTGCAGCTTTTTACTGTGGGTATTGTGGGGCAGTATCTGGCCAAGGTCTACGCAGAAGTCAAGCAGCGGCCACACTACATTGTCAGGGAGGAGAAGTGAAGCCGCCACAGGGAGCAGATAGCACACCAGGGTATGCATCGGCAAAAAGCTCATTTACTAAAAAAAACAGCTATGGGTAACACACGTAAAAAGCGCCTGCCGCCTGCATTGGCTTTACCGCCACACAACTTGCAGATTGCCATTCAGCGGAAAGAGGAACAAAAACTAAACAGCTTAGCATTGATATGGATTTAAAAGAAAAAACATCGAATACGCATCGGCACCCCTGGGAGCTGTCCCGGGCGCAGGGTATTCTTGGGCTGATTCAAAAGAGAAAGCTAAAGCGCTTTGCGGACGTTGGCGCAGGCGATGGCTTTTTTGCCCGCAAGCTTTTATCGCTTCACCCCGACGTTGTTTACGCAGCGGATTCGGAGTATGGCGACGAGGAGGCTTGCATAGCCGGCGTGCGCTGCGTGAATAGCATCGCCAAGCTTTCGCGCGAAAGCTTCGATGGCTTGATCCTGATGGACGTTTTGGAGCACATAGAAGACGACGCTGCGTTCCTGCAAGAGGCGCTGGATAAGCTGGTCGCCGGCGGAACGCTGCTCATTACCGTACCGGCCATGCAATTTCTGTTTTCAGCGCACGACCGCTTTCTTGACCACTACCGCCGGTACAGCCGAAAACGGCTGCTTGCGCTACTGAACCGGAACGGCTTAGCGGTAGAGCGGTGCCACTATTTTTACGCAAGCTTGCTCCTCTTCAGGCTTATTTCCTTAAGCAAGAGGGTGCTCCCAATTCCGAAAAGGGAGCCGACAGGAGTGGGGATGTGGAGATTTTCAGAAAAAAACCTGCTTACGCAATGTATCGTAGGGTTTTTGAATGCGGATTTTTGCATTAGCCGCATGCTGGGCCGGCGCCGCGTTTATCTGCCGGGGTTGTCGGTGGTTGCGGTATGCAGAAAGAAGAGCAGCAAGGCTTAGCGCGATAGGCCGAAACGAGGCTAAGCCACCCTGTTCTCAGCGCTTAAAAGGTGGAATGGCTTGCTACAGGTGAACATCGTTTTGCAAAGCCAAATAGCGAATGTCAGCTGGGGGCACATCTTGAAAGATTTCAACGCCACGCTTTACAGGCAATGGCTTTGTTTGCTCCGTATAATCGGCCAGAAACAAAGATTTGTCGGAGTAAGCGCAAATTCTACCCTGCTCAGGGTATTCTCGTGCTATATTAGCCTTTATCATTCTTCGTAATAATTTAGCATTACATAAAAATCATCCATCAGCTCCTTCATTTTGGCGTCAAAATAGTTTGCGCTAATCAAACCATCGTCTTGCTGAATGGACTTTAAAACGCCATCGTGGAGTTCATAAATCGAAGCTGCACGTGGATTTATAAATGAATTTTTACATTTAAGCTTTTCCCTGTCCGGCGCCTTCATTTTTTTGCCGACCAAACCACCTAACATACAGTTGTTCAGCGCATACAAAATATAGGGGCTGTGCGTCGTAATGGTCAAGGTGTGCTCTCGCGCCTCGCTGGATATTTTGTCCAAAAGATAGTATGCTAAATTACGCTGTGCTTCGGGAAAGAGATTTTGCTCGGGTTCTTCGATAATAAGCTGGGTATTGTGAGTGGAAAATAGCATTTTCCGCACTTTATCATACGCTTTGAGAAGCTCAAGAGCGTGCGCGTCTCCTGCGCTTATTTTCTCACTTATCGCACTTATTTTTTCACTATCCGCTTCAGCATCATTGCCAAAATATTTCTTTACGAGCAGCTCCTCACGCAATATTTGATTCGTTTTCCTGATTTTTTCTTCCAACACCTCAAAAGACAAGCTCTCATCTTGCTTGTAAAACCATCCGGTCAAAAAATCTACCGTGACCACTAAAGGGGTGATGGCCTGTAACCCACTCGATGCGCTGGAGAGTAGAATATCGTAGGATGCTCCATTGCGCGTATGCAGGATATGGTCTTCATCGGCGTCCTTGTCGTAGTAGTAGGCTAAGCCTAAATCTAAAATAGGCAGCGCTTTCTCTTTTGGATAGCTTTTTTTCTCATCAAACCAATCAAACATAAAGCTGCGGATGTTTGTGCTGTCAAATGTTACTTTTTTCACTTCCGGCAAAATAATCATATTTCTTTCTGATGGAATATAGGATATTTTGCTTCTTTGATAGGCATACCGATTCCTCCATTTAATGGAGAAATCATCGGCGCTATAAGCAATCTCAACGACGTCACTTTGGTAGAAAATGCTCCTATCCGGATTTTTAAAATATCCGTTAAGCTTATAAAAGCTTTCAAGCCGATCAACAAAGTAATTCTTATTATCCAAATAGGCTTTTAACGATTGGCTTGTTGCTACATCTTTTTCCACCCATGTGCAATAGCTGATAATTTTGGCAATGGTGCTTTTACCGCTACTTTGCGGCCCCATGAACACGTTAACTTTATTGAAGTTCAACTCCGCTTCTTATACGGGGCCTACATTTCTGATTTTTAGTATTGCTGCCATATTCTTCTTGCATTTAAATAAGCTCCGCTTTTGCTTTACAGCCGCAAGCCTTGTTTTTTGGGGGTTCTAATGGGTTTCCTGCTATTTACTTCGCGTGCCTTACGGCAGCTTTTTTACGGTAACTTTCCGGTTGTCGGCATTTTGCTCAATATAGGCGCAAGCATATCCAAGCCCCGAATAGTAGCTTGTTCCGCCATAGGCGCGCATAAGGTTGCTGCTTATAGCAATGCTGACGTATGCGCCATCCCTCGCCACATCAACGGTGTCCGACAGCGCTACCAGCTTCCTTTCCGTTTTTTCGTTCGACTTATCCTGTAGCGCAAGGCTGGTATTGACGCTCAGGGTGCCGGCATCATGCATTGTCTTTAGCAGGGAATCGGCGGCATTGTAAAGGCAGATGTTTGGCGAAATGGCGCAAAGCCCTTGCCCGTGCCGCGAGTAAGCGGCAAATACAACAACGTAAAAGTTCAGGGAAACGCTATATGCACCGGAATCTACGATATGCACCAAATTTTTTCGTAGCGGCAGCTTCTTAAAATCTACTTCCTCCGTTTCGGTAATGCCGGCTGATACTCGCGCAATTAAATCGCTGTCGGGAACGGCAGGCGGTAGTATAATGTAGCTGCCTACAGACGCCCCATCGTCGCCATTGCCACAGGAGGCTACGGCGACAAGCATGAGCGCAACAAATCCTATTTTAAAAAAATATCGCATGTGGCATTTATATAATTAAGAATTAGGAATTAGGAATTAGGAATTAAGAAATTAGCCCTTCCCTGCTCCCATTAAGCAAAGCTAAATACAACGCTTCAAGCAGCGAAAAATGAATAAATTGCATTTTTGCTATATGAAAGGAATTGCTCACCTGTGTTTTTCAAGGTGTTTGTGAGATAGTTAGGCTCGTTTTAAAATTCAAAATCCCAAAATCCCAAAATTCAAAATCTTGCTACCCAATCCTACCCTACTTACCCTACTTACCCTACTGTACTCCCAGCGTCGGCTAAAAGTTAAACCGGATCCCCACAAATCCCGATGCGCTTCCGCTGCTGCGCGCGCTAAACACCTCGCTGTAGCGCGATATCGAAGACGACGAGCTGCTGCTGTCGTTGCTGCTGCTGCTGCTGTTGCTGTTGCTGTCGCTGTCTTTGAGGGTTGTTGCGCCGTAGAAGAGGCCGCTTACGCCTCCCACCAGCTGAAAGGGGTAGTAAATGTTGATGGAAAAGTTTGCCCCCGCCTTGTAGTAGGTGGTTTCGAGCGAAATATCCTTTACGCTCACAAACTCCCAGCCCATTCCCACGTAGGGCGAAAGGGAAAAGTTGCGCCAAAAGTACGCCCCTTTGCCAAGCCCAAATCCCCAGCGCGTGAACGAGTAGCTTTCTTTGCCGCCGCCCGTCAACCCATAAGCGTCTGTGAACTTGCTCTCCAGCGCGTAGCTCGCGCTCTCCAGTATGCCTTCGCCATATACGTACAAGCCGGGGAGTGCTCCCATGTTTAGCACCTTGTTGGTAAGCACCTCTACGCGCATTTGCAGCAAACCGGTTACCTCCTTAGCGGTTATCGGCGCGCCGGCGCCCAGCAGGAGGCCAATTCCGGCGTCGTTGCGCTGCTCCAGCGTCATGCCTTTCTCCACCCTTCTGCCCGCTATCTGGTAGAACTTGCTGGCCTCGCTTTTTCCGGTCGCCATTACCCGGTTGTCTGCAACGCCGCCGCCAACGCGCACTACGGCCTTGCGCACCGCCTTAAGGTTTCCCTTGCTGTCCTGCTCGTACTCCAGCACGTAGTAGCGCTGGTCGGTTTTCAGCCCCTCCTTTTTTCCGACTTTTGCGCGAATGGGGTCAAGCTCCCACACGCCGGATTTCACCTTAAAGTCGGCTATTTTTTTCTCCAGCTCGTTCATCACGTTGTCGTACCCTTTTTTCAGCATTTCGCGCTGTAGCGCCTCCTTCGAGAGGACGCTAAAGGCAACCTTTGTCAGGGTTTGCAGGGTACCCTCATCGCCGCGCGACCGGCCCGTGATCAGCGCGCTGGCGGAGGCGTTTACGCTGACCTGCTGCACAAACTCCAGCGTAAAGGGAATTTGGTCAAACCGCTTGCTTTTTTCGGCCAGCGATTCCGGCGTATCCTGCTCGTCTGTCCAGGCGTCGTAGATGCTGTTTTCGAGGTTGGCGTCGAACGTCAGCTTGAATACCATAGCGCGCACCGTAGCTTTCCAGGTGTGCATGTCGGCGGCGGCGTCGGCTGAGTAGGCAATGTTGGCGTAGTCCAGCGCCACGACGTAGGTTTTTGCGATGAGCTTTCGCCCCAAATCCTTCAGCTCGTCCATGCCGCGCTTGGTGGCGTTGGCCATGAGGAAAGATTCGTCGGTGGCGTTGAACTCTCCGCGGCGGTGAATCAGCTCCATGCTCATGCTCCCGTCGGGCTTGCGCAGGTACCACGCGGCAATCTCCTGCTTAGCCACGTTCTGCAGGACGAGCTCCGCCTGCACCTGCTGCCACGCGGTGGGCGAAAGGGTGTTGCGGGAGAGCTGGCTTACCTTGAGCTCCTTTGTCGTCAGGTCGTTGACGTAGAATTTGTCTTCTTTGGGGATTTTCCCAAAAAATGCAGAGGTTGGCGCGTCGTAGGCGTCGCCGTGCGTCACCAAAAGGAAGTTGACGGTTGGCCGGTCGTAGGCTGCCGCCTGCGCCCGGAGCTTTTTGTTTGGAAGCGTAGCGGTTAGCAACGCAAATGCAAGGAATACAATTTTTTTCATTATGATAGCTGCTGTTAGGCGTAGTGTATAAAAATGGGATTTTGCTGTTGTTTTTGCTGTTTCTGCTGATGTTTTTGCTGATATTTCTGCCGTTTTGTCCGTTTTTGACATTTTGTCTGTTTTGGCGATTAGGATTTTCTTTGCACAAGCGCTCTTACATCCCGTATTGCCGTGTGGCGCTGTCAAGTCCTGCCTTATCAGGCAGGGCGCAATTTCGCTATTTTGGCGATTTCGACGATTTTTTATGCCGTCATTTCCGCGCAGGTGCACACCAAATTTCTGTCGCCGTAGCCGTTGTCGATTTTGCTCACGTAGGGGAAGAGCTTATTTTCCTTCACCCACTCCAAGGGAAATGCGGCCTGCTCGCGGCTATAGGGATGCCTCCACTCGTCGGCGCAGAGCTCGTGCGCCGTGTGGGGCGACATTTTCAGCAGGTTGTCCGTTTTGTCGGCGGCGCCGCTCCTTATATCTTCACATTCCGCCTTTATCGCGGTAAGCGCCTCAATAAAGCGGTCGATTTCCGCCTTATCTTCGCTTTCGGTAGGCTCCACCATGAGGGTTTCGTGGACTGGGAATGAGAGCGTAGGCGCGTGAAATCCGTAGTCCATCAGGCGGCGGGCAATATCGCCGCACGCTACGCCGTAAGCGCTGCGAAATTCGCGGCAGTCGATGATGCACTCGTGCGCCACCCGTCCGTTTTCTCCGGTGTAGAGCGTGGCGTAGTGCGGCGACAGGCGGCGCGAAATGTAGTTGGCGTTGAGAATGGCGATGGCGGTGGCGCGCTGCAACCCTTCGGCGCCCATCATCTTGATGTAGCCGTAGGTGATGGGCAGTATGCTTGCGCTCCCCAGAGGCGCCGCCGCCACAGCGCTTGCGCCGCTTTCGCCGCCACCGACCTCGCCGTCTTCGCCGCCGGATTCCGTCAGGCTATGCGAGGGCAGAAAGGGCGTGAGGTGCTTTGCGGTGCAGACCGGCCCTACCCCCGGCCCGCCGCCGCCGTGCGGTATGGCGAAGGTTTTGTGCAGGTTGAGGTGGCATACGTCGGCGCCTATGAATCCGGGGTTGGTGTAGCCAACCTGCGCGTTCATGTTTGCCCCGTCCATGTAGACTTGCCCGCCGTTGCGGTGCACAATGCCGACTATTTCGCGGATTTTGCTTTCAAACACGCCGTGCGTCGAGGGGTAGGTAATCATGAGGCAGGCGAGGTTTTGGGCGTGGAGGGCAGCCTTCCGCTCCAAGTCCTCTACGCTGATGTTCCCCTGCTCATCGCAGGCTACCACCACGACAGCCATGCCCGCCATGGCGGCGCTGGCCGGGTTTGTGCCGTGCGCCGAGGCGGGGATAAGCGCTACGTTGCGGTGCGCCGCGCCGTGCGCGATGTGGTATCGCCGGATGGCCATCAGCCCTGCGTACTCGCCGTTGGCGCCGGAGTTGGGCTGAAACGAAACGGCGTTAAGCCCCGTAATTTCCGCCAAATCTCTGGCCAGCTCGTCCACCAGCTCGTAGTATCCCTGCGCCTGATCGCGCGGGACAAAGGGGTGTACGCTGCCGAACTCCTGCCACGTGATGGGGAGCATTTCGGCGGCGGCGTTGAGCTTCATGGTGCACGAGCCTAACGAAATCATGCTGTTGGCTAAGGAGATGTCGCGGCGCTCCAGCTTTTTGATGTAGCGCATCAGCTCGGTTTCGCTGCGGCAGGCGGAGAAGATTTTTTCGGTCAGCAGGGCGCTGCTGCGGAGGTGGCTTTCCTCGAAGGAGTAGCCGTCTGCGGGCTCCACTTCGCTTTCGAGGCATCCAAACACCGCCGCCACCTTTTTTACCTCGTCGATCGTAGAT
This sequence comes from Prevotellaceae bacterium, assembly GCA_031257655.1. Lineage (GTDB taxonomy): Bacteria > Bacteroidota > Bacteroidia > Bacteroidales > UBA932 > JAITMY01. The sequence continues at coordinate 18,415 of JAIROF010000121.1, read as the reverse complement.
ATCTCGTCGAAGCTAATCCGCACGCTGGTGGCGGTGGGGTAGAAAAAGTTAAAACCAAGCGCCAAGGCCGCTTTTTTTACGTCGGCGGCGGCAACCTTCGTCACCTCCACCGTATCGAAGAAGGCGGTGGCGGCGAGCGTTGCGCCCTTTTTGAGGAGGGCGGCGGCGAGGGTTGCGGCGCAGCGGTGGGCGTTTTGCGCTATGGCGCGAAGCCCGTCGGCGCCGTGGTACACGGCGTACATTCCCGCCATGGTGGCCAGCAAGGCCTGCGCCGTGCAGATGTTGCTGGTGGCCTTTTCGCGCTTGATGTGCTGCTCGCGCGTTTGGAGCGCCATTCTCAGCGCTTTTTTGCCCGTTCGGTCAACCGAAATGCCGATGATGCGCCCGGGCAGGAAGCGCCTGTACTCGTCCTTGGCGGCCATGTACCCGGCGTGCGGCCCGCCGAAGCCCATGGGGATTCCGAGGCGCTGGGTGCTGCCCACGGCAATGTCGGCGCCCCACGCGGCCGGCTCCTGCAGAAGCGCAAGGCTCAGGATGTCGCAGGCGGCGGTGAGGAGGATTTGCCGGCGGTGGAGCTGCCGGGCAAAATCGGCGTAGCGGGGCACGTGGCCGTTGGCCGCAGGGTACTGCACGATGGCGCCAAAGCACTTTTCGCCCGGCTCATCTGCTCCGAAGCGCCCCACAACGACGCGCACGCCAATCGCGGCAGCGCGCGTGCGCACGACGTCGAGCGTTTGCGGGAAAATATTTTCGTCCACAAAGAGCTCGTTTTTCTCCAGCTTCACGGCTTCGCGCGACCGCAGCTCCAGCATCATGTGCATGGCTTCGGCGGCGGCGGTGGCTTCGTCGAGCAGCGAGCAGCTGCTCACCGGCAGCCCGGTGAGGCTGCATACCGCCGTCTGGAAGTTGAGCAAGGCCTCCAAGCGCCCCTGCGAAATTTCGGCCTGATAGGGCGTGTAGGAGGTGTACCACGCGGGGTTTTCCAAAATGTTGCGCTGGATGACGGCGGGCAGGTGCGTACCGTAGTACCCCATGCCAATCAGCGTGCGCAGCGGCTTGTTTTTGGCGGCAAGCGATTTAATGTTTTGCAGGTACTCGTGCTCGCCTGTGGGGGCGCTCAACCTGAGCGGCTCCGGCAGGCGAATGTCTGCCGGAATAACCTGATCCACCAGCTCCTCAAGGCTCTTTACGCCAACGGCGGCAAGCATGTCGGAAATTTCTGCGGCGTCGGGCCCGATATGGCGACGGTAAAATGGAACCATTTATAGCTAATTTTTTTGTATGATTAATGGCAAAATATTGTCGGTTAATGATGAAGAAGCGGTGCTATATCACATATATAGCCTGTAGCGCCATCAGGAGGTTTTGTCGGCTTGCGCCTTTACAATCATCTTTACCAGCATTTCCTTGGCCCTGAACAGGTGCGTTTTAACCGTTCCAATGGGCACCTTGAGCTCTGCTGCAATCTCCTCGTAGGCGTACTCTCTAAGGTAGCGGAGCTCAATGATGCGCCGGTATTGCGGCTTGAGCTTGCCCAGCAGCAGCGAGGCCTCCATCATGTTCTGCTCGGCAATCATATTTTCCTCCGGGTTGAGCTGGGCGTTTTGCGTGTTAAAGTCCTCGTCCTCCACCAGCTTGTCGATGGGGATGGTGTTGCCGGTTCTGCGCTTCCGCAAAAAGTCGATGCAGCAGTTGTTGGCAATGCTGTATATCCACGTGCTAAAGGCGTACCTGTCGGAGTAGCTGCCTATGTTCTCAAATGCCTTGGCAAACGTTTGCTGGGCAATATCCTCAGCATCGGCAAGGTTGCCGAGCCGCTGCTTGAGCTGGAGCAAAACGCCCTCGTAGTACCTGCCGATAAGGAGGTTGAAGGCGCTTACGTCTCCCCTGCGCGCCTGTTCAATCTGCTGCAAACCAACTTTGTCGGTTTCGTTACGCATTGCATTACTTTATTTTTTTGATTTTGTGCAGGTTTGGTTGCGCCATGCTGGTGATGGCGGCAAGTATTGGCGAAAAAATATCGTAGAGCAGGAGCCACGCGGTGAGGCCGTGCTCCTGCAGGCGTTTGGCGGCCTTGCCCAGCACCACCAGCTTTACGGTAAAGCGAGCGAGCATCAGCGGGACGGCGGCCAGGAGGGGCAGGTAGAGCTGCCGCTGCACGGCAACGCCGATGAGCAGGGCGATGCAAAGGAAGTAGAGCACGCGCGAAAGCATTTCCGCGCGGATGTGCGATTTGCCGCGCTTCCCCATGCCCAGCAGCGAGGCGTATGTGCACTTTTGCTGAAACCACTGCCCAAAGGTAAGGCGCTGCGAAGACGAAAGAATGGCGTCGCGCGTAAGCGCCACGCGGGTATTTTTCCGGTTAGCGTTGCGGCACAAAAAGAGGGTTTCTTCGCTTTGCGGGTAGGCGGTGTAGCTGGCAAACCCCTTGTTGCGGAAAAAGAGCGCCTGGCTGACGCCCATGTTCTTGATGGTGCTCCGGTAAGGCTTTCCCTTAATGGCGGCGTGGAGCGAAAAAAGCGCCGAAAAGACGCTGTCGGCGCGCATAATTTTTCCGGCAACCCCCCCGTGGCGCCGGTTGCAGCAGTAGCTCACCACCACCTCGCCCTCTGCGCCAAAGGCCTGCGACATGGCGCTGAGCCACTTGTCGCTGGGCGGCGCGCAGTCGGGCTCGGCAAAAAGGATGGCGTCGTAGCCGGCGGCCTTAATGCCTACGGTAATGGCCAGCTTTTTGTCGTGCGCAAACTTCCTGTCCTGCTCAATGGTGGTTATTTGCAGGTTGCTATGGTGCTGCTTGATCTCGTAAAGCAGCATTTCGCTTTCGTCGGTAGAGCCGTCGTTTACCACCACAACCTCAAAGGTCGGGTAGTCTTGCTTGAGGAAGAGGGGCAAATTTTCCTTCAAGCTTTGCTGCTCATTTTTGGCGCAAATGACAATGGATACGGGGCGCTGCACGCCACCCCTTCCGCCGTCGGGGCAGGAGCGGAAGTGAACCACCCGCCCAAAGTGCACCAAGTAGTAGCAAAGCTGAGCGAGCGTACAAAGCAAAAAAATACTGTATAATACGTAGATATAGATAGGGATAGCCCCCCACTGAATGATGCTCAAGAAGTCGAAATTCATTTCGTAAAGTAAAAAAATTAAGCGTACCGGCGGCTCGCGCTTCAAAAGCGTCAACTCCTTTCGGCGCTATAAATGGTAGCGAACCAGCCTGCTACGAAAAAAACAGGAAAATTTTCGTGGTGCAATGTTACTAAACATTTCGGAAATATCTCCTATTTTTGCTTCACTATTTATAAACATATTTGAACGTGGAGTTGAAAAGTCTGCAAAAGCTCATATCAAAACTTTGTTGTATATTTGCAGCAAAAAAAAAAGCATGCCGCTGTATCAGGGGGCATTTGTAAGCCGGCTTTGAAATTCGACCTTCTCCATACCGATTCCGACACCTCAGCGCGGTGCGGGCGCCTGCACACGGCGCACGGCATCGTGCATACGCCAATTTTCATGCCGGTGGGCACGGTGGGCACGGTAAAGGGCGTTTTTCACCGCGACTTGGCGCGGGAGGTCGGCGCCGAAATCATTTTGGGCAACACCTACCACCTGTACCTGCGCCCGGGCGTGGAGACGCTGGCGGCGGCAGGCGGCCTGCATAAGTTTTCGTCGTGGAGCCGGCCTATCCTCACCGATAGCGGCGGCTACCAGGTGTTTTCGCTGGCGGCCAACCGCAAGCTTTCCGACGAAGGCTGCGTGTTTCAGTCGCACATCGACGGCTCGCGGCACCTCTTTACGCCGGAAAGCGTGGTGGATGTTCAGCGGAGCATTGGCGCCGACGTCATCATGGCGCTCGACGAATGTCCGTCCGGCACGGCAGAGTACGCCTACGCCAAGACATCGCTGGCGCTCACGCAGCGCTGGCTGGAGCGCGGCGCGGTGCGCTTCGACGCTACCGCGCCGCAGTACGGGTTTGAGCAGGCGTTTTTCCCCATTGTGCAGGGGTGCGTTTACCCGGATTTGCGCAGGGCTGCCGCCGAGCACGCCGCCGCCCTGCGCAGCGACGGGTACGCCATAGGCGGCTTGGCCGTTGGCGAGCCGGCTGAGCAAATGTACCGGATGGTGGAGCTGGTCAACGCCATCCTGCCAGAGGACAAGCCCCGCTACCTCATGGGCGTGGGCACGCCCGAAAACCTGCTGGAGGCTATCGCGCTGGGCGTGGACATGTTCGACTGCGTGATGCCGACCCGCAACGGGCGCAACGGGATGCTGTTTACCGCGCAGGGTATTATCAACATCCGCAACGAGAAGTGGAAGCGCGACTTCTCGGCCATCGACGCGGCGGCGCACACCTTTGTAGATACCGCGTACAGCAAGGCCTACCTGCGGCACCTGTTTGCGGCCAACGAAATGCTCGGCGCACAAATCGCCAGCCTCCACAACCTCGGGTTCTACCTGTGGCTGGTACGCGAAGCGCGGGCGCGCATTGCCGCCGGAACGTTTGCCGCGTGGAAGCGCGATATGGTAAAAAAAGTGTCATCCAGAATTTAAACAACAAACGCTGATGAAAATACTTGACTGGTACATTATCAAAAAATTTTTGAGCACCTACATCTTTGCCGTTCTCGCGATGACGTTCATCATCATTATCTTCGACACCAGCCAAAGAATAGACAACTTCGTAACGAAGCAGGTGCCCATTTCGGCTATCCTGCTCGACTTCTACGGCAACTTTGTACCCTCTCTCATCAACATCTTCAGCGCGCTGTTCACCTTTGTAGCCGTCATATTTTTCACCTCAAAGATGGCCAGCCATACGGAGCTGGTGGCGATGCTCTCCACGGGGGTCAGCATGGGTCGCATTCTGCGTCCGTACATGATGGTTGCCACGCTCATCACCTTAGCCAACTGCTACCTGGCCAACATGGTGATTCCTCCGGCCTCCGTTCGCAAGTACAACTTCGAGATGAAGTACCTTAAAAATCCGTACCAAAATAAGGATCGGCATATCCACCGCCAAACGCAGCCCGGGAATTTTGCCTACCTCGAAAGCTTCAACGTCCGCAACCAAACGGCGTACAACTTTTCGCTGGAGTGCGTGAGCGATAGCGGGCTGGTGTCGAAGCTTACGTCGAACGAGGCGGTGTGGGATACGGCAAAAAACGTGTGGCACGTTTCGCGCTACGTGATTCGCACCATTGGCGACAGCGGCGAGGTGATTCGCACCGGCGCTACGCTGGATACGGTGATCAACCTTACGGGAACAGACCTGTCCGTCTACGTGGACAAGCTGGTGGAAACAATGAGCTACCGCGAAATAAACGAATACATCAAAACGCTGAAGCTGCAAGGCGCCGCCAACGTCGACGAGGTGCTCATAGAAAAGCACAAGCGATTTGCCTACCCTATGGCGAGCATCATCCTCACCGTGATTGGCGTCGCGCTGTCGTCGCGCAAGATGAGGGGGGGAATGGGGCTGCACATGGGCTTGGGCGTGGGGCTGAGCTTTGCCTACATCCTTTTTCAGCGCTTTAGCGAAATGTTTGTGCAGGGCGGCTGGCTCACACCCGCCATCGCCCTCTGGATACCGAATGTCTTGTTCGCTGTCGTCGCCATTTGGCTGTACAGAACAACTCCGAAGTAGTGAGTAGTGAGTAGTGAGTAGTGAGTAGTGAGTAATAAGTAATAAGTAGTAAGTAATAAGTTGTAAGTTGTGAGAGTAGTTAGGGTACTCAACTTTTGCAAATAAACACGAGTGAGTAAATTGGGTTCCCCCCCCCCCCTAATTTTATGACACTACCTCTAATTCCTAATTCTTAATTCCTAATTCTTAATTCCTAATTGAATTGCAGGCCATGTATCGAGCATCGAACATAGAGATAAAGAATAAGCGAGCAACCTTTGACTATGAGGTGGTAGAGACGTTTACAGCCGGCATGGTGCTCAGCGGAACGGAGATAAAGTCTATTCGCGAGGGCAAGGCCGCCCTTGCCGACGCCTACTGCATTTTTATCAACGAGGAGCTGTGGGCAAAGAATATTAGCATATCCGAATACCGCTTTGGCAGCTACAGCAACCATAACGCCAAGCGCGACCGAAAGCTGCTGCTGCAAAAGCGGGAGCTGCAAAAGCTCCTGCGCAAAACTAAGGAAAAAGGCCTGACGATTGTCGCGCTCCGCATCTTTATCAACGAAAAAGGCATCGCTAAGCTGGATATTGCGCTGGCTAAAGGCAAAAAAGCCTACGATAAGCGCGAAAGCATTAAGGAAAAAGACCTGCGACGGCAAGAGGAAAGGATTTAGGAATTAGGAATTAAGAATTAAGAATTAGGAATTGGCGCAGGCGTGTAGGGGCGGGGTTTGCCCGCCTTGTGCCAAAGGGGACGGCACTTGAAAACGCCGGCGATAAGGTCATTTGACACTCTGCGAGTGTCAAAATGACCATATCTCGTTTGTGCCATTTGACACTGTTCCAGACATTTACAAAATTTTGCAAGGGCAAAATTTTGTAAATTTGTCAAATGGCACAATCACAGGTGTTTTTTGGGGAAAAGGAAAGCGAGTACGCCGTATCCGTATCCGTATGCTAAAGCATACGGGCAATCAAGTGCCGTCCCCTGCGGGGCAAAGAATTAGCCTAAAAAGCAGCGATTTTTATTCACAAGTCGCACAATGTTTACTTGTTAGACCTCACCCCCTACCCTTCTCCAACGGAGGTTGCAGGAGGGGACGGATGCTTTCAAATTCACAATTCACAATTCACAATTCTCAATTCGTTCTTAGAGGCTCCCTTATGCGATTACCCGAAGATTTTTTACCGGAAAGTAGCGAAAAAAGCGTATCTTTGCCGCAAGTTATAAATCCTTTGCTTTGGAAAAAAACCAGAATGTTTACCCCACATATCACCCATGAAGAAATAGAGGAGCTGCCCTACGTTGCGTTTGGCGGAAAGATTACGGTAGTCGACAAGCGGGAGAAAACCGCAGCGGCGGTTTCGTGCCTTATGCAGGAGCCAATCTTGGGCTACGATACGGAAACGCGCCCCAGCTTTACGCGGGGCATTCGCTACGGCGTGTCGCTGGTGCAGCTCTCCACCGCAGACCACGCGTTTCTTTTCCGCATAGATAAAATCGGCGTTCCAAAGGAGCTGGTAGCGCTGCTGCAAAGCAAGCATGTGCTCAAAGTCGGCGTGGCGGTAAACGAGGATATACGCGGGATGCAGCGCATAGGCGCGTTCAGGCCGCAGGGCTTTGTCGACTTGCAGCAGCTCGCAGACCGGTACGGAATAGCGGATAAGGCGCTGAAAAAGATTGCCGCCATCGTGCTCCAGCTCCGCATCTCCAAGTCTCAGCAAACGTCCAACTGGGCAGCCCTGCGCTACACCGCCGAGCAAAAGCTCTACGCCGCCACCGATGCGTGGGTGTGCCGCGAAATCTACCTCAAGCTCATGGAGCATCCCCCCACCGCGCTACCCGCCACCGCAGAAATCGCAAAAGATGGCGCTGCCAACAGCGAAAAGGCTAAAAAGCGCCGCAGAAAGCCGCGCAAGGTGTCGATGCTGCGCAAGGCGCAGCAGGCGTGCGCGCTGACAAACACTACCCCACACGATAGCCGCCAATGAACATTAACGAGCTTGGCGAGTTTGGCCTGATTGACCGGCTCGCAAAAAAAATACCGACGCGAAACCCCTCCACCCTCAAGGGCATTGGCGACGACGCCGCCGTAGTCGCCCCGAGCGAAATGTGCCGCCTGCTCACCACCGACATGCTGCTCGAAGGGATTCACTTTGACCTCACCTACGCGCCCCTGAAGCACCTGGGCTACAAGGCAGCCATGGTCAACTTCTCCGACATATACGCCATGAACGGATTTCCAAAGCAAATGGTGGTATCGCTGGGCATTTCGCAGCGCTTTAGCGTGGAGCACGTTGAGGAGCTGTACGCGGGGCTGCTGCTGGCGTGCGAGCGTCACGGGGTAGACCTGGCGGGCGGCGACACCTCCGCGTCGCTCACGGGGCTTACCATTGGCGTAAGCGCGCTGGGGGAGTGCGAGCCCGGCAGGGTGGTTTACCGCAGCGGGGCAAAGCCCACGGATTTGATTTGCATCACCGGAAGCCTCGGCTCGGCGTACATGGGGCTGCTGCTGCTGGAGCGCGAAAAAAAGGTGTTTGAGGCTAACCCGAACGCCACCCCGCAGCTGGCAGGCTACGAGCAAATCATAGAGCGCTACCTGAAGCCCGAGGCCAACCGCGACGCTATCCTCACCCTCCGCGAGGCGGACGTAACGCCTACCGCAATGGTGGATATTTCGGACGGGCTTGCCTCCGACATGCTGCAAATTTGCCGGCAGTCCGGCGTGGGGGCGCACCTCTACCTCGACAAAATTCCTATCGCCAAGCAGTGCATGGACATGGCGGAGGAGATGAGCTTTGACGCGGTGACGGCCGCCCTCAACGGGGGAGAGGATTACGAGCTGCTGTTCACCATTCCCCTGTCGCTGCACGGGCGGGTGAAAGATTTGGGGCCTGTAGCGGTGATTGGCCACGTGGTGGAGGCGGAAAAGGGAGCGCTGCTCATTCCGCCCAACGGGGCGCCGGTGAGGCTTCAGGCGCAGGGCTTCAGGTAAAATGGCGGGTCAGCTCGGGTGAAGCGGCGTGCGCGCAATGATCTTGTACAGGTAGGAGGCAACGATGATGAGCACGGTGAAGCCAAAAGCCCACTTAATGACAGCCGCGCCGTGCCTGAAGTTGAGCTTCAGGTGCAGCGCGGCAAAAATCAGGCAAAAGGCCATGGGCATGGTAGCCGGGTAGAGCGCAATGCTCTCGGCGAGGTCGCCCTCCAGCAGCGCGATGATGCTCCGCTGGAGGCCGCATCCGGGGCAGTCTACGTGGAGGAAATGCTTGCTGGGGCACGCCAGCAAATGCTCCTTCCACCATGCTACAAGCGACGTCATCTTAAGGTAAAGGCTGTGGCGGTACTTCCGCCGGTTACTCCTCCTGCTGCTTTTTCATCGCCATGCGCACCTTTCCCTCTATCTCCTCGGCCAGCTCGGGGTTGTCGTCAAAAAGCTTTACCACAGCGTCGCGCCCTTGCCCCAGCTTGGTGTCGCCGTAGCTAAACCACGAGCCGCTTTTTTTGATGATGTTAAGCTCAACGCCCAGGTCTATAATTTCGCCTATGCGCGATATTCCCTCGCCAAATACGAGGTCAAATTCGGCCTTTCGGAAGGGCGGCGCCAGCTTGTTCTTGACGACTTTCACGCGCACGTGGTTGCTCACGGCCTCCTCGCCATCCTTGTTTGTGGTTACCTTGCGGATGTCCACCCGTATGGAAGCGTAGAACTTGAGGGCGTTTCCGCCGGTGGTTGTTTCGGGGTTTCCGAACATCACGCCGATTTTTTCGCGCAGCTGGTTGATGAAGATGCAGGTTGTTTGCGTTTTGCTGATGGTACCCGTGAGCTTTCGGAGGGCCTGCGACATGAGGCGCGCCTGCAGGCCGACCTTGTTTTCGCCCATGTCACCCTCTATTTCGGCCTTTGGGGTGAGCGCCGCCACGGAGTCTATCACCACAATGTCCACCGCGCTGGAGCGGATGAGCTGGTCGGCAATTTCGAGCGCGTCCTCACCGCTGTCCGGCTGCGAGATGAGCAGGTGGTTTACGTCCACGCCGAGCTGCTCGGCGTAGGTGCGGTCAAAGGCGTGCTCGGCGTCGATAATGGCCGCAATGCCGCCCAGCTTTTGCGCTTCGGCAACGGCGTGTATGGCAAGCGTCGTTTTTCCCGACGATTCCGGCCCGTAAATTTCGATAATGCGGCCGCGCGGGTAGCCGCCAATGCCCAGCGCCGCGTCGAGCGCAATGGAGCCGCTGGGTATCACCGGTATCTGCTCCACCTGCTTATCGCCAAGCATCATGATGGTGCCCTTCCCAAAATCTTTGTCCAGCTTCTCAAGCGTTGCCTTCAGGGCTTTCATCTTGTTGTCGTCGAGCTTCAAATCTTTTTCTTTTGCCATGTTTACTTATTTTTTATAGATGTGGTCGTTTTAACGCGCTAAAGTACGAAATACTCCCGAACTTGCCGCCCGCCAACAATCTTTATTTGCCAACTTGTTGATAACTTGCCGAACGAAATGCAGAATGCAGAGTTTATTTAAGGGCGGGCAAATTATTTAAGGGCGGGCAAACCCCGCCCCTACTTGGCGGGCAACCCCCCGCCCTTACATTTTACATTTTGCATTCTGCATTTTGCATTCTGCATTTTACATTCTGCATTCTGCATTCTGCATTCTGCATTCTGCATTTTCACCGCTGGTACACCCGCACAAAATCCACGTACATTTTGGCGTCGCCGTTTTGCAGGGCGGTGACGTTGCTGATGTTGTTTTGCAGGTTTGCATTGCTGCCGTCGAATGGAAAATGTCCCCCCACGGCAAGGTTGAAGAGAAAGTAAAAGGGCTTGTTGAAGTAGTATCCTGCGGAGCGGTCGGAGCTTTTATTGGAAATGTTCAAGGTGAAGTAAGGCGCCGCCGCAGGGTTTTTATCCAGGTCGAGGAACATCTTGAGGTTGTATTCGTCCCAGATTAGGGTGAAGAGGTGGAAGTCGTCTTGCAGCGAGGCGGCGTGGGTGACGTGGCTGGCCGGGCTGCCGTAGGGGTAGTGGCAGGCTCCGTTGAAGAGGGTCGTTTGCGTTCCGGTCTTTATGCCGTTGGCATGTCCCATTTCCATGACGTCTATTTCGCCGCAGTCAGGCCAACCGATGGTGGGGAAATCGTTGCCCAGCATCCAGAAAGCCGGCCAGAGGCCGTTGGCGGTGTGCGGCAGCTTGATGGAAGCCTCCAGCCGTCCGTATTGGAAGGTGCGCTTGCCGCGCCCCTCTACCCTTCCCGATGTGGCGGTTTTGCCGCCGTAGCTTTGTTTTTTCGCCGTGAGCACTAAGCAGCGCTTGCCGGTGGCGGGCTCGTCGCCTGTCGACACGTTGGCCGGGAGGTAGTGTTGCAGCTCCTGGTTTCCGCCCCCGCTGCCGTCGTTGAGCGCCGTCCAGTTGGCGGTGTTGAGGGTTTCGCCGTCGAACTCGTCGCTCCAGGCCAGGGTGTAGCCGGCATATTCGGGAATAGCGGCGTCGATGGGGTTTGCGTCCTGCTGCACAGTGTAGGATTTGGAAAAGCGTTGGGCGGCGCTGAACGTAAGCGTGGCGTAGCGCGGGTCGTTTGCCCGGTTTTTGCCTGCGGCCTTTACGGTGGTGTAGAAGTCGCCGGGGGCGCCCACAGCGGGGCTGACGGTGCACCATTCACCGCCCTGGGTAACGGTCGCCGTCCACTTGTTGGTGGAGGTAACCTTAATTTCGCCGGAGGCGTTGGCGGCGTGCTCGAGCCGCAGCGTGTCGGGCGGGGTGATGCTCAGCTGAACTTCCGGCTCCGTGTTGGATTCGCCGTCGCCGTTTTTCCGGTTGCTGCAAGCTGCAGCAGACAGCCACATAGCCGCCACCAGGATACGTGCTATAAATGCAGTGTGTTTCATTGTTTCAAGATAAAAAAGCAAGGGGTAAAAGGCGTTGCCCCTTTACCCCTCACTACGGTTGTACATTAATTATTCTTCCACGAAAAATTCAAGGTCGTCGAAGTAGAACGTTCCCGTGCGGTCGTGCCCCTCCTGGCCGAACTGGATGATTATTTTATCGAGGTCGGTGCGTTCGCTGGCAGCTACCCCTTTTAAATCTCCCGCCTCATCAGCTCCACTTGAGGCATTCGCAAAGTCAAACGTGAGGTTGATCCACGTGTCGGTGGCAAGCGCGTCGTCACTTCCGGCATTTTTCACTTCTATTTGGTTTTGCCAGGCGTTGCCTCCCTTCTCGCTGTCCTGCAATTTTAGCACCAGCTGCTTTTGCAGGGTTTTAATCGACAGCCACTCGCCGGCAAGGGCGCCTTCCGTGGCATAATCGTTGGTTGACGGGATATACACCTTTACCTTTATTTTGTTGTTCGTGCTAAGGTCGAACTTTTCCGACGACCAATAGTAGACACTCGAGTAATAATCGGCTGTTTTTTCAAACTTGTATACCTTGTCGGATGTGTTTAGTCCTGTTTTGAAAGGATTATCCACCACGCCGGAGCCCGTAGAGGTGCCGTCGGCCGTGATGATGCTTTCCTCTCCTTCAAAGTCGTCGGAGTTGTTGGGGCCGCCATTCGGTCCGGGGTCGGGATTGGGGTCTTCTTCCGGGCACAAGTCCTGACGGATGAATACGAATATCCAGTCGAAAGCGTCTTCTCCGTCTTTGGGGTCGGGGGCGCGTACGGCCAGCACCTCGTTGGTGAGATAGATGATTTCGTATTCCTGCGTACCCACCCAGTAGGTTAAGAAGGCATCGCCCGTCAGGGTCAACCTGGGGTAGTCGTCTTCTGTGGCGGGTTCCGTAACGCTAAACGTGTAGGAGCCGCCCGCGTAGGTAAACTCCGCTTCGGCGTCGGAGGCGGCATTATCCTTGGTGGGGTCTAACCAGGCCGTAGCGTCGGGGAATTTTGAGCTGCTGATGTTGTCTTTAAGCCGTCCGTATCCCTTGCCGCCCGGGTTGTTGATGTCTAATTTTAATCCGCTGCCGGCTAACGAGAAGGTAAATGTTTCCTCATAGATGCGCCACCCGATAGCTGTCTTTTCATCTTTTCCTGCCCCCCACCAGGCTGATGAGTAGGATTCAAATTCGCCAAGCCCATAGTGGCCGAGTATCGTTTTCCCCGTCTCTTCGGCTACTTCTGCAATGTAGCTGTTCCAGCGGTCGAGTACCCACACCTGCTCACTGCCCACGGTGCTCCCGCCAATCAGCTTTTGAACTGTTGGGGTAAGCAACCCCGACACGTCGTCGTGCTCGATGACTACGTCCTTTTGCTTGGTGGCTTCGGTAGCATCGCTGGCGGTAATCTTAAGGGTTACGTGGTAGGTGCCGGCGGTGGGGTAGGTGTGCGTGGCGTCCTTTGTAGTAGCCACAGGGCTCTGGTCGCCGAAGCTCCACTCGGAGGCCGCATAGCTGCCGGAGGAGGTGTTGGTGAACGTTACCAGGTTGTTTTCGCCAATGGCGAACGTGAAATCGGCCGTTAGCTGGGTGGTTTCGCCGCCCTCGCCGGAATCGTTGTTGTCGTCGTTTTCCTTGCACGACGTCATTGCCACAGCGCTGCACAGGAGCGCCCACAGGCAGGTAGCTAATTTTTGTTTCATGATTTTTGTTTTTTTTAGTTTAATGAATATTTAATTGGTTGCTAATTCCATCCTTCGTTTTGCTTAAGCTCGTGTACGGTACCTTTCGCCTTGTCGATTTCGCCCTGCGGGATGGGGAGGTACCTTTTGGCATTGGTAAACGTTCGCGCGTAGGCGATGTCGGTATTCGGGATGCCAACGTTTTCGGAGAGCACGTCGGCAGCCTTTCCCCATCGCACCAAATCCCAGAAGCGCATGCCCTCTCCCAGGAACTCCCGGCGACGCTCGAGCTCCACCGTCGCTTCGTTCAGCGGTTGGTCGGGGGGAGACTTGTTGAAAAAAGCGCGGGCACGTATAAGGTCGTAGCAATTTTGTGCGCCAACGCCCTGCATTTCGGCCTGGCCGTGCTTTGCCACCAGCTCTGCGTAGTTGAGCAGCGCTTCGGCATAGCGGAAGATGCGCACGTTGTTGGGAAAGTTGAGGGGCGTGCTTCCGGTGTTTCCGTAGCTGCGGCGGGCGGCGTATTTCGCCAGGAAGTAGCCGGTATTTTGGAATGATGCTTTATAGGTTCCTTTTGTCCATTTGTTGATGGAGCCGTCGCGCCGGACGTCGCCGGTTTCGTAGAGTTCCTCGTAGGCGTATGCGCGCACGGGGGCAAATGCCCATCCCCGCACGTTGTCGAGTTCCGTATCGACAGGCTTGGGCTCGTCGGGCGAAATCATGGTGGGCAGCACGGTGCCGAAGCCGCCGTATATGCCGGCTAATCCTTGTTGCCCAAACCAGTCTTTGCCTTTGGGCAGGTGGTTGGCCTCAAAAATCGATTCGTCGCAAAATTCGCCGCTATCGCGCCATATTGCTTTAAAATCCGGCAGGAGGGTGTATTGTCCGCTTTTGATGATGGTTGCCATGTCGTTGGTGATTTCGCCGTACCGCGCCTCGTCGTTTTGGTAGAGCACCACGCGGGCTTTGAGCATGAGGGCGGCGGCCAGCGAGGCGCGGGCAATGTTGTCGGCGTCGTTCTTCATGGGCAGCGCGTCGGGGTCGCAGGCTACTTGGAGGTCGTTGAGGATGAATTGGTATATTTCACCGGCGCTGTACTGTGGCGCCACGAAAGGGTCTTCGAGCGCTTCCGTGAAGTAGGGCACGTTGCCCCAGTTTTTCCACAGCAGGTGGGTGTAGTAGGCGCGGAGGAAGTGGGCTTCGGCGTTGAAGCGTTTTTGCTGTTCGGGCGTCACGTTGATGGTGTTGGCGCAGGCATGGATGAGCTGGTTGCTCCGCGCCAGCCCCATGTAGCACACGTTCCACAGCCCGTTGAGCGTTTGGGAGGGCTCCGAGGTGAAAGTAAACAGCCGCCAGAGCTCCGGGGCATCGCCGGAGTTACTGCCGCCGCGGTATACATCATCGGAGCGCAGGTCGGCGGTGAGCATAATGGAGTGGAACTTTCCGTCGCCGCTGCTGCTGCGCACGGGCGCGTAGTTGTCGAGCAGCAGGGGTTGATAGGCGGCGGCGGCAAAGCCCAGCAGGGCGGACTCGTCGGCGGGGTCGTCGACCGTACGGCTGCTGCCGGCATTGGCGGAGGTCAGGAAGTCTTCGCTACAGGCGGTGAACGTGGTCGCCGCAGCGGTGGCGAGTGTCAGCATAAGGATAGAATATCGTTTCATACGAGTCGTGTTTTAGCGTTAAAAAGATATGTTGGCGCCTATCGAAAATGTTTTCGACTGCGGGTATACTCCCCTGTCGACGCCGATGTTGAAGTAATCTCCCGTGGCGGCTTCGGGGTCGAACCCGTCGTAGGCGGTCAGCGTAAGGAGGTTTTCGGCCATTACAAAAATCCGGAGCTTGGCAATGGCCAGCGTCTTCGTCCATTTTTGGGGCAGCGTATAGCCCAGCTGAATGTTCTTGAGGCGGAGGTAGGCGCCATCTTTAACGTAAAGGTCGGAGGGGCGGCGGTTGTTGTTCGGGTCTTCGTTGGTAAGACGAGGCAGGCGGTTGCCGGAGTTTTCCTTCGCCCAGCGGTCGAGCGTCCAGGCGGGGCGGTTAGCGGTTACGAGGTCGCTGCGCTGCGTAAGGTCGAACATGTTGTTTCCCGCCACACCCTGAAAGAACAAGTTAGCATCAACGCCTTTCCAGTCGGCGCCCAGCGAGCAGCCGAACGTCCAGTCGGGGGTGCCCTTGCCTATTTTGGTGCGGTCGAGGTCGTCAATTTTGCCATCGCTGTTGAGGTCTTTAAAGCGGACGTCGCCGGGTTTTGCGGCGGGCTGCATGGGCTTTCCGTCGGCGCCGGCGTAGCTTTTCACCTCATCGGCGGTCTGGAAAATCCCGTCGGTTACGTATCCGTAGAAGTAGGGATACGGTTCGCCGTTCGACCCCCTCACGAACGACACGGCGCCGGTGGCCTGCGAAGTTACGGAGAGCTCGATGTGGCCGGTTTCGGTGCCCGCATTCACCAGCGTGTTGTGGATATACGACGCGTTCAACGAGGCGTAGTAGCGAAATTGTGAGATGCTGTGCTTCCACCCGATTTCGAGCTCGCAGCCTCGGTTTTCCATGTCGCCCACGTTGGCGTAAGGCGAGGCGAGGCCTACGTAGTCGGGGATAGGCCGGCCGATGAGCATGCCGTTGGTTTTTTTGCTGAAATAATCGAAGCTCAGCGAAAGCGCATTGCCCAAAAAGCGCGCGTCAACGCCGACGTCGGCTTGCTCCGACTCCTCCCAGCGCACCGAGGGGTTGGCGATTTTGGCCGCTTCGAGGCCGCTTTGTACCGGTGTTTCCGAGCCGCTTGCCACGCTGTATCCCTGCCCGAAGTAGTAGTCGGCGCCGGGTTGGATAAAGGCGGTGTAGCTGAGGTCTGGGATGCTTTCGTTCCCGTTCTTCCCCCAGCTGAAGCGAAGCTTGAGGGTCGTGAGCCAGGGCGGTTTGTAGCCTTGCAGGAAAGGCTCGTTCCACACGTTCCAGCCTGCGGATACGGCCGGGAAGAGCGCCCATTTATTGTTCGGCCCAAAGCGCGACGAGCCGTCGCGGCGCAGGGTGGCTTCGAGCATGTAGCGCTCGTCGTAGTTGTAGTCCACGCGGCCGAAGTAGGAGGCCAGCGCCGAGTAGTCTACGCTGCCGATGCCGCCGGCTACGCCCACATCCGTCAGGAGTATCGCGGGGGTGGTGTTGTCGATGGTTGCCTTGAGCGGGTCGGTTTCGTCGGTGAGGTTCTTTTTCGTGCCGTAGAGGTAGCGGTATCGGTACTGCTGCGCCGACTGCCCCAGCACCACGCTGAGGTTGTGCTTTTCGGCAAACGCGCAGGCGTAGGTGAGCACATTTTCGAGCTGCCGGCGGAAGCCGCGGTTCAGCTGGCTTTCCACGGCGCTTTCTTTTTTATCCTTCGTGCCGTCGCCGCCCAGCTGGAGGCGGTAATTGTAGGCGTCGAAGCCCCAGAACGAAAGGTCGGCGCCGAAGCTGCTTTTGAACTTGAGGCCGGGCAGCACGTCCAGCTCGGCAAAGAGCGAGGCCACGAACTTGTCGCTGTTGTCGGTGCGGCGTGCCGGCTGGTTGAGCATTCCCAGCGGATTAACCAGCTGGTGCCCCGATTCCGGGAAGTCGAACACCCGTCCGTCGGCATCTTTCACCGCAAAAGGGTTACCGGCGAGGATTTCGGCTGCGCGGGCGTCGTCGGCATACACCGTCATCAGCGGGCTTGCCGAAAGCGCGTTGATGAGCACCGAGTTGTACTGCTCGTTAGGCTCGGTGCCGGCCACCACGGTGCGCGAGTAGCCCGCATTCACGCCCAGCGCTATTTTATTAAGGAAGGTACGGGTGTTGGTTTCAAACACGCTGTACTTGGCATTTGTACGGAGACTCCAGCGGTCGTAGTTCGACTTGTCGTAGCTACCGCCTACGATGCCGTCCTGGCTAAAATAGCCGAACGAGGCGAAGTAGCTGATTTTTTCGCTTCCGCCGCTCGCGCTCACCTGGTGGTTCTGGACAGGGGCGTTGCGGTAAAACGTTTCCGCCTGCCAGTCGGTATCGAGCCCTTCGCTTTTGACCCTGCTCATGTCATCCTTAGTATATTTAAGGCCATAGCCGTCGTTGAGCGACGCTTCGTTCATCACCGTCATATACTCTTCGGCGTTGAGCATGTCCATTTTTTTCCAGGGGTTTTGCCAGCCGAAGCTGAAGTCGTAATTCAGCGCGGTTTTGCCCGGTTGCCCGGTTTTGGTGGTAACGAGCACCACGCCGTTGGCGGCGCGTGCGCCGTAGATAGCGCCGCTGGCCGCGTCTTTGAGGATTTCCACCGACTGTATGTCCACGGGGTTGAGGTAGTCGATGCCGCCGTCGACGGCCATTCCGTCGACGATGTAGAGCGGGTTGCTGTTGTTGATCGTCCCTATACCCCGGATGCGCACCTGCGACGCGGCGCCCGGATGCCCCGAGCTCTGCGTGATTTGCACCCCCGACACCTTCCCTTTCAGCACGTCTTCCACGCGGGAGGGGTTGGCGATGTTGAGGTCGTCGGCCGTTATCCGGCTGATGGCGGCAGTCACCACGCTCTTTTTTTGTACGCCGTAGCCCACCACCACCATTTCGTCGAGCACCTGGTCGCTTTCGCTTAGCACAACGTCAATGCGCCCGCGTCCGGCCACGACCTCCTCGCGGGTGGTTAGCCCAAGAAAGGAAAACACCAGCGTTGCGCTTGCCGGTGCGGTGATGGCGTAGCTTCCGTCGGCGTCGGTGATGACGCCTACCGTGGAGCCTTTGACCACCACGTTGGCCCCCGCCACGGGGTCGCTGTTTCCGTCGCGCACCGTGCCGGAGATGCTGAGATTTTGTGCCCGCAGCGACCAGGGTAGCGTAGCGCACAGCAGCAGCAGAAAAAGGTATGCCGTACGCCTCCGCTCACCGCCCCTTGCCCGATTTTGATCGAACACCTTTTTGCTCATGGTAAAATGGTTTAAGTAGGTTTAAGTAGATGAAAGGAAGCTGAAGAAAAATAGCAAGCAGCCGAGAAAATTTGCCGCTTACCGTTGCCGCAAGGGCAAAAAAAGCGAACAGCCATAGCTGACCGTTCGCGGCAAAATAAAAAGCACAAGCTGTTGCAAGACAGGAAAAAATTATATAACTTGCGAACTCGCCATTGTGTGTGTGTGTGTGTGTGTGTGTGTGTGTGTGTGTGTGTGTGTGTGTGTGTGTGTGTGTGTGTGTGTGTGTGTGTGTGTGTGTGTGTGTGTGTGTGTGTGTGTGTGTGTGTGTGTG
>JAIROF010000080.1 GCA_031257655.1 Prevotellaceae bacterium | reverse complement strand
AAAACCTGTTGCGTGGATAGAAGTATATCCAGACACACGAATAATACCAGCAAATTCGGCAGATTGCGCGTTTTGAAGGCGGCAGGCTCAAGAAACGGGTGGCGAATACGTCGCATCCTGAACAGATTTGCAGCCAGCGCCAAACAGGAAATTCCCGCTGCCGCGCGAATGTAAGGCGAATGAAACCAGTCCATTTCTTCGCCGTACTGCGCTACGAAAATTGCCGAAAAAAGAAAAATACTCCACAGCGCCATACCCAGCCAGTCAATGCCGTAGAGCGGCATTTCCGGCATCGGACGAAAAGGACGCATTGCCGCAAACGCTCCCAAAATCACCACAAGCAACAATCCGGCAGTTGAGTAATATATGTGATGCCAATTGTAATGATAAATGATATATGCGCCTGCAATGTCGAAAACACGGACAAAACCGAGTACCGTAAAGAACACGAACGAAAGAAAAAGGGCGTAATTGTGCGTGGGGGCAATTTTGGGCAACAGCGAAGAGAAACACTCAAATGTGCCGTACAGCCGGAAAAATCCCGCCGCAAAACAGAGCGGCGTCAGCAAAGGCAGCGAGCGAATGTGCGGCGTCGCCAGGTTTATGGCCGTCAATACCGAAGCGGCAATCAGCAAACTTGTGCGGCTTGTAAAACGAAATTTCAGCCGGAAGGCAACGGGAAAATACAGGGTCATTCCGACAAAACCCGCATTGATGA
Organism: Prevotellaceae bacterium; assembly: GCA_031257655.1. Classification (GTDB taxonomy): domain Bacteria; phylum Bacteroidota; class Bacteroidia; order Bacteroidales; family UBA932; genus JAITMY01. The sequence goes on along the minus strand of JAIROF010000080.1, from coordinate 11,068 downwards.
GCATTTTCACATCGTCGGGCGTAAGCGACAAATCGCCGCCAATCTGGCTCATTGCACAAAAATACATCCCGTTGGAAAACTGGAAACAGAGCAAAAACAGCATGTAAATCCAAAAGCGTAACGGCTCGGGTACAAAGTCGCGGAAGGACATAAAGCGAAAAGGCGTGTCGTGTTCGTAAGCCATAAATCAGTATTTTATCTTACATTCTACGTTCATTCCCGCCGCTAATTGCGACAAAATCTCGCTGTTTCCGGTAAAAGCGATTTTCACAGGGATACGCTGTTCCGTTTTTACGAAATTACCAACGGCGTTGTCGTGCGAATGAGTCGAATATTTCGCGCCGGTAGCGCTGGAAATGGCAACTACTATGCCCTCGAAGCGAGCGCCGGGAAAAGCGTCAACGGTGATTTCGGCAACGCTGCCCATGCGGATATGCTTCATCTGCGTTTCGCGATAATTGGCAAGCGCCCATTTTTCACGGCTGTCCACCACCGAGAGCAGCGGTTGCCCCACCGATACAAGTTCGCCGTTCTGAACGGTTTTACGCGAAGTGTAGCCGTCGCAGGGTGCAAGAATAATGGTGTACGACAAATTCAATGCAGCCAGATTCAAGGCCGCGCGGCACACTTCAATCGCGGCGTCGTTCTGCGCAAGGCGTTGTGTTTGCTCGTCTTTTGCGAGGCGGGTAGATTGTTTTTGCCGCTGCATCGTTTCGAGTTTTGCGCGAAGCGATTCGTATTGCGTTCGCACGTCGTCGAACTGCCGACGGGTAGCGGCATTGTTTGCCAGCAGTTTTTTATAGCGGTTGTAATCGGCTTCGGCATTGGCGAGCAACACGTTTACCTCCTCGATGCCTGCATCGCTGACGGCAAGGTTGTTCGCCGTGGTGGAAATGGATGTTCCCATCGCCGATTTTCCCGCCAAAGCGTTCTGATAACCGGCTCTTGCCTGCGCCAGACGCAAGCGAAACTCGCTGTCTTCAATCACAACAAGCGTATCGCCTTTGCGGACAAATTGAAATTCGTCAAAGCGCACTTCTTTGATAAAACCTTGAACGCGACTGCCGACCGTCACAATGTTTTGCTCTACCTGCGCGTTGTTGGTGTATTCGCCGCCAATGTGGATAAAAAGCGAGGCAATCCATGCCAACCCGCATAAAATAAGCGCAATGATAATTACATTGGCTACAACTTTTTTCTGTTTCTTATTCATAATCTTCCTGAAATGTATTTGATTTTATAATAAATGTAAACGATATTGATTCTTGCGTTAATCGCCTGCAGTTCCGCGTCAAGTTTTTGCGAAGCGGCGTCAAGCAAGTCGGTAATCAATGCCAGGTCGTTGTCGTAACGTCGGGAAATGACATTGTAGTTTTGCGTTGCAAGCTCCACGCTCTTTTCTCTTGTTTCGAGCAATACAAACGCTTCGTTGTAGTGCACAAGCGCTTCGGCCAGCGCAAGCGAAATCTGCTCTTCGATGGCCGCTTTTTCTTCATTCGCCTGCCTTACAGCCAGCTGGTTGGCGCGGATTTTGGAGGCGGACTTGTACAGCTTGCCGAAATTATATTTAACTCCAACGCCAGCAGCCCAGTAGCTGAAATTTTTGTTGAGCGCGGGAATTTCAATCGTCACGGGGCTGTTAAGATAATCGCCGGCAAACAGGGCAACTTGCGGCAACCGCTCCGCGCGGGATATTTTTTCGGAGTGGCTGGCCATTTTTTCGGATTTTTCCGCCATTTGTACCGCCAATGCCGTAGAGGCGGGGCTTGCCCTTGCCCTTGCCCATGCCCATGCCCTTTCCCTTTCCCTTTCCTCTCCCCCGTATTGAGCAGGGGCGACCGCAAAGGTTGCCCATGCCGCTGTGTCGGGCAAAATGATAGCCGACGAAGGTAACCCTGCCGCCGTTGTAAGCTGATTATTCAGCAGCGAGGTGGAATTTTGCAGCTGAATTTTGGCGTAGCTCAGGCTTTGCAGCTGCAATTCGTAGCGCGTAATGTCGTTTTGCAGCGCTGCGCCCTCGTTGGCCCGCGCGCGCATATTTTCCAAAACCTGTTGCGTTTGCGCGATGCTACTTTTAAACACCTGCAGCTGATTTTTCGACTTGCACAGCGCCAAGTAGCGCTCTGCAATTAAAAAGCGGACTTCCTGCCGCTTCTGTTCGGCGTTCAGTGCGGCCATTTGCTGTTGCAGCTCGGCAATTTTCACGCCGTTGCGGATTGCCCCGCCCGCAAAAACTACCTGCGACACTTCGACCGAAAAGTTGTTGCCGAAATGCGGAATCGGCGCAGCAAGCGAATGCGAAAAATCCCGGTCTGTAATGGTGCCGTTGCCGTTGTAGCTCAGCGACAATGCGGCGTCAACAGACGGCAGGCGGGCGTTTTTGGCCGTCTTTACGCGCTCCTTTGCTGCTTCGGCAGCGGTAGAAGCCGCCCGAAGGCTCCAGTTGTTTTCGTCAGCCAGCCGAAACATTTCCGCTATGGAAAGCATGCGGCTGTGGCTTTCGCCGATGTTCAATTCCGTCTGTGCATGCGCGCTCGATATCCGCAGCATCGCAAACGACGCCATGAGAAAACATAATTTACCCATATAAATGATAGCTTTGGTTGCTAAGAAAAAAAAATGCTAAGAAGAAAAATGGTTGAGGTAAGGGCGGAAAGCTATGCCCCTACGTTAATGGCGGTATTGCCAAGAGGGAGTATCAAATTCTTGGTGCGAAAGGGTGCACATCGCCCCAAATGAATATTGTGGGCGAAGAAAGCGAAAGCTTGCTGTAGCTTGCTGTTGCCATTCGAGGTATAATTTTCGGGCGCAAAAGTACGCAAAAATCTCAAATATTCAAGCGGGCGAGGTGAAAAAAGTTTTTTTGCAGCGGACAGGCAAGATTTTTTCGTAAGTTGCTGTAGAGAACCGCTACAAACCCAAAAATCAAAGCTTGCCGCTGAGGCAAAGGCCTGCTGCTTTTTGGGGTATTCATCGGCAGCTATGGCGTAGCGCGCTACGACACCTTAACGCCGTTTTTCACCTCGGTTGCCGGCTGTACCAGCCGCAGCGTTCCGTCGAAGTCTTCGGCGTAGAGGATCATTCCCTGCGATTCGGCGCCCATGATGGAGCGCGGCGCAAGGTTTATGAGCATGGCAACCTGCTTGCCCCTCAGCGCCTGCGGGTCGAAGTGCTCGGCCACGCCGCTCAGCACCGTCCGCTGGTCGATGCCGGTATCGACCAGCATTTTGATGAGCTTTTTGCTTTTGGGTACCCGCTCGGCCTCCAGAATTTTCACGATGCGGACGTCCATTTTTTGGAAATCGTCCAGCGAGCACAGCGCTTTTTGCGGCTCGGCGTGGTAGGCTTGCGCGTCGCTTTTCCGCTTCATCTCCTCCAGCTTTTGCAGCTGGGCTTCAATGGCGCTGTCCTCTACCTTGTCGAACAGGAGGGCCGGCTCGCCGAGCCGGTGGCCTGCGGGCAGGAGCGCCTCGCTGCCCAGCGCGTCCCAGCGCAGCGTTGCGCTGTCGGCGTTCAGGAGGCTGCGCAGCTTCTGGGAGGTGAACGGCATGAAGGGCTCCATCACAATGGCAAGGCTTGCCGATAGCTGGAGCGCAACGTTCAGGATGGTTTTTACGCGCTCTTCGTACGATTTTATTACCTTCCAGGGCTCCGTATCGGCGAGGTACTTGTTGCCTGTCCGCGCGAGGTTCATGGCTTCGCGCAGCGCTTCCCGAAAGCGAAAGCTTTCGAGGTTGTCCTCCACCGCCGTTTTCACCGCCCGCAGGTCGGCGAGCGCGGCCTTGTCAACGTCCGTGAGCGTACCGGATGGCGGCACCTTGCCGTCGAAATATTTTTGCGTGAGCACCATGGCGCGGTTCACAAAGTTGCCGAATATGGCCACGAGCTCGCTGTTGTTTCTGTCCTGAAAGTCGCGCCACGTAAAGTTGTTGTCCTTTGTTTCCGGCGCGTTGGCGCAGAGCACGTAGCGCAGCACGTCCTGCTTGCCGGGAAACTCCTCGAGGTATTCGTGCAGCCAAACCGCCCAGCCGCGCGTGGTGGAGATTTTGTCGTTTTCGAGGTTGAGAAATTCGTTGGCGGGGACGTTGTCGGGCAGCACAAAATCGCCGTGCGCCTTCAGCATGCACGGAAAAATGATGCAGTGAAAGACGATGTTGTCCTTGCCGATGAAGTGCACCAGCTTTGAATCTTCGCTTTTCCAATACGTTTCCCACTTGTCGGGCAGCAGCTCAATGGTGTTTGATATGTACCCGATGGGGGCGTCGAACCACACGTAGAGCACCTTTCCCTGGGCGCCCTCCACGGGCACCTGCACGCCCCAGTCGAGGTCGCGGCTCACGGCGCGGGGCTGTAGCCCGTTGTCTAACCACGATTTGCACTGCCCGTACACGTTGGGCTTCCACTCCTTGTGCTCCTCCAGAATCCACTGCTTGAGCCACGCCTCGTACCGGTCGAGCGGGAGGTACCAGTGCGACGTTTGGCGCATCACGGGCTTGCTGCCGCTGATGGCCGAGTGCGGGTTGACCAGCTCCGTAGGGCTGAGCGTGCTGCCGCATTTTTCGCACTGGTCGCCGTAGGCCTTTTCGTTGCCGCAGTGGGGGCACCCGCCCACAATGTACCGGTCGGCAAGGAACTGTCCGGCCTCCTCGTCGTAGTACTGGTCGCTCGTTTTTTCGACAAACTGCCCCTCTTCATACAGCTTTCGGAAAAAATCCGACGCGGTTTTGTGGTGAATTTGCGACGATGTGCGCGAGTAAACGTCGAACGAAATGCCAAAATCGGCAAACGATTGCTTTATCATCTCATGATACCTGTCCACCACCTGCTGCGGCGTGCAGCCCTGCTGCCGCGCCTTAATGGTGATGGGAACGCCGTGCTCGTCGGAGCCGCCTATAAACGCCACCTCACGTCCGCGAAGGCGAAGGTAGCGGCAGTAAATATCGGCAGGTATGTAAACGCCGGCAAGGTGCCCGATGTGCACGGGGCCGTTGGCGTAGGGTAGGGCAGAGGTGACGAGGTAGCGCTTGGGTGTTGATTTCATTTATGCTGTAAAATTAGTGGGTTTGAACATTGTACCGCTTGCTCGAATGCAAGAGAGCAGCGCGGGTTGAGCGTGCAAAGATACAAATTTTTTTGCCGTGTGCTTAAAATAGATAACTTTGAGCCGGAAATTGGGAAATAAGAATTTGGAATTAGGAATTAAGAATTAAGAATTAGGAATTAGTTCACCATTAAGCAAAGCCGAATGTAAATGTCAAACAGCTAAAAATGAGAAAGCTATAATGAGAAAGCTATTTTTTTTGTTATATGAAAGAAATGGTAGAGCTATAAATTGTAGGGAGCGAAAAGCCTAATTTACTCACTCGTGCTTATTTTTGGTGTTCGTGAGCTCGCTGCGCTCGGTTACACCTAATTTTAATAGCAAAATAACCTCAGTAGCAGGGAGATATAGTAGAAACAACAACCTTATTAACCTCATTAATGTAAATTGTTTATAATCATCATGATACTTACTGTATCATGCAATTTATGGCATTACCAAAGAAATTAGGATGCGCTCATTTCTGCGGAGTGCAGAGTTTAGGGGAGGTGATGGCTGCTGCTGTGCTCCTGCAATCCCTGTAAGGTAGGGTAGGGTGGCGGGAGCGTGGAAATATTTCTACGGAGGTTTAAGGTAGCGCTGATAGTGATGAATAATGGATGAAGATATAAAGATGACAATAATGACAAAGATGAATACTGATAACGCTGATGTGAAGTTCATTCGTCCTGCCGCTCTCCGGGCGGGCGATACGGTGGGCATTTGTGCGCCGGCGCGTAGCGTGAGCAGCGACGATATTCGTCGGGCGGTGCAGGTGGTAGAATCGTGGGGGTTGCGGGTGCGCTTAGGCAAAAACCTGTTTGCTGGGCGCGGCATGATTGCCGGCGACGACGAGCAGCGCACCGCCGACCTGCAGGCGCTGATAGACACCCCCGACGTAGGCGCCATCCTCTTTGCGCGTGGAGGCTACGGATGCGCGCGATTGCTGCAAAAGCTGGACTTTTCGGGGCTGCAAAAAGCGCCCAAGTGGCTGGTTGGCTACAGCGACGTTACCGCCTTTCACCTTGCGCTCTACCGCCTGGGGGTGGAGAGCCTGCACGCCGCCATGCCCTTTAAGTTCACCGATGCGGCAAGCGTCAACAGCCTGCGTGCCGCCCTGTTTGGGCAGGAGGCTGGCCGAGATCTCGCGCCGCACGCGCTCAACGTGAACGGGGCAGCAGCAGGACGGCTAACGGGCGGCAACCTCTCCATCATCTACAGCCTGCAGGCAACGCCCTACGAGCTGATGCCCGGCGGCGCTGTGCTCTTCATAGAGGACGTTGACGAGTACCTCTACCACCTCGACCGCATGATGCTAAACCTTGCGCTGAGCGGCAAGCTTGGCAAGCTCAGCGCCCTGCTGGTTGGCGGCATGACGGAGATGAAGGACAGCGCCGGAGGTTACGGAAAATCGGCGTATGAGATTATCAGCGAGCATGCCCGTCCGCTGAACATCCCGGTGGCGTTTGGCTTTCCGGCGGGGCACCAAGACCCCAACGTGGCGCTGTGCATGGGGCGAGAGGTGCTCCTGGAGGTAAGCGATGAGCGGGTAACGCTTGTGAGCTGCTAAATTTTGAATCACGGCTGTCCGGTAAAATCAGGGAAATTTTGGATGGATTAAGTTTTTATTCTTTTCATTTGAAGGCATTTTTTTATACGTCGCTCCTCCCCCCTCTCTGTGATTTTCTGTTTTTGCAAATATCGCCCAAACTCGGTCTTAGTTTTTTGCAAATAATGCCCAAACTCGGTCTTAGTTTTTTGCAAATAATGCCCAAACTCGGTCTTAGTTTTTTGCAAATAATGCCCAAACTCGGTCTAGTTTTTTGCAAATATGCCTCAAACTCGGTCTTAGTTTTTTGCAAATATGCCTCAAACTCGGTCTTAGTTTTTTGCAAATATGCCTCAAACTCGGTCTTAGTTTTTTGCAAATATCGCCCAAACTCGGTCTTAGTTTTTTGCAAATAATGCCCAAACTTGGTCTTAGTTTTTTGCAAATACGCCTCAAACTCGGTCTTAGTTTTTTGCAAATACGCCTCAAACTCGGTCTTAGTTTTTTGCAAATATGCCTCAAATTTGGCCTTAGTTTTTTGCAAATATCGCCAAAACTCGGTCTTAGTTTTTTGCAAATATGCCTCAAACTCGGTCTTAGTTTTTTGCAAATATCGCCCAAACTCGGTCTTAGTTTTTTGCAAATATCGCCCAAACTCGGCCTTAGTTTTTTGCAAATATGCCTCAAACTCGGCCTTAGTTTTTTGCAAATACGCCTCAAACTTGGTCTTAGTTTTTTGCAAATATGCCTCAAACTTGGCCTTAGTTTTTTGCAAATATGCCTCAAACTCGGCCTTAGTTTTTTGCAAATACGCCTCAAACTTGGCCTTAGTTTTTTGCAAATATGCCTCAAACTTGGCCTTAGTTTTTTGCAAATATGCCTCAAACTTGGCCTTAGTTTTTTGCAAATATGCCCCAAACTCGGCCTTAGTTTTTTGCAAATATGCCCAAAACTCGGCCTTAGTTTTTTGCAAGTGTAGCCAAAACTCGGCCTTAGTTTTTTGCAAATGTAGCCAAAACTCGGCCTTAGTTTTTTGCAAATATCGCCCAAATTCGGTCTTAGTTTTTTGCAAATGTCAAATGAATGTGCTATCTTTGTGTTTCATTAGAAACGGATTAGTAACATATTAAAAACAGACCAAAACAGCAATGAGTAAGGATAGATATTTTTTCCGTAACGTAGACAAAGAATTGCTTGCCTGGAGCAAGGAGCCGGACAGGAAAGTTTTGTTGTTGCGTGGTGCAAGGCAAGTAGGCAAGTCGTCTGCTGTGCGGCATTTGGGCAAGTCGTTCAGGTATTTTGTTGAGGTGAATTTTGAGGATGCGGAGGAAGACGTTAAAAATCTGTTTCGTCCGGGCATCTCTCCCCAGGAAATCTGCAAACGCCTGTCGTTTTACTACAAGACGCCCGTTGTTGCAGGCGAAACCTTGCTGTTTCTTGACGAAATTCAGGCTTGGATTCCGGCAATAAGCAAGCTGCGCTATTTTTACGAGCAGCATCCCGAGCTTCACGTGATTGCCGCCGGCTCGCTGCTGGAGTTTGCGCTGGAGGAGCTGCCCTCGTTTGGCGTAGGGCGTATCCGCTCTGTGTTCATGTATCCGTTTGCCTTCAACGAATTTTTGCATGCTACCGGAAACGAGCAGCTGGCGCACGAATACCAGAACGCTTCTCCCTCCAAGCCTTTGCCGAAAATTGTCCACAGCATGATTTTGAAAAATATGGAAATTTTCATGCTCTTTGGCGGAATGCCTGCCGTTGTTGCGGAGTACGTTAAGAGCCAAGATTTCTCCAAGTGCCAGCAGGCTATCCACGACCTTCTGCTGTCGTTTCGTGGCGATTTTGCCAAGTATAAATCGCGCGTGCCGGCATCGCGCATCGGCGAGGTCTTTACCTCCATAGCAAATCAGGCAGAGGGAAAGTTTATTTACGAGCGGGCTTCGGAGCAAGCTTCCAACAGGCAGGTCAAAGATGCGCTGGAGCTGCTCATCATGGCGGGCCTGGCGTATCCTGTTACGCACACGTCGGCAAACGGCATCCCGCTGGGCGCAGAGGTTAACGCTAAGTTTCGGCGAATGTTTTTGTTTGATACGGGCATTTTTCAGCGCGTCTTGGGCATGGACGTTTCGCGCCTGCTGCTTTCGAGCGATTTCAGAGCTGTCAACAGCGGGGCTTTGGCCGAAATCTTTGTCGGGCTGGAGCTGCTCAAGGCTTCTTCGTGCTACTATCCCATTACGCTCTACTACTGGCAGCGAGAAAAGCATCAAAGCCATGCGCAGGTTGATTTTGTGATACAAAGGGATGAGCAAATCATTCCGATCGAAGTAAAATCCGGAACTTCTGGGAAAATGCAGAGCTTATATCTGTTTATGCAGGAAAAAAAGCTGGATTACGGCGTGCGCACCTCCCTCGAAAATTTTAGCCGATACGACAAAATTAGGGTTTACCCGCTGTATGCCATATCCAACCTCCTGCTGAACCCGGAATAAATGCTGAGTGACGCCATAAATTGTAGAATATGGCAAGTATGGTTGCTGATTACAAAGCATTCAGCTTAGTGAGTTGAAATCCGCTATAAGGCATTACAAGTTGTTTGATGTTGCTATTTTTATTACTTTTGCTTCCATGAAACCGGAGCGGAAAATAGTTGCTTTCAAGCACTACTACAGGGAATTTATGCAAACGCTCACCGCAGGCGAGCAAAGAAAAATTCACTATGTACTTGATATGTTGGCAACACAGGAGCGGGTAAGCTCAAGATTTGTAAAGCTCATCCGTGACGGTATTTATTAGCTAAGGGTGGAGTATGAGAGCAATATCTACCGGATATTCTTTATCTTTGACGGCGACCGCATCGTTGTCCTTTTTAACAGGTTTCAAAAGAAAACACAGAAAACGCCGGAAAGCGAAATAAAGAAAGCGATACGGCTAAAAAATGAGTGCTATGGGAGCAAATAGCAACATCACGGGGGAACCTCTAAAAACCCCAAGCTCTGCGCTACGCTCCCTCGGCAAAATGCTCATTTACTTTAGTAAACTCCGCTTTTGCCTGAGCCGCAAGCCTTGATTTTGGGGTTTTTAGAGATCCCCTTTTGTAATGTTGCGCCAATAAAACCAACCAAAAATGATAGGAGCCATAGCAGGAGACTACGTCGGCAGCGCGTATGAGTTTAGCCGCACGAAAAATTACAATTTTCCGATGGTAACGCCCGGAAGCAGCATAACAGACGACAGCATTATGACCATTGCTGTGATGGACGCTATTTTGCAGCGCAAACCATACGGAGAGCGGCTATACTACTGGGGGAATAAATACCCTGCTCCCAAGGGCGGCTACGGCGGTTCTTTTGCCGCATGGCTGCGGAGCGATAACCCACAGCCATACCACAGCTTTGGAAACGGCGCTGCCATGCGGGTAAGTCCTGTTGGCTGGGTTTTTCCGACGCTCAAAGAAACCTTGCGCGAGGCGCAGCGATGCGCACAATGCACGCACAACCATCCGGAGGGTTTAAAGGGGGCTATGGCTGTTGCGTCGGCTATCTACCACGCGCGCAGCGGCAAAAGCAAGGCATTTTTGCGACAGTACGTAGAAAAGGAGTTTGGCTACGATTTAAGCCGCAAGGTGGCTGACATTCGCCCCGCCTACGGCTTTGATGAGACCTGTCAGGGCACTGTTCCGGAGGCTATAACCTGCTACTTGGAGAGCTCCGGCTTTGAGGACGCCATACGCCTTGCCGTTTCGCTCGGCGGCGACAGCGACACGCTCGCCTGCATCACCGGCGCAATAGCCGAAGCCGACAACACCTGCGAAATACCATCGGAAATAAAGGACGCCGCTTTTTCGACGATGCCGGCGGAGCTGAAAGATATTGTCGAGCAATTCTACTCAAAATTTAACCTTTACAAACATGGAAAAGTCTGATTACAGCATGTATAAGTATTACAAAGGAAGCGAAGAATACCCGAACAAAAAAGCTGCCTTTTTCGGGTTTTATGAAAAATGTTTTGAGAATACATATAAGGGAACGCCAGAAGATAAAGAGGAAGCGTTTAAAGATTATATGGCGCACCTATTGTATGAGCAAGCATCTGATATGTGTATGTTTGGGTCTCCGCGAGTAAACGAGTCAAAAAAATATGGGGAGTATTTATCCCGTTACTTTGATACAGATTCTCATCTTGAGTACTATGAGAATTATAAGGGTTGATTTACCTTAAATCCGCAAACTTTTTTTGTTGATAAAAAGCAAAGCATTGTGCTAAAATAAATTAGCCAATGCTTTGCAGGTTGAGAAAAATCACTTATTTTTGTGGTGATACAACTTTTAGCGCCAAAATGACATTTTTATCCGAGAAATCCTGAAAATTCACTGCAAAACCCAAGAATTTTTGACCTGTATTTGACCTGTAAAATACCTCAATTGACAAAGGAAACGGGTTGC
>JAIROF010000003.1 GCA_031257655.1 Prevotellaceae bacterium | reverse complement strand
CGGCAGGACGAAAAAAGCGAGTACGCCGCATCCGTACGCTAAAGCATACGGGCAATCAAGCGCCGTCCCTGCGGGACTTGCAGAAGTCGCGAGCCTTGGTTTTGGGGTTTTTAGAGGTTGCCCCTAATGAGGTGCGTATCACAGCGCTTTGCGCCATTAACCATTAACCATTAACCGTTAACCATTAAACAAAAAGGATTAGCCGAAATTTTTGTGCTTGTTTTTCTTGTAAAAAAGCGCTACTTTTACGGCGTAAATTTTTTTCCGAACAAGATAAATAAAAGAAGAAAAAGCCACCATTCCCGTCATGGCAAAAGCGTCCAACAACCCCTATACCCAGCGCCGTTTGCGCAATTCGTATGTATCCACCGTAGTAAGCATGTCGCTGGTGCTGCTGCTGTTAGGGGTGATAGGGGTGCTGCTGCTCAACGCCAACCGGCTGTCGCGCTACGTTCGGGAGAACATCGGCTTTTCGGTGGTGCTTCAGGACAACGCCACAGAGGCCGACATTGCCTGGGTGCGCAAGCAGCTCGACGTGTCGCCCTACGTGCGCGAAACCAAGTTCATCTCCAAGGAAGACGCCGAGCGCGAGCTGCGCGAAATGCTGGGGGAGGATTTCGTTGCCTTCTTAGGCTACAACCCGCTGCCCGTGTCCATTGAGGCCAAGCTGCGCTACCGCTACGCCAACAACGACAGCATACGGGTTATCGAAAAAAAGTTTAAGGAGCTCAAGCAGGTAAAGGAGCTGTCCTACCAAAAATCGCTCATCGGAGAGGTGAACGACAACATCAACAAGATAAGCGCCATGCTGCTGCTCTTTAGCGGGCTGCTCTTTTTTGTTTCGTTTGCGCAAATCAACAACACCATACGGCTTTCCATCTACTCGCGCCGCTTTCTAATAAACACCATGAGGCTGGTAGGCGCCACCAGAGCGTTTATTACCCGCCCGTTTATGCTCAAGAGCGCCCTGCACGGCGTTATTTCGGCAATAGTTGCCATGATCCTGCTGCTCGGTTTGTTCTACCTTGTGCGCAACGAAGTGGGGCGCGAAATGGTGCAGCTGTTTACGGTAGAAGTCGTGGGGATTTTGTTCCTTTGCCTGCTCGCCATGGGCGTAGTGGTGGGCGTTATTTCAACCTACTTTGCCGTGAATAAGTTTTTGGATATGAAAACGGACGATTTGTACTACTAATCAATTAGGAATTACGAATTAGGAATTACGAATTACGAATTGGCGCGTAGGGGCGGGGGTTAAATAGATAGATATAGATAAAACACAGCCGACCACAGGGCTGTAAAAATCTTTGCAGGCTTTAGGTTACATAAAAAAACACCATATAATTATAACATGTCAAAACAACACTCCAAAACAGCGGCGGCCAAAGCTGCGGCGGCCGCCAAAGCTGCGTCAGCTGCCAAAGCCGACAAATCGGGCACGAACATTGCCCTTGGGCTGCAAAACTACAAGCTGATGCTCATCGGCTTTGCCATCATAGCTGTAGGCTTTGCGCTTATGAGCGGCGGCAAATCGCCCGATCCAAACGAGTTCAACGCCGAGGCGCTTTACAGCTTCCGCCGGATCACGCTTGCGCCTATCATAGTCGTTTTTGGCTTTGCCTTCGAGATTTACGCCATCATGAAGCGTCCGGTAAAAAGGCAAAGCTAAATGTAGCGCTACAGAATGTCGCGCTACAGGGCTATCGCAGCATCACCTTTCATCGTAGTAGCCCCTTTAGAAGTAGTCAAGCTGAGAAAAACTAAAAATCCCCACGGCACATGAGCATATTACAAGCCATTATCGTAGCCATCGTAGAAGGGCTGACGGAGTTTTTGCCCGTTTCGTCCACCGGGCACATGATTCTTGCGCAGCATCTGCTGGGCGTTGAGAGCAGCCCGCTGGTCAAAGCGTTTACGGTCAACATTCAGCTGGGCGCCATTATTTCGGTGCTCATTTTGTATTGGAAGCGATTTTTTCAGTCGCTCAACTTTTACGTCACGCTTTTTGTGGCGTTTCTTCCCGCCGCCCTCATCGGCTTTCTTCTCGGCGACTACATAGACGTGCTGCTGGAGAGCGTGCCGGTGGTAGCCGTCATGCTGGTGGCGGGGGGCATTGCGATGCTTTTTGTTGACCGGTGGTTTAGCCGCGAGCAAGGAGAGCAGCGCATTGGGAGCCGCCGTGCGCTCAAGATTGGGCTGGCGCAGTGCATCGCCATGATACCCGGCGTGTCGCGCTCTGCGGCGAGCATTGTAGGCGGCATGGCCACGGGGCTGAACCGGAAAACGGCGGCCGAATTTTCCTTTTTCCTTGCCGTACCCACCATGTTTGCCGCATCGGCCTACAAGCTGATCAAGGACTACAAGATACTTTTTGCCGAAGAGAACATGAGGGAGAATCTCGTGCTGCTGGGCGTTGGCAACGCTGTGGCGTTGGCGGTAGGGATGCTGGCAATCCGGTTTTTCATAAGCTTTCTTACGCGCCACGGCTTTAAGGCTTTCGGGTGGTATCGCATTGTTGTGGGGGGCGCTATTTTGCTGCTGCTGGCCTGCGGAAAAGACCTCACCATTTTGTAGCCGCGCTTGCGCAGCCGCGCTACCCTACCCTATCCTCCTGCTTTTTTTGCCTTGTATCCTGCCTTTTCCAGCAGGCTGAGCACCCTGTCGCGGTGGTCGCCCTGGATGATGATTTCGCCGTTTTTGACAGCGCCACCCACGCCGCACCCCATCTTGAGGATTTTGCCCAGCTGCTCCAAGTCGCCTTGCCTGCCCACGAACCCCGTCACGAGCGTAACCTGCTTTCCGCCGCGCTGCCTGCGGTCGAGCTGCACGCGCAGGTTTTGCTGCGGCGGCGGGAGCGTGGCCGCAGCGGCGTCTTGCGGCGATGCGTAGCAAAAGCTGGGGTTGGTGGAGTACACTACGCCAAGGCGGTCTTTCCTATTGCATGAAGACATGGGCTGTGCGTTGAAAATTGCTATCGGAAACCTCAAAAAACCCTCTCCTCAAAGGCCGTGTATGTGTACGCCGCCCACGGCGCGACCCGATGGGTCGTTGAGGTTTTGGAAAGCGGCGTCCCAGGCCAGCGCCTCCGGGGTGCTGCAGGCTACGGAGGGCACGGAGGGCACCGTTTGCGCCGCCTGCTGCGAGGGGAAGTGCTCCTCAAAAATGGAGCGGTAGTAGTACTCCTCCTTGTTCTGCGGAGGGTTTACCGAAAAGCGCTCTGCGCTGCGGCGCATCTGCTCGTCGGAGATAGCCTCGGCGGTAATTTTTTTCAGGCTGTCAATCCAGCCGTAGCCCACGCCGTCGGAGAATTGCTCTTTTTGCCGCCAGGCCACGCTTTCGGGGAGGAGGTCTTCGCAGGCTTTTCGCAAAATCCACTTCTCCATTTTCCCGTTTTTTGCCATTTTGTCGGCGGGGTTAAGGCGCATGGCCACGTCCAGAAATTCCTTGTCGAGGAAGGGCACTCTTCCCTCCACGCCCCATGCGGCGAGGGATTTGTTTGCGCGCAGGCAGTCGTACAGGTAGAGCTTTCCCAGCTTTCGCACCGTTTCTTCGTGCAGCGCCTGGGGGCTTGGGGCCTTGTGGAAGTAGAGGTATCCGCCAAAAATTTCGTCGGCTCCTTCGCCCGAGAGCACCATCTTAATCCCCATAGACTTGATTACCCTGGCGAGGAGGTACATTGGGGTAGAGGCGCGGACGGTGGTAACGTCGTAGGTTTCGAGGTAGTAAATCACGTCACGTATGGCGTCCAATCCTTCCTGCACGGTGTAGTGAATTTCGTGGTGCACGGTTTTGATGTGGTCTGCCACGCGCCGCGCCGCCGTCAGGTCGGGGGCGCCCTCCAGGCCTACGGCAAAGGAGTGGAGCTGAGGCCACCAGGCGGGATTTTCGCCGTCGGCTTCGATGCGGCGGGCGGCAAATTTTTTTGCAATGGCCGAAACAATCGAGGAATCCAAGCCGCCGGAGAGCAGCACGCCGTAGGGCACGTCGGACATGAGCTGGCGCTGCACGGCGCTCTCCAGCGCAGCGCGCAGCGCGGCAGCGTCGGAGGTGTTATCCTTCACGGCTTCGTAGGATTCCCAGTCGCGGCGGTACCACTTTTTCGGCTTCCCGTCGGGGCTGTAGTAGGCTTCTCCGGGCAAAAACGGTCGAATGGTAGAGCAGACCCCCTCAAGGGCTTTGAGCTCGGAGGCAACAAAGTAGCGTCCTTCGTCGTCCCAGCCCTGGTAGAGGGGCACAATGCCAATGTGGTCGCGCGCAATGAGGAAGACGTTTTTCTCCACGTCGTACAGGGCAAAGGCAAAAATACCGTTCAGGTCTTCAATAAAGTCGCAGCCTTTTTCGCGGTAGAGCGCAAGTATCACTTCGCAGTCCGATCCGGTGAGAAATTCGTATTTTCCGGCGAGCTTTTCGCGGAGCTCGCGGTGGTTATAAATTTCACCGTTGACCGAAAGGATTAGCTTTCCGTCCTTGCTTTTAAGCGGCTGCCCCCCCGATTCCGGGTCAACAATGGCTAAGCGCTCGTGCGCCAGGATGGCGCTTCCGCCACAGTAGATGCCCGACCAGTCGGGGCCACGATGGCGAATTTTCTGCGCCATCTTCAACACTTGGGCTCGGTACGCCTCCGGATCCGAGCCAATTTCAAACATTCCTACAATTCCACACATTTTTTATAAGTTGAGTAGTAGCTTTTTATACTCCGCACGTCCGAAAGCTGCGATTTGCTTTTTTAGCGCGCAGCAGACGCCGATTTTTATGATTTGCACAGATGCTCATGATTTACACAGATTTTAGCCATTTGGCTGCGCCGAGCTCCGCTACGCTCCGGTTCTTCAGCGGCGTAAAGCACAAAAACCCGCGCCCTCTGCGCGCTATTTCCGCACAAAACCATGCCGAGCGCAGCATACCAATACAGTTGAGCATATTATGTTACCTAACTTTTAGCATTTTGCAAAGGTACAAAAAAATTAATAACCTGATAGAAAATACGAAAAAACAGGCTAATTCTTTTTTTGAGGTGCAATGAAAAGATTGGGGGCGCCGAACTCCGCACTGCGTCACCAATGACGGTAGCTTTTAGTGATTAGTTTTTAGTTTTTAGTGATTAGTGATTAGTCTTTAGTCTTTAGTTTTTAGTTTTTAGTTTTTAGTTTTTAGTTTTTAGTTTTTAGTTTTTAGTTTTTAGTTTGAAAGCTGCTGCTTACCGCTCCGCGATTAGCGCCATCAGCTCGCTCATGGAGAGG
>JAIROF010000220.1 GCA_031257655.1 Prevotellaceae bacterium | reverse complement strand
CTAAAAACTAAAAACTAAAAACTAAAAACTAAAAACTAAAAACTAAAAACTAAAAACTAAAAACTAAAAACTAAAAACTAAAAACTAAAAACTAAAAACTAAAAACTAAAAACTAAACTCCCCGTCCTGCCGAGTTTGTAATTCGGCAGGACGGGAGGTGAGGTCTAACTTTGTAGAATGCAAAAAGCCTCATTTTTGTCTTCACGCTTCGCCCGGCTCCGGGATGAGCAGCCTGAAGCCGAGGTTTCCGTAGCTGCTTTCCGGCACGTTGTTGAACCGGTAGGTGGTGCGGCAGTTTGGCAGATCGTCGTTCCAGCTGCCGCCGCGCAGCACGCGAATGGTGCCCGACATGTCGTCCGGCAGCTCTACGGCGTATGCGTTGGAGACGTACCAGTCGGCGCACCACTCCCACACGTTGCCGCTCATGTCGAACAGGCCCAGCTCGTTTGGCTTTTTTCGGGCTACCGGATGCACGTGGTTGTCGCTGTTGCCGGCAAACCATGCCACCTCGTTGGCGGCGTTGCTGCCGGCGTATTTTCTCTTGGCGCTTTTGCTGCCGCCGCGCGCCGCGTACTCCCACTCCGCTTCGGTAGGCAGGCGTCCGCCCGCCCACCGGCAGTAGGCGGCTGCCCCAAACCACGACACGTAGATCATCGGGTAGCTTTCGTATCCTACCACCACGCTCCACCGTCCGTTGGCGTACTCCACGTGGGCGTTGACGTGTATCAGCTTTTTGTCGGCGTAAGCCTCCGCCGTTTTTATTTCGCTTTCGTTCAGAAATCGCACGTACTGCTCGTGGGTTACCTCCGTCTGGCTTATCCGGAAGCTGGGCACGGACACCTGCCGCACGGGCAGCTCGTCCTCCTCGCAGGCGCCTTCCTGCTCTGCGGTGCAGCCCATCATGAACTTTCCCCCCTGCACCTGCACCATCTCCGGGACGCCCGGGTCGAGCGGAACGGCTACGCTCACCCCGCTCGTCAGCTTCTCCGCCAGCGACTTGCAGCCCTCCTGGATGGCGGCGCCAGACGCTCCGTGAATCAGCTCGTTGGCCGTGCGGATGATTTTTCCGCTCTCTATCTCTATCAGCGAGCTGCTCACGTAGAGGTCGTTGTCTTCGGCGGTAAGCTGCAGCACGCAGATGAGGTCGGCGCCGCTCATTACGCCTATGCGCTTGCGCTGGTCGTCGTCCACCATCCCGCTCTGCTGAAAGCTCAGCTCGCCGGCAATGGCGTCGAGGTTTGTGCGCGTTACGGCTTCGTAGCCGGGCGTGGCGATAATGGCCTCCTCCAGCGTTCCGCGAATGATTTCTTTCTGCAGCAGCGTAACCTCACCGCTTTTGATGACAGGCTCCAGCATGGCCACTTTTCTTTTGCCCTGTCCGCAGGCCAGCGCAGCGTACAAGAGGGTAAGCAGTAGAGTAAGTATTCGCCATCTGTGTGCCATAGCTGCTATTTTTCCTTAACCCACGGCCTAAGTTTTTCTGCGATTTTCGGGGCGGCCTCTTCGCAGGCCTGCCTTCCCGCGCGCTCGTAGGAGGTGGAGCCGCTTTTTTGGGAGATTTCGTCCTGGTAGACGCTTTGGCCGGTGTAGCTGTCAACCAGCTCCACCGTCACATCTGCATAGCAGAATACGATGGCTGTCGTAGGTTCTCCGATTTTGCGCGTGCTGGCGCTCAGGTTCAGCCTGAAATCGCTTTGCGCTGCGTCGCCGGTAAAGGTGCAGCTGCTCTGCCTGGCAAGCGCCGCTTTCAGCTTGTTGGCAACGACAGAGGTGGTTTTTTGGCCAAAGATATCTTCGCTGCTCTCCACAAAGATCGACACGTTTCGCTCCAGCCGTGCCAGCGACAGCCGCAGCTCGGTGAACAGCTTTTCGGTGCGCTCCTGCTGCAGGCCTTCGGCGTCGGCGGCGCCTTTGCCGAGCGCTATCAGCATATCCTGCGCATGGTTGAGCTTTGCCAGCAGCGGGATGGCCTCCTCGTACTGCTGCCGCGCCGCTACCTTCGAGCCTTGCTTTTCCAGCTGAAGCGCAGCCCTGAAAAAGCCCTCCACGCGCTGCGCATCGAGGGTAATATCGGCCTCATAGTAGCTCGTCAGCTCCTGCCTTTTGGCGTAGGCAATGGCGTAAATCATGTTTTCGGATTCGTCGAAGTAGGCATCGGTCTGTACGCCCACGATTTCTGCGGCGGAGGAGGTTTTTACCGCCGATTCAAAGAGCGCGCTCAGCTCCTCGGCGTCGTTTGCGCTGGCGCTTTTGCTGTACGACTTGCGCTCGCTCTCAACCTTCACCCGTATGCCGTCCGAGAGCTGCCCCTGAGCCTCCTTTTTGAGCCGCTCGGTGGCCGCGTGGACGGTTTCGTCGGGGCGCACATTTCCTACCGCAAACCCCGTGACGTAAACGCTTTCGGGAAATGCACCGCGCCTGCCCTCGCTGCTAAGCCAGCGCGGCGCTTGTCCCCAAAGGAGATACGGAAGAAGCACGTAAAAAAGGCTGGTGAGTATTCGTTTGAGCATCTATTTTAGTTTAATTAGAAAATGATGGCAAAGATAAAAATAACTTTCTATAACGAATCGTTATGCTTGTTGATATAACAAAATATAAGGATAATGCAACAAAAATTGGGTGGTGTCATAAATTGTAGGGAGCGAAAAACCTAATTTACTCGCTCGTGCTTATTTATTGGTGATTCGTGAGCTCGCTGCGCTCGGTTATACCTAAATTTACTCACTCGCGCTTATTTTTTTAGGTGTTCGTGAGCTAGCTACGCTCGGTTTAACAACAAAACAACCTCAGTAGCAGGGAGATATAGTAGAAATAACAACCTCATTAACCTCATTAACGTAAATGGTTTATAATCAGCATAATACTTTACTGTTTCGTGCAATTTATGGCATTACCCGGTTAATCAAGTGCCGTCCCATGCGGGACTTGTAAATGGCTTGCGCCAAACATTCGAGTTTTTGCGAGAGGGTACGGATGCTTTCAAATTCTCAATTCTCAATTCTCAATTCTCAATTCTCAATTCTCAATTGTAAAGTCGTCCCTGCGGGGCTGCCTGCGGAGAGAACGCCGGGGTACGTCGTATCGTATTTGCAAGGCTGGCACCTTGCTTTTAACCCGACGTAGCGTGGACGCTACGCCGAGCGCGGGGCAGCTTCGCCTCCCCGCGCCACCGCCCCTTCCTTTTTTTTTATGATGCATCCATGCGCCCCACCGCGCTTGCGCCCACCGCGCTTGCGCCCACTGCGCTTGCGCCCACCGCGCTTGCGCCCACCGCGCTTGCGCCATTAACCATTAACCATTAACCATTAACCATTAACCATTAATCATTAACCATTAATCATTAACAATCGGCCATTTGAAGTTTTTGTTGAATGTTTCCCAGGAGGTGTTTTTGCTGGGGTCGTACCAGGCGTCGCCAATGTAGACCATGAAGGGGGCAAACTGCTCTGGCGGGAGGTAGCCGTTTTGGACGTGCAGCAGCTGGAACTGTTCGTTCATGAACACCACCGAGGGGTAGCTCATTCGTCCGTTGAGCAGCGATGCGGCCAGCATGTGCGTCGATTGGCGTCCTTTGGGGTTGGGGTTCACGAACGTGTGCCCCTGAAATCGGATGGTATCGGATGTTTCGGCGTTGAGCTTTACGGAGTAGAAGTGCTCGTTCATGTAGGCGGCAATTTCGGGGTTGCTAAAGGTGTTTCTGTCGTACACCTTACACCACCCGCACCAGTCGGTGTACACGTCAATGAAGATTTTTTTCGGGCGCTTTTTGTTCAGCTCCACCGCTTCCTCAAACTTGTACCACTTGATTTGCGCCGTTGCCGTTAGCGTCGACAAGAGCAGCAGCAGTATCGTTGTTGCCTTTTTCATGCTTTGTTTTTTATATTTGGTTTTATGCGTTATTGGTTGGATTTCGTTTCCTTTTTGCCTTCTTGCGGGCACAAATGTAGGCATAAAACCCATTGTATCCCAATTGATTAGAAAATATTTTTGTTAAATATAGTTGCGATTATCTTTTATTTAACTATCTTTATGCTTCAAATAACTCGTTAGATTGTGCTACATAATTGAAACTAAAAACCAAGCAGAGTATGGGAAAAGACATTCTTTCGCTGCGGCCGGCTCGGCTGTGGCAGCATTTTTACGAACTCACGCAGATTCCGCGTCCGTCGAAAAAGGAGCGTAAGGCGGTAGATTTTGTTGCCGGGTTTGGCCGGCAGCTGGGGCTTTACACCGAGGTAGACGCTGCCGGCAACGTGCTTATCCGCAAGCCGGCGAGCGCGGGCATGTCGGGGCGCAAGGGCATAGTATTGCAGGCGCACTTGGACATGGTGCCGCAAAAGAACAGCGACACGGCGCACGATTTTGAGCGCGACCCCATCGATGCGTACGTGAGCGGCGCATACGTGCGCGCGCGCGGCACGACGCTGGGCGCCGACAACGGCGTTGGCGTAGCGGCGGCCATGGCGGTGCTCGAAGCCGCCGACGTTGAGCACCCGGACGTAGAGGCGCTGTTTACCGTTGACGAGGAGACCGGCATGAGCGGCGCGCTGGCCGTGAAGCCCGGATGGGTGGAGGGCGATATTTTGCTCAACCTCGACTCGGAGGAGGAGGGGGAGCTGTGCGTGGGCTGCGCCGGCGGCTTAGACGGCTCCTTTAGCGCGGCCTACGAGGAGCAGAGCGCCGCCGCCGGAGCCGCCTTTAGGCTTAGCGTTACCGGGCTAAAGGGGGGGCACTCCGGCGTGGACATTGCGCTGGGGCGGGCTAACGCCAACAAGGTTGCCGCGCGCATCTTGAAGCGCCTGACCGAAAGGCACGGTGCGCAGCTGGCCTCGCTCGAAGGGGGGAACCTGCGCAACGCCATTCCGCGCGAGGCATTTGCCGTTGTTGTGGTTCCCGATGGCGCGGTGGACGCGGTGCGGCAGGAGGTGGCAGCGCTTGCGGGCGTTATTGCCGCCGAATATGCCGCCGTGGAGGGCGAGGTGAAGATTTCGCTTGAGCCAGCCCCCGCCGCCCCCCAAAAGGTGGCGAATGCGGCCTCGCAGCGCGCGCTGCTGAGCGCCATTCTGGCCTGTCCCAACGGCGTTGTGCGCATGAGCGACGCCATTCCCGGTCTTGTTGAGACGTCCACCAACCTTGCCATAGTGAGGGTAGGGGAGGGCAGGATGAGCGCCTCGAGCCTCCTCCGCAGCTCGGTGGACAGCGCCAAGGAGCACCTGGCGGAGTGCATGGAGTCGGCGTTTTCGTTGGCCGGCGTGCAGAGCTGCTTCACCGGGGGATACCCCGGCTGGAAGCCGAATCCCGATTCGGCCATCCTAAAGGTGATGTGCGCCTTGTACGAAAAGCTGTTCGGCAGCCGGCCGCACGTGCGCGCCATCCACGCCGGGCTTGAGTGCGGCTTGCTGGGCGGCGTGTACCCCCAGCTGGACATGATTTCCTTTGGCCCCACTATCCTCAACCCGCATTCGCCCGACGAGCGGGTGGAGATAGCCGCTGTGGAAAAGTGGTGGAATTTTTTGCTGGCAACGCTCAAAAATGCGCCCGCAGCAGCATAGCTCAACTCCCTGCGGGCGGTAAGCACGAAAAAGCAGGCGGCGGCAACATTTGGGCTGTATCGGCGCCGGCCTGCGCCTCCAGCGGAGGCGCAGGCCGGAAAAAGATGCTGCCGCCTGCCTTGCGGGTGCGCTATCGCTAATCGAAAGTAATCCTAACGTTGCGCTTATGGTACGGTTATCAAAAAAAACAGCGGCCTCTTGTTGTACTGCATCTTCTTGGGGAGGAAAGGTGGAGGGTAGGGTAGGGGCTTGGGCAGCGGTATGCGTATGCGCTGGGCAGGCGCAAAGTATGCCACACACACACCCTGCGGGAATGCAAAATGCAGAATGCAGAATGCAAAATGCAGAATGCAGAATGCAAAATGCAAAATGCAAAATGCAGAATGCAGAATGCAGAATGCAGAATGCAGAATGCAGAATGCAGAATGCAGAATGCAGAATGCAGAATGCAGAATGCAGAATGCAGAATGCATAATGCAGAATGCAGAATGCATAATGCATAATGCATAATGCATAAAGCAAAATGCAAAATGCAAA
>JAIROF010000170.1 GCA_031257655.1 Prevotellaceae bacterium | reverse complement strand
ATCCCGATTACTACGAGCATTCTTCAAAAAGTAGAATATTCTAATTCGCTGGTTCTACCGTTATTTGTGTGAAGGCCATCTAAATGATTAAATTACTGTACATTCTACAGTTAGACCTCGCCCCCGGCCCCTCTCCAAAGGAGAGGGGCCGGGGGCGAGGTCTAACAAATGGTAGAACACAAAAACAGCTTTACTGCAAAACGTTCATAATTAATAAATTGCATGAATGCGAAAGTTGAGCTGATGTATCTTTAGCATTCTACCTCCACACAAATAACGGTAGAACCAATTTATTTATTTCGCATTGCTAAATATCCCGTAGGGTAGGGGTGTTCAAAACCAATTAAACTCCTTAAAACCTGTTTGCTAATGATGATAAAGGGGGGGAGTGAGGTTTCTTTCTGCGCTACGGGCGGCCAAGGTCTGCGCGCTAAAAAAATGGCGAATCCGCTAAAACATCCTCTCCGCAGAAAAAAAGTCAAAAATCACAGTAGAAAAATCATTTTTCAAAGGTCATTTAACTTTGAAATAGCTTACCTTTGCACCCGATGTCGCCCCACAAAAGCAGCTACGGCGAAAATTCAGAAGCGGCAGCACCGATTTTTGCGCGTGGCATAAATTGGAGGGACGAAAAACCTAAATTACCCAACTTTTGCAAGCTGTATACCTTGCTGATTTACTTAGCAGACCTCACCCCCGGCCCCTCTCCAAAGGAGAGGGGGGAGGCTTGCGCCGAATAGGCGAGTACCTGCTCCCCTCTCCTTTGGAGAGGGGCCGGGGGTGATGTCTAACGCAAAAATGCTGATTTTTATTGCTTTACAAAAGCAAATTTGCTGCAAGATATTCATAAGGACGCTGAGGCGCGAGGCACGCCGAGACGCACGCCGTGCGTCTCTACAGCGCTATGCGTCGAACCATGCGGCAGCCGCTCCGCTTGTTTTGTTTATTTTTAGTAGCTTTCAAGTAATTTCCAAGTGTTTTTCAAGTGTTTTTTCAATTTGCTATTTGTTATGGATACAACCAACTTCTTAAAAGTCGCCCGGGCAAACGGCGCATTTGTTTGTAAGGCGCTGCTCTGCTGCATCGTGGGCGCAGGGGCTTGTTCTACTGCCGGTGGGCAGGAGCTTTTGCGTATTTCGACGCAGCAGCGAACGCCATCGCGCTTAGAAGCAGGAGCGTGGGCTGTCACCAGCCGCATCGAAATGTGGAAGCCCTCCGAAACGGCCATTATTATCTGCGACATGTGGGACAAGCACTGGTGCAACGACGCCACCGCTCGCGTAGCCGAAATCGCGCCGGCTATGAACGAAGTCCTTACCATTGCCCGCAGCAAAGGGGTCAAAATCGTTCACGCTCCGAGCGATTGCCTCGACTTCTACAAGCAGCATCCCGCGCGGAAAGCCGCAGCGAAGTATAAGCGCAGCAGCAGCATCGCCGCCCTGGCCGACGGCAGCAAGCTGCCCTCGGAAAAAGACGCCCCCTGGCCTGTAGACCAGTCGGACGAAGGCTGCGAAAACAGCGGCTGCAAGCCTTACCGCGCATGGTCGCGGCAAATTGAAGCGTTGACCATTGCGAACAACGACCTCATCAGCGATGCCGGAGCCGAAATCGGCGCCTGCTTCAAAAAAACAGGCGTTAAAAATGTCATCTTAGTGGGCGTGCACACGAACATGTGCGTCATTGGGCGCTCGTTTGGGCTTCGCGCCATGAAGCGCATGGGAATGAACGTGGTGCTGATGCGCGACATGACCGACCTGATGTACAACCACGAAATGCCCCCGTTTGTTGACCACTTCTCCGGGCTTGATTTAATGGTCGAGTACATTGAAACGTACGTATGCCCCTCAATCGTTTCGACCGATTTTACGGGCAAAAAGCAGTTTGTTTTTGCGGGCGATAAGCGCCCGCGGGTAGCCTTCCTCACCGCCGAAAGCGAATACCGCGCCAACCAGCGCCTGCCGGAGTTTGCCCGCGACCTTACGCTGAAAAATATCCACTCCGACTTTGCGCTGGGCATTCCGATTATGGCCGACGCCAAAAAAGACGCCTCAAAGGACGTCAAAGCCGAGTATGCCGCCTACGGCATGCCGATTGACGCCGACGGCAAAACTGCGCCCCCTACGCGGCACAACCTCGAAAATCTTCAAATACTGGAAGACGCCGACCTGGCGGTGATATTCATCCGTCGCCGCGCGCTCGAACCCGAAAAAATGCAGGCGGTTAAGGACTATGTGGCAAGCGGGCGCCCGGTTTTGGGAATCCGAACCGCGTCGCACGCCTTCGACGCCAAAGGAAATGTGCCCCGCGAAGGCGGAGGGGTGGTGGCGGCAAAAGAAAACGCCTCCAACCTGCTGGCTCAGTGGCCGGAGCTGGACAAGGACGTCTTTGGCGGCAGCTACACCGGCCACTACGGGCATCTCAAAACGGGTACAGACGTCGCAATCGTTCCGGGAATGGAAAACCACCCGGTATTGAAGGGCGTTACCCCCTTCAACAGCCCCAACTGGCTCTACAAAAACCGCCCCTTGCGCACGGATAGCGCGGCAGTCCTGCTGCTCGGCGCCAACCCCGGAGTGCCCGATGAACCCGTTGCCTGGATAAACGGTAAAAACGTGATATACACATCGCTCGGACACTGGGACGACTGGAAAATCGAAAGCTTCCGCAACCTGATGCTTAACTCGGTGGATTACCTGATAAAAAATAGCCCATCGCGCCCGCCAACATCTCCGGGCAAGGCAAGTAAAAACAATGTGAAATAAATTAGCAATAACAAACATGGATAGACGTGATTTCTTAAAACAGGGCGTTTTGGCGTCAGTTGGCGTTGGCTTAGGTGTAAGCTCGCTCTTTGCCGCCTCGTGCGCCGGCGCCAACGACCGCATTGTCCTTGCGCTGGTAGGTAGCGGCGGACGTGGCCTTTCTTGCATTATCAGCTGCTGCAAGATCAACAAAAACGTAACGATAAAAACCGTGTGCGATGTAAACAGCACAAAGCTGGCCAAAGCCGTAGCGGAGGTGGAAAAAGAGCTGGGCTACCGCCCCGGCGCTACCGACGATATGCGCGCCATATTCGACGACAAGGATGTAGACGCCGTATGGGTGGCAACGCCGGAGCACTGGCACACGCTGGCCGCTATCTGGGCTTGTCAGGCCGGAAAAGACGTGTACGTAGAAAAAAATCCTTCGGTCAACATCTTCGAGGGGCGAAAGCTGGTAGAGGCGGCCAAAAAATACCGGCGCATCGTGCAGATAGGCTTCCAAAATCGCAGCGCACCTTACGGGTTCACAGCCCGCGACTATATCGCCTCCGGAAAGCTGGGCAAAATTGTGACGGTCAAATGCTACAACCTGCTTGGCGGCGGAAAGTGGATCGAAGCGCCCGAAACGCCGGTACCTTCGTGGCTCAACTGGGATAAATGGCTCGGGCCGGCGCCCATGCGCGGCTTCTCCTCTTCCATTGTAGACGAACACGGGCGGGGCGGCTGGCTCTGCTACTGGGCCTACGGCGGCGGCGGGCTGTCCGACGACGCTTCGCACGTAATGGACCTTTGCCGCCTCGTTATCGGCGACCCGGGACACCCGAAATCCGTCTACGGCTGGGGCGGAAACCATATCTTTGGCGGAATGCGCGAAACCCCCGAATTTCAATCCATCGTTTACGACTTCGGGGAGTATACGCTCACCTGCGACAATGCCTGCGCAACAGGCTACATGACAAAAACGCCAAACGATATTCGCTACGACAAAACAAAATTTCCCGACTGGCGAAACAACGCTACCCGCACCGAAATCTACGGCACCGAAGGGCTGATGTTCCTCGGACGTCATGGCGGCGGCTGGCAAGTGCTGGGGCCAAAAAACGAAATCGTGGCGCAAGACGGCGGCGTGATGCCCGATAACGAGCACCAAATCAACTTTATCGAATCGCTGCGGAGTAGAAAGCAGCCCAACGGCGACGTCGAAGAGTGCCACCGCAGCGCTACGCTCGTGCACCTCGGAAATATCGCATACCGCGTGGGCAACAAGCAGCTCCTCTTTGACCCCGAAACCGAAAAGTTTACCAACGACGATGCCGCCAATAAGCTGGCAAGAGGAGCTTACAGAAAAGGCTACGAAGTGCCCGAAAACGTGTGAAAATTGAGCAGCCGTTAGTAAACAGGCAGCCGTAAGTAGAAAAGAAAGGATTACCATAAAATGAAAGGAGCAAATAGCAAAGTTGTTTTGGCCTTAATAGGCGCCGGCGGGCGAGGTACGCAGGTGATACTCAGCTTGCAGCAGTGCGCTAAAAATGTAGAGGTGAAGTACGTATGCGATGTGGACAGCCAGCGCGGCGGAAACGCCATCAAGGAGCTGTCTAAGCGGCAAGGGTATGAGCCTGCGCGCGCTGCCGATATGCGAAGAATTTTTGACGATAAGGATGTTGACGCCGTGGTCATCACCACCCCCGAGCATTGGCACGCGCTTGCCACCATTTGGGCTTGCGAAGCGAAAAAGGACGTGTATGTCGAAAAAAACGTATGCCTTTCGCTGGAAGAAGGCCGGAAAATAGTTGAGGCCGCCGAGCGGAATAAGGTCGTTGTGCAGTGCGGCACTCAAAACCGGAGCGCCGACTACGCGCTTTCGGCCCGAGGCTACATCGCCTCGGGCAAGCTGGGCGCTATCGTTACCGTGAAAGCCTACTGCATGCTGCCCGGCACCCGCGAGTGGATTCTGAAGCCCGACAGCGACGTCCCCGAAGGGCTGGACTGGAATGCATGGCTCGGGCCGGCGGAGGCTGTGCCCTACAACGTGTCGCGGCATAAGGCCTGGTCGGACTGGTGGGCCTATTCGGGAGGAGGGGCCATGTCGGGCGACGCCTCGCATGTTATCGACCTGGCGCGCCTGGCGCTGGGCGACCCGGGGCTGCCCCAGGCCGTGTTCTGCGCCGGAGGACGGGTGATATTCAACGATAAGCGCGATATTCCCGACAACCAAACGGTGGTCTTCGATATGGGCAAGTATCCCATCGCGCTCGAATCGTCGCAGTACGGCAGCTACATGTACAAAACGCCGCAGGAGGTGCGATACGGCGAAAAATTCCCCGAATGGAGGAGCAACGCTACCCGCATCGAAATCTACGGCGCCAAAGGGCTGATGTTCCTCGGACGGCATGGCGGCGGCTGGCAGGTGTTCGGCAACGGCGGGGAGCTGGTAGAGCAGGCCGCCGGATACTTCCCAGACGATGCGCACCATCGAAACTTCATCGACTGCATCCGCTCGCGAAAAACGCCAAACGCATCCATCGAGCAGGGGGTGCTGAGCGCAAACATGGTTAACCTTGCGAACCTATCGTACCGTTCGGGAAAAAAGCTGCTGAGAATCGACGCGGCAACCGGCGATATTGTGGGCAACAGCGAAGCGGCGAAGCTGGATAAAAGGGCTTACCGAAGCGGGTTTACGCTATGACAAAACCGGGACAACCGCAAGCAGGGCATGAGCACAAGCAGGGCATGAACAAAAAAAGGATTGCGATAGCGCTAAAAGCAGCGGCGGGGCTTGCGGTTGCGGTTGCAGCAGCTGCGGGTTGGGCAATTTGGCGGACGCAGGGCAGGGTGGAAATAAAATTTGATATTCACATGAACAGCGAAGCCATTTACCTCTCTACCTACGCCGAGCCGCCCCAATTTGCCATTTGGCTCGAAAACCCGCAAAGCGGGGAGCTCCGGCAGGTTTTTGTCACCTACCGCGCTGCTCGCGGCGACTGGGAGGGCAAGGCCGATGTTCCGGTCGCCGTGCCGCACTGGACGACGCTTTTTCGCGGCCGCAGCAGCGAAAAAGTCGACGGCGTGTCGGGCGCTACGCCAAAAAAGGAATCGTTTGTGGTGCAGGTCGAGGTTGCGCCGGCATCGGCGTGGACATGCTGGCTCGAAATGAACCTCGCCGGAGACTACAACGAGCATTACCCTCAATTCAACCGCGCTACGCTACAGGAGGACGAGTTTTCGTGCGGACAGCCGGCGCTCCTCTACAGGGCGGACGTTAAAGCGGAGCGCGGAAACGCCTATACCCCCCACCTCGCCTACATGTCGCTGTGGGACAACGAAGCAAGCGCTCTGGCCCCTGTCGATTCCACCATTACTACCGCGCAAAATGTTTTTGATCGTATCGCCATAAGCATAGTAAAACCTAAACCTCTAATCTTTAGAAAAAAAATCGAACAACCGGGAAAACTAAAAACTAAAAACTAAAAACTAAAAACTAAAAACTAAAAACTAAAAACTCCCTTCCTTCCTTCCTTC
>JAIROF010000120.1 GCA_031257655.1 Prevotellaceae bacterium | reverse complement strand
CACAATGATGCTGCTAATCTCCTCGCGAACAATCTCTTTAGCGCTCGTGCTCACGTCGCCGGCAGGGTCAAACACGGCCACCTTTCTGTCCTGCCCAAAAATGCCGCTGCACCATAGCGTGCAGATGCTTAGAATAAGAATCTTTTTCATCTTTTTTTCTGTTTTAATGAGTTGTTAATTGGTTGTTTTTTTTGTTTTTGTTTTTGTTTTTGTTGTTGCTGTTGTTGTTGTTGTTGTTGCTGTTGTCATCGCTCTATGCTCTTTACCACTTCGTCCGCAATGGCCTGCAGGCCGCTGTCGTAGGCCTTTCGCCCTGCCGCCTTGTAGTCGAGCCCACCGCCCTTGAGGTCGGTAAAGGTGTTTGCGTATATTTCCTTTTTTGTGCGCTGCTCAACAATGGAAATTTCAACGTCTAAGTAGGCCATAAAAATTCCGCCCGTTCCGCTTCCCTGCCGGGTGGCGGCGCTGATGGCGAGGAGCCAGTCGGCGTCTTTCCGCGCGTCGGTAAAGCTGTAGCCGCGCTTGGCGAGCTCGGCCTTTAGCTTGGGGGCCAGCAGCCGCACGCGCTGGTCAAAGTTCCACTCCTCCGAATCGATGTACACGGCAATGGCGCCCTGCACCTGCGCCAGCGCTGCGGTGAGCGCCGACTTTAGCGCCAGGGCTTTGGCGGTCTGGATGCTGCCTTCGTCGCAGCCAACCGCCACGAGCAGCGCCTGCGCAAGCTCCAGCTCGCCAAAGAGCGGCTGTACGCTTTCGTACATTTTTTTTGCCCGCCCTTTGTTTCCGCTGCTCTCCTGCTGCCTGGCGGTGCTCATGGCGGCCGCTATCTTCTGCATGGCCACGCTCACGCCGGACTTGTAGTACTCCTTAAGCTCTGCTTTGTTGGCGCAGGCAAAGGCGTAGAACACGTCGTCCTTCCGGTCGTAGTAGGCCTCCACCGTTAGCCCCACAATTTCGGCGCTGGCCGACGTGCTGACTACCGAGCTATAGGCGGCGTAGGATTGCGCGAGCGCTCCGTTTAGATCTTCGCTCCGGTCAGCGATTGTCTGGTCGGACTGCACGCTGACCCGGATGCTCTCCAGCAGCTTTCGCTTGGCGTCGTTTTCGAGCCTTGCCTTAGCCTTGTCCTCCGGCTCGCCGGGGATGGCAAATTCGCTGACAAAGCCGGTAAAGTAGGCGCTTTGCGGAAAAGACGCCTCCCGCCACCGGTCGTTGACCCAGCGCGGAGCGCCCTGCCCGAGCGCGGCCTGCCACAGCAGGCAGCACGCTACTATAGTACAGGTGAATTTCATGGCGCGACCTGTTTTTTACCTGCCCTTTTCCAGCTCCGCCTCCACGCGCTTGCGGTACTGCTCAAACTCAAAGTTCATCTTGAGCTTTTGCTCGTCGGGGATTTTCTGCTCCACCCGCTTGGCCACCTCTGCCGCCAGCTCCGACACGCCTTTTTGGTACTCGAGGCACACGTAAACCTTGTACTGCTTGTTGGGGAGTATGTACTTGGAGATTTTAATCGGAACCGTACCGGCCACCACCTCGTTTGCCACAGCATCTACAAAGTCGTTGACCTTTGCTATCTGGTCGCTGACGCTGTTGCCCGTAGCCTCGTCGCCGGAGTAAACGCTGCTCGCGCCGGCGTCCTCCGACGTAGAGGTTTTGACCTTTGTGGCAAGCGACCGCGCAAACTGCGCGCGCGCCTGCGCCTCGGCAATGTTCCTTGCGGTAGCCTCCTTAAAGTGCTGCCCAACGCCTACCGCCCGTAGCGTGGGCTTCTCCTCCTGCAGCTTTTCGCAGACGTCCTGCTCTATGGCCTTTTGGCCGGTGGTGCTCTCCAGCGCCACCTTCTTGCTTCCTCCGCAGCTCGTGGCCATTACGCCTGCGGCAATGGCTATCGCAGCCACCAAAAAATAATTCTGTCTCATAGTAGTTAGCTTGTCATCTTTACCTTGCCTACTCTATAAAGTTTTCGGCTTCCCTTGTGCTATATGTATGGGTATAAAAAAAGGGCGCGAACATTTTCTCGTCCAAGCCGTAAGGTATCACCAATAACCCGTAACCGTAACAAGAAAAAGCCCGTGCCCAAAAACACGAGCTTTTACTTATCATGAGACGGTTACTTAAAAATTTTGGTGATTTCTACGGCCCGCCTATAAGAAGTAAAAGCTGTTCTTTTAATCAAACACTACAAAGTATATAGTTCTATTGTGTCATTTTTTGCTGATAAAATTTGTTGATTTTTAGTTTGGGCAAATGTAGCATATATTTTTTTGCCAAACAAACTTTTCGCGATTTTTTTTGAGGGGTTATGAAAATTCGTATGGGATTAACTTCGCTGAGCTTCGCTTTGTTCCATTTCCTCACTGCGTTCGGAATGGTGGCTGCGTCGGGGTGGTGGGTGGGGATGTGGAGTAGCTTAGCCGCCCCGCCTCGCCCCACCCTTTTTTTATGATGGCTCCGCCATTGGCAACGCTGTGAGGAAATGGAGTTCGGCGCATCCAATCTCATCGAATGCCATACCAGCTTTTCGGAGCACCTCAAGAAAAGAATTAGGCCAGGTATCCGCAAAAGAGGCAATGCGCTTAGCGACCTCTGCGCGCTCCGTATTTGCGCGCTTTGCGGTTAAATTTTCCGCCCTGCGACAACTTGAGATGCAGCCATTCTTCGCCAGCATCCCCAGCAGCGTCCCTATCTTCCCTTCTTCACCTCCACCGATTGAATTTCGGCAGCGTCGAGGGTTAGCGCTGCTATTTGCGCTTCGAGGGGATTTTCCGCTGTTTCAATTAGCGTAATCACCTTTCCCGTTTTTAGGGTAATGGTTACGCTGTCGCCGGATGATTTGCGGCCGGCATCCGGAGGGTTTTGCGCTCTGCCCGCGCCTTTAAAAACCGCTACCGCTTCGATGCTGTCGGGGCTAATCTTCATGGCCGCGAGCTGCTCCGCTGTGGGGGCTTCCTTTGCGCCGACCAAGATGAGCACCTTTCCTGTTTTGAGGGTCACCGCTACGGTATCGGGTAGCGCGCTGTTGGCCGAGCTGCCTGCAGGCAGGGGCGCTGCGGCTCCCGCCGCTTGAGCATTTCGCTGCTGCTGTTCGCAGCCAAGTAGCGCCACCAGCAACGCTGCTACGGGCGCAATGGCAAGCATCTTTAGCGTAAAGAGCTTGCTCGTTTTGTTTTTTGTCATCATGGATAATCGTTTTTTAGTGAGCGAGTGGTTAAATCCGCTGCCGTAGTCCGGGTGTAGGCCTACGGTTTGCCGGTATAGGAGCTGCATGTAGGCTTCCAGGCCAGCTCCGCGGGTAGCGGCGTAGGCGTCGGCAATGTACTCGTGCAGCTCAACGAGCGACTTTTTGAAGCGCCAGGCCCAGGGGTTAAACCACTGTAACGCAGCAAACAGGTCAGCTATCAGGAGGTCGAGGCTGTGCAGCTGCCGCGCGTGCGCCTGCTCATGCAGCAGGATATTTTCGTAGTCCTGGGCATGGGCAAGCAGCTCCTTGCTGAGGTATATTTTTCGGAAGAAGGTAAAGGCGTAGCAGGTTTCCTGGTGCGAAATCCGCCCTGCGGCGGCGGCACGGTATGCTCCGTAGAGGCGCAGGGCAAGGCGGACAGCAAGGCCTCCCGCCACAGCGAAGTACAGCGCCGGCAGCAGCGCAAGACCTGCGGCACATGCTGCCGCTGCTTCTGCCTCCTTTGCCGGTGGCGCGTCAGCAAGCGTCGCCACGGCTACGTCTGCAGCGGGAAGCAGCGGCAAATGCAGCAGCGGAATGGCAAAGCTGAGCGGCATGGACGCCAGGAGGTAAAAGCGGTTGAGCGCAAAGCTCACCTCCCGGCTCAGCAGGCAGCGGTAGGTGAGCCACAGCGTAGCGGCGCAAATGCCCGATTCAAAAAGGTAGGTCAACGTGCTCATTGGTTTTGGTTATTTCCGCGCTTTTCGCGCAATTTTTCCTCCATGAGCTGCCTAATCTCCTCTATCTCTCCTGCGGATAAGCTCTCCTGCTGCACAAAAAACGACACCATTTTCGGCAGCGAATTTTCAAAGTAGCGGTTCATCATTTTGCGCAGGAATCCCCGCGTGTACTGCTCCTTTTTGACCAGCGGAAAGTAGCAGTGCGAACGCCCGTAAGGTTGGTGCCCTACCACGCCCTTCTGCTCCAGAATGCGCACAATAGTGGATACCGTACTGTAGGCGGGCTTGGGGGCTGGCATCTCGTCAATGATGTCCTGCACAAACGCGCGCTCTTTTTGCCATAGAATGCGCATGATTTCGCTTTCGGCTCTTGTTAGCTCTTTCATGTTGAGTATGATTTTTTCTCCCCGCAAATATAACTAAAAATTTAGTTGACAAACTATGATATTAGTTTGTTTTTTGCGTTAAAAATTACAATTATGTGATTTTTAGCGAGATGCGATTTCCCTCGGCTGAACTCGGCTGAACTTGATTGAATTCGATTGGATTCGATTGAATTGACCCCTAACTTTTCTCTTTTTACGGGCTAATTCTTTTTTTGAGGTGCTATGAAAAGATTGTATAGCATTGGAAGAGATTGGCTGCGCCGAGTTCCCACCATACCACCGTCTCGTGTGGTAAAAGTGGAGGAAACCGTAGCGAAGCGGATCTAGGCGTAGCCAATCTCCTACTATACCAGCGCCATGCAGGAGAAGTGGTGGAAAATTGGCTACGCCGCCCCGCCCGCCTCGCCGAGCAGGGTAACCTTATTTACTCACTCGTGCTTATTTTTGGTGTTCGTGAACTCACTACGCTCGGTTTCACCTAATTTTTCCAACAAAACAACCTCAGTAGCAATGAGTTGACAAACTATAATCCAACCTTATTACCTCATTTTTCGTTTGCTCGTCTCCCAATTTTCGACATCCGTCCGCAAGTCTTCGTTAATAATAAGGTAATGAGGTTGTTACATGTTGTTGTTCGCTCGGCTACTGAGGTTGTTTTGTTAGAAAAATTAGGTGTAAATAAGGTTTTTCACCTCCCCCCGCTCGGCGTAGCCAATCTCCTACCATACCACCGCCATGCGGGAGAAATAGTAGGAGATTGGCTATGCAATCTTTTCATAGCACCTCAAAAAAAGAATTAGCGCAATATTTTCGCAGCATCGCCAAAGAAGGGATTCGGCTTTTTTCCGGCCGCGACAGCTATAAGCGCTGATTTTGGCCGGTGGGGGCGTTAGAATTGGATGTTAAACCGCCGGATGTAGTGGTCAAAAAAGGCGGGGTTGACGTCGGTCAAGCTTACCAGCTCCGGCTTGCTGATGCTTCCGCTCACCTCTATGCAGTAGCTGGAGCCTTCATTTCCGTCCGGGCGAACTTTGGCGCTTTTGCTGAGCAGTAAGATCAGCGAGTTCATCACCTTCGTCTGGCTTTTTACGCCGTAAATGCTGAGGCAGTGGCCATCCCGCTCTACGTTGAGCAGCTGCGCGTAGGCCGACTTGTCCAAGCGCTCGGCAAAGCCGTCGAGCGCCAGCTTTGTCGGCAAACGGTAGATATGGACGTTGTCCACCGTTTTCAGAAAGTTCTTCAGCTTTGCCTCCTCCGCGTGGTTTTCGTCAAGAAATGGGGTGAGCATTGGCGGGTAGATGCTGATTTGGTGCACCGGCACGCCCAGGGAGACGATGTTTTTTTGCACATCAAACCGGCTGGGCTGCGAGCTGCAACCAAACAGTAGCCCAAAAACAACCGGCGCAATGGGCAATACAGGCATGTTATGTCGAACAGAAGCGTACAAAATGTTTTTGGTTATAAGTTGAGCAAAAATACATCCCATCGCTCAATTTTCAGGCAGGATTTGCGGGAGAAATGTTACATTCTCCTAAAGCCGGAAATGAGGACAATATACTCCGGTTTTTAAGGTTGTTGGGCAAAGTGGGGTTCGAGCATCGCTTTCAGCTCCTGGGGGATGCGGCACGGCCTGCGGGTTGCCTCGTTCACAAAAACAAGCGTGAGCTCGGCCTCGTTAATGAGCTGGCCGTCTTGGTTGTATACTTGGTAGTGGAAAACGATGCGCACTCCGGGGGGTTGCCTTATCGCTACGCGAACGGTCAGCAGGTCGTCGTAGTATGCCGAGGCAATGTAGCGGACGTGCATTTCCATTACCGGCATCATAATGCCCCGCTGCTCCAGCGATACGTACGAAATTCCTGCGCTGCGCAGCATTTCGGTGCGCGCCTCCTCGTAGTAGAGGGGGTAGCAGCCGTGGTACACTACCCCCATTTTGTCTGTTTCGCCGTAGCGCACCCGTATTTTATGATCGTAGGTGTACATTTTTTCTCCTCCTTTTGGTGTTCAATTTTACTCACACTTTCCGCAGCCCGCTATGCGCCGTTCGGCTTCCATTGCCTGCAGCACATCCTGCATCAGCGCCTCCACCTCAAAGGGGAAGTCGGCGCCCTTTGTAGAGGAGGTGTTGGCGATGAATGCCCAGGCCCACCCGTTGGCGTCGCGCACCACGGCAGCCGACGTGCCGACAAGCGTTCCCGTGCGCAGCCAGCGGCGCTCGTCGGCCATTCGCCAGCCCAAGGGGTCGAAAATGGAATCGCAGCGCGCCATTGTTGCCACCGATTCCGGCAGCAGCACATCGGGCACTTCGGGGTTCCCGTCGATGCAGAGCACAAAGCGCAGCAGCGCCGTTGGCGAAGCCACCCAGCCGCCCGCCGCGCCAAGCGTGCGCATGTCGTACCCACCCCGGCTCTTGGGCACGTAGCGGCTGGGGTTGTCGAATGCCGCTACGGGCTTTGCGCCGGGCACGTCGTAGTAGCTCACCTCGTTGGCGTAGCGGTCGCGCGGGTAGCTGTTGCCAAGGCGCATGCCGGTAATGCCCATGGGCGTCAGCAGCGCTTCGCGCACGTAGTCTTCGTAGGCCGCTCCCGCCGCTTTCTCTACGATGGGGCCGAGCAGGGCGTAGCCAAAGTTGGAGTATTCGCTGTGGTCGCCCACCTCAAAGTGCAGGGGACGGCTCAGCACAAAGCAGGCAATATCCCGAATGCCAACGGGCGGCGGGAGGCGGCGCTCGTTGGCAATGGCGTGCCCCATGAACATGGGGTCGTCGCCGTTCGACGCATCCCAGCCGGCGGAATGCTCCAGCAGGTGCCTCACGGTGATGTGCAGCGCGCGCGCATCGCAGATTTCGCAGGGAATAAAATCGCCCAAAATTCCTTCGCTGCCAAACACCTTGTCGTCCAAGCTCAGCCGCTCCTGCTCTACCAGCTTCATGACGGCGGTTGCCGTAACCAGCTTGGATACGCTTGCCACGCGAAAAACATGGGCCGGCGTAACCTCCGCGCGCTGCTTCACGTCGGCGTAGCCAAATCCTTTTGCGTACAGCAGCCGGCCATCCTTTGCAACGGCAAGCGATGCGCCGTTGATTTTCCACTTCTGCAAGAAAGCCGTTACCGCCTCATTTACTTCTCCAAACGCCGGAGCGCTGCACACGTCGTTGGTCAGGCGCGGAATGGGGGGCAGCGGAAACGGCGAATGCTCCGACTCCGCGCCTCTCTTGTGGCAGGTGCGCCACAAGCAAGGCGTGAGGCACGTCAGCCCCGCCACAGCAGCAATACCCGCTGCATAAAATATTTTGCGACTGCTTATCAACAGGTTGATTTTCAATTTATAACAATCAATTATCCGTAATTCGTTTCACACAACAAAAAAATATGCAATTTACTCATTTTTAGCTGTTTAAAATTTTGCGTTTAGCCTTGCTTAATGAGGCTGTGTGAAAAATATTTTTATGATACAGATGACGCGATTGTACATATTTTTGCAGATAAATACAAATACAGACTAATTCTTAATTCCTAATTCTTAATTCCTAATTAAATCCGTACAGCAATTCCTTTTTCTGCCAAGTATTTTTTCAGCGCGGAGATTTCCAGCTCTTTGAAGTGAAAGAGGCTTGCGGCCAGCGCTGCGTCGGCCTTTCCCTTGGTAAAAGCCTCCTCAAAATGCTGCATGTCGCCCGCTCCTCCGGAGGCAATCACCGGAATGCCCAGCGACTGTGAGAGCTGCGCCAGCGCGTCGCAGGCAAAACCCTGTTTTACGCCGTCGTGGTTCATGCTGGTAAAGAGTATTTCGCCGGCGCCGCGATTTTCGGCCTCTTTTGCCCAGCTAAACAAATCCCTACCGGTGGGGATGCGCCCTCCGTTGAGGTAGCACGTCCAGCGGTTGTGCTCAAGCTTTGCGTCAACGGCGCAGGTAACCACCTGATTGCCGAAATTTTTGGCAATTTCATCAATAAGCTCCGGTCGGCGGAGGGCGGCAGAGTTGACGGAGACCTTGTCGGCTCCGGCGGCAAGCAGCTCTGCCACATCCCGCAGCTCGTTTATTCCGCCGCCTACCGTAAACGGAATGTTGATGTGCCGCGCAATCTTTTTGACCAGCTCGGCAAATGTTTTTCGCCCCTCGTGCGATGCGGTAATATCGAGGAACACCAGCTCGTCTGCGCCCTCGCGGCTGTAGGCTGCGCCCAGCTCCACCGCGTCGCCGGCGTCGCGAATGTTGACAAAGTTAACGCCTTTTACGGTGCGCCCGTTTCTTACGTCAAGGCAGGGAATGATACGTTTGGCAAGCATTTACAGGTAAAGTTTTCAAATTTCGGATTACGAACTATTCTACATTAAGCCGTCTGGCGTTCTGATTTCGGCGTAAGCCCTCTGTGCTCCTCTGTGCAGCCTCTGTGTTAGTATTGCACAGAGGCTGCACAGAGGCTGCACAGAGAAAGGTTACGCAGCTACTCATCTTTTTAGGTGCGCTCACCTTGTCGATTATTTTTGTCGGCAATAGCGAATAATCAACAAATTAATCAACTTGCAAACGTTGGATTAGTGCGCTGACGCCCGCTGCTCAAGCATATTCGCGCCATGCGCCATTAACCATTAACCGTTAACCATTAACCATTAGTATTCAAATGTACCTTCGCAGCTGCGGATGGTCAGCTTTTTTGTGGCCGATTTCTCCACCCTCCCCACAATGCGCGCCTCCACGCCAAAGCGTTGCGAGGTGGCGATGATGCTGTTGGCGTGCTGCGGGGGCACGTAGAGCTCCATGCGGTGCCCCATGTTGAACACCTTGTACATTTCGCGCCATTCGGTTTGGCTTTGCTCCCGAATGAGCGCAAAGAGGGGCGGCGTGGGAAACAGGTTGTCCTTAATGATGTGGAGGCTGTCGACAAAGTGGAGCGCCTTGGTTTGTGCGCCTCCCGAGCAGTGCACCATGCCGTGGACGTGGGGGCGCATCTCCTCCAGAATTTGCCGCACGATGGGGGCGTAGGTGCGGGTGGGCGACAGCGCCAGCTTGCCCGCATCCAGCGGCGTGGCGGTTTTATCCGTCAGCCGGCACGAGCCGGAGTAGGCCAGCGAGCTGTCCATTGCGGTATCGTAGGTTTCGGGGTACTTTTCGGCAATGTACTTGGCAAACACGTCGTGGCGCGCCGACGTCAGGCCGTTGCTGCCCATGCCTCCGTTGTACTCGCGCTCGTAGGTCGCCTGCCCAAAGGAGGCAAGCCCCACGATTGCATCGCCGCTCGCAATGTTTTTGTTGTCTATCACCTCCAACCGCTTTAGGCGGGCGGTTGCGGTGCTGTCCACAATGACGGTGCGCACCAGGTCGCCCACGTCGGCGGTTTCGCCGCCGGTGAGGTAGATGCCCACGCCCATTGCGCGCAGCTCCGCGCAGAAGCTTTCGGTGCCCTCCACGATAGCCCGCACCACTTCGCCCGGGATGAGCCTCTTGTTTCGCCCGATGGTGGACGAGAGCAGCACGCCGCCGGTAGCGCCAACGCACAGCAGGTCGTCGAGGTTCATCACCACGGCGTCTTGCGCTACGCCGCGCCACACGCTCATATCGCCGGTTTCGCGCCAGTAGGCGTACGCCAGCGACGATTTTGTTCCGGCGCCGTCGGCGTGCATCGCCACGCAGTGGTCGGGGCTGCCGCTCAGGTAGTCGGGAACTATTTTGCAGAATGCCTTGGGAAAAAGCCCCCTATCCAAATTCTTTATGGCGCTGTGCACGTCTTCCTTAGAGGCCGAAACGCCGCGCATTTCGTAGCGGTCTGTCGTCATTCGTTGTTTGGTTTGTTGTTCGGTTGCCGTTTTTACCGGCAAAAATATGCGTTAGCGAAGCGGCGGCTTTCACGGCGGCAGCTTTCACGGCGGCAGCTTTCGCTGCGGCGGCTTTCGCTGCTGCGGCTTTCGCTGCTGCGGCTTTCACGGCGTCGTTGCTATCACCTTAAATTCGGTGCGGCGGTTGAGCTGGTCAACAATTTCCTCCTCCTCGGTGTTGCTCACGTACTGCCGTATAAAGTCGTCGCTCAGCGCCACGCCCTCCTTGAGGAATTTGTGCTGCGCGGCCAGCGCCTTATCGACTATGCGGGGCGTTGTTTCGCCGTACCCCTTTGCCTTTAGGCGGCTGGCGTCAATTCCCTTGCTCACGAGGTAGTCCACCACCGACTGTGCGCGCTTTTGCGACAGGTTGAGGTTAAAGGTCGAATCGCCGCGGCTGTCGCTGTGCGACGATATTTCGATGCTGATGCCCGGGTTGTCGTTGAGCACCTCCACCAGCTGGTCGAGCGAGGCCTCCGATTCCTTGCGCAGCTCCCAGCTGGCGAGGTCGTAGAGGATGTTTTCGAGCGTTATTGCCTTTGCCGTGGAGCGCATCCTAAATTCGTCGCGCAGGGTGGTTATTGCGTCCAAGCCTTTGGTGGAGAACTTCGCCTTTTGGTTAAAGTAGCCGGGCTTGGTGACCACCACGAGGTAGTCGGCCTCCGGATGTAGCTGTAGCGAAAACAGCCCGTCGCGCTCCGTTTTTTGTATCAGCGTTTCGCCGTCGCTGGAGATGATTTTTGCGCTGGCGTCGGCCACAGGCGCGGCGTCGTCGTAGTACCGCACGCTGCCGATGAACATGTACTTTGCTTCGGGCAGCACGAAGCGGTAGATGTCGTCGCCGCCCTTTCCGCCCTTGCGCCGCGAGGCGAAGTATCCGGCCTCGCGCTCCTTCTCAAAGATGATGGAGAAGTCGTCGGCCGACGAGTTGATGGGGAGGCCCATGTTCTCCACCCGCCAGCCGCTACGCTCCTGCCGCGTTGCCTTAAAGATATCCAGCCCGCCAAACCCCTTGTGCCCGTTGGAGGCGAAGTAGAGCGTGGCCTCATCTCTGGCGTAGGGGTACATTTCGTTGCCGGCGGTGTTGATGGCGGCGCCCAGGTTGACCGGCTCGCTCCACTCGTTTCCGTCGCCCATGCGGTTCGCCACCCAGATGTCGAAGCCGCCGTATCCGCCCTCCATGTCGGAGGCGAAGTAGAGCTCCGAGCCGTCCTCCGAAAAGGCGGGGTGCGCCACGTTGAACGTGCTGTCGAACAGGTTTACCTTATCGAACTCCGCCCAGACATTTTCGTCGTTGCGGGCAACGGTGCAGATGCTGCACCCGATTTTTGGGCCGCGCGTGAGGCACTGCGTAAAGTACATGGCGCGCAGGCTGGAGGTCAGCGCGCACGCGCCTTCGTCGGACTTGGTGTTGATTTCGCCCTCCAGCGGGAGGGGCTTTTCCCAGCGGCCGTTGCGCCCCTGCCGCGAGAAAAAGATGTCGGTAGATTTGCTTCCGGTAACGATATTCTTCTTTTTGCCCAGCGCCTCGTCGCGCGACGAGGTGAAGTATACCACCGAGTAGTCGTCCTCGGCAAAAGCTGGGGCAAAGTCATCTTTGGCGCTGTTGAAGTCGCCCACCTTATCCACGATGTAGCGCGTGCCGACGACGGCGCTGTCGCGCAGGGCAACGCAGAGCGCGAGCATTTGCCGCGTCAAGCTGTCCTGCGGCGCCAGCTGCAGGTAGCTTTCGTAGGCGGTGACGGCGGCGGCGTACTTTTCGCTTCCCTGCAACGATTTTGCCAAGCCCAGCAGCGCGTCGGGGTTGGGGTTGCCGCGCGAAATGGCGCGCGCGTAGTAGCCCTCCGCCTGGCTGTTGCCCGACAGGCGGTAGCTCTCCGCCAAGCGGAACAGCACGTCGACCTGCTGGTCGCGCGTAAGCCCGGATTTGGCGAGCAGCTTACGGTAGCGGTCGGCGGCGCGGGAGTAGGCCTGCTGCTCGTAGCTCTTGTTGGCGCGCTTGAGCCGCCACTTCACGGTGCACGACGCGCCGCACAGCAGCGCTGCCACGGCAACCGCAAGGCACAGGCATCGCCCCAGGCGTACGTGTCGCATCCCCAGGCGTACGTGTCGAATTTTTAAAAGGTACATGGCAAAAGCATATTGGCTGCAAAGATAGCTATTATAACCCAAAAAATGGCGAATTTCGGAATTTTTGGAGCGTGAGAGGGGGATGCATTTCAAATTATCGCAGGGCAGCAAAAAGTATCTTTCCTCTGTAAAAAAACTTTTTTCATCCCGTACGCTTGGAAATTCAGGATTTTCATCTAATTTTGCGCTCATAAAAGATAAAGTCATGGCGAATAAAAAAATAAAAAAGCCGGGGTTGTTTGGTATTAAACACTCAAATAGAGACTTTGAGCAAAAAGACGCCTGGGGTAAAAATCAGTTTAACTCCTCGTTTCCTGTCGCTTTGGCTTCATATATGGGGCATAAAAATATAGATAACGCCTATCTCACATTGGACAAAAAACAACAAGTAAGATGTGGCAAAGTTTCTACGCACAAATTATTTGGTATTGCTCCAGATTCGGACGATTTATTTTATTCTTTTGAAAGTGTTTATACCCCTTATGAACGCTTTGTTATAGGAGAATTACCAAGGGTTGATTTAGTTACTCAAAAGCGTAGCGATGGAGTAGCGTTAAAAGGAATGGAAATCAAACTTACTGCGCTACCGGATAACTCTACCTGCAATTTATCAGACGATTTATTTGGAACCGAAATAGTAACTCGACCGCCAACGATAATCTATTTAGCATGCAGCATTGCTTCTCTTTACCAAAAATCACACACCTCATTACGCCAATATTTTGATGTTAAATTTGACAAATTACGCGATTGGGCGAATCCGGAAATAGTTTTGCCGCATATTAAAGACATGATTGACAGCCTTGATAAGATTTTGTCAGAGAACAATTCCAGGCAAGTACCTGTCGTTATGCAGCCTGTTTGGAAAACAGAAGGTAAATCTCCCCGCTTAGCAGAAAATTGTCTTGACGTCTTTATTTGGAGTAATTTTGCATTCGTCGAACTTATCGTAAGAGAGTTGCGCAATCAACAAATTTCAAAAATTACCCGACAAGCGAGAACGCTTGTTTGGCTGTTCAAAATGCTGTATGATTTTTCTAAAACCGGACAATTTTACCCCAAACAAATCATTGACGATTATTCATACAATACTTTAAATGATAAAGCGTTTGCCGTGAGCGGAATTGTAACGCATTCGTTTATGCAAAGTCCTGAATTGACCACCCCGAGAATAAAGCGCAATGAAATTAAAAACATTATTTTAGGCGGAGGTCAAAACCTGCTCAGCCCCGAAAGGAGATTTGACGCTATAATTTTTAATACGCCGGAATTATTCGATTAGCTATGAGAGTTATTGATTTATTTGCAGGTTGTGGCGGACTTTCCTTAGGTTTTCAAAGTGCAGGCTATGAGATTGTAGGCGCTTTTGAAAATTGGAAACCGGCAATTGACATATACAAGGCAAATTTTAGCCATCCTGTTTTTGAAAAAGATTTGTCAAAAATAGCAGACTATTCGGTATTCTCTGCCTTAGAACCAGATATGATTATTGGCGGTCCTCCTTGTCAAGATTTTTCGAGCGCCGGCAAGCGAAATGAGGATAACGGACGAGGCGACTTGACTATAAATTTTGCGGAAATAATAAGTAATGTTCGCCCGGAATGGTTTGTTATGGAGAATGTAGAACGTATACTTAAAACTCAAAAATTAAAACAAGCACGGAAAATTTTTATTGATGCAGGTTACGGGTTATCTGAAATTGTATTGGATGCGAGCTATTGTGGCGTCCCACAAATGAGAAAACGTTATATATTAGTGGGGAAGTTGCACGAAACCAACCATTTTTTGGATTATTATCTCATAAAAAATCAAAGTAAGAAGCAAATGAGTATTTACGATTATTTGGGCAATTCATTAGGAACAGAATATTATTATCGGCATCCCCGCAGCTATGCTCGACGCGGCATTTTCAGTATTTACGAACCAAGCCCGACTGTTAGAGGCGTTAACCGTCCAATACCAAAGGGATATACAAGGCATAATGGCGATCCGATTGATGATTTGAGTAAAGCAAGACCTTTAACCACAAAAGAAAGAACATATATTCAAACATTCCCCGAAAGTTTTAAATGGATAGGAAATAAGACCGAGTTGGAGCAGATAATTGGAAATTCTGTACCCGTGAACTTGGCCAAATTTGTGGGTAGCTGCATAAAAGAATATATAAACGATTCCAACAGAAAAGAAAAAACAGCTCATTACGCCGGGATGTTAGATTTTGAGAATGGATAGCTGCATAAAGAATGGCTGACGTTTTTACAAAAAAACAGCGAAGCGAGGTAATGCGACAAGTTAAGAGCAGTCGCAATAAATCCACCGAATTAAAACTTATCGCTTTTTTCAAAGCCTGTAATATCAAAGGTTGGCGTAGAAATTATAAACTTTTCGGCAAGCCGGATTTTACTTTCCCCAAACAAAAAACGGCTATTTTTGTTGATGGCTGTTTTTGGCATGGGCATGACTGCCGAAATACATGCCCCAAAAACAATGCCGATTATTGGGCAAAAAAGCGTGAACGAAACGTTAATCGCGACAAAAAAGTAACGCTAACGCTTGAAAATAAAGGGTGGCAGACGATCCGGATTTGGGAATGCGAATTAAAAGACGAAAAGTTATTGTTTGAGAGATTGCAATGTTTGTTCTAAATCATTGAACCATGTTGTATCGCTTCGTTTGATTTGCAAAAAATATAATAATTAACGTCCAAGCAAAAAACACCATTAATGTCAAGCGGGGGCGCTATTTTTCTCTCTTTATAATATATGACTTCAGCGTACTTCAATTGTAGATTACATGGTAGATTGCGAGAACAGTAAACAACAGCCCTGTAATAAAATGTATAAGTTTAACAATAAACTCGGCCTTTTCGCCTATTAAGGGATGCGAAATAAATAACTTGTAATAGAAATAACCCTTTAGGGTTTTCATATCAATAGAAAGTATGTAGCCCCACCCCTATTCGGAACTCCGTAGATAAGGTCACTTGACACTCTGCGAGCGTCAAAATGACCATATCTCGTTTGTGCCATTTGACACTGTTCCAGACATTTACAAAATTTTGCTATTGCAAAATTTTGTAAATTTGTCAAATGTCACAAACACAGGAGTTCAACCCACTACGGGGTTGAAGGGGAGGGTGTTGTCTCATCATTTCTATTGATATGCATGTCCTACGGACAAAATCCATAATAATTTATTTATTTCGCATTACTAACCATTAACCGTTAACCGTTAATCATTCAGCTCGCCGGATTTTATCCACTCCACGATGCGGTCGCTGTCGGGCTTTTCCTTTGAGTAGGCTACGCCCACCAGCTTGCCGGTTTCGTCTATGAGGTACTTTTGGAAGTTCCACTTTACCTGGCTGTCCATCACGCCGTTTTCGCTCTTGGAGGTGAGCCAGCGGTAGATGGGGTGCCGGTCGTTGCCCACCACGTCTATCTTGGTGGACATGGGAAAGGTGACGCCGTAGGTGGTGGTGCAAAAGGCGGCTATTTCTTCGTTGGAGCCCGGCTCCTGATTTTTGAAGTTGTTGGCGGGAAAGCCTACAATCTCGAATCCGTGGGCGCCGTAGCGCTCGTACAGGCTTTGCAGGTCTGCGTACTGCTTGGTGTAGCCGCACTTTGAGGCGGTGTTGACCAGCATGACCTTTTTGCCGCGCAGCACGTCGAGGCTCACCAGCCTTCCGTCGAGCGTTTCTATCCTAAAATCGTAGAGCGATTTGGCGGGTTGCGCGGAGGCATTCTCAAGAGTGATAATTCCCAGCATGGCAAAAGCAAATTTTTTAAGGTGGTTCATTTTCAACAAATCTTTACGCTTGGACGCGCCTGCATGTAGGCGGCGTTCCGTGTTTGTACTCAGCAGACATGCCTGCTTACGGGCTACTCCCCGTTTTTGATGATGACGATGTGCTCCTGGTCGGTTGTTTTTTCGCAGTAGCAGCA
Organism: Prevotellaceae bacterium; assembly: GCA_031257655.1. GTDB lineage: Bacteria > Bacteroidota > Bacteroidia > Bacteroidales > UBA932 > JAITMY01. The sequence goes on along the minus strand of JAIROF010000120.1, from coordinate 13,080 downwards.
CTGTAGCAGCACGTTTTGCTTTGAAACGACGTTAAACTTTGTGGGGATTGGCTGGTGGTTTGTGACGCACATGGGGTTCATGCACTTTGCGATGCCCACAATGGTGTCGGGGAGCGTTACCGTTCGCTTTTCCATCACCTCGTATCCTCTGATGATGTTGAACTTTGCCTGGGGAGCGACCAGCGCAATTCGGTTCATTTCGTCGTCGGCAAAAAAGCGGTCGGCAACCTTTATGATGGCCTTTGCGCCGAGCTGCTTGCTCTCAAGGTTGTTGCCCAGCGTGAGCTGGCTTTTGCAGCGGTTGAGCGCCAAAATCTCCACCACCTTAAACAGGCTGCCCGCCGGAATATGGTCTATCACCGTGCCGTTTTTTATGGCGCTTACCTTAAGGTGCTTTTCTTCTTTCATAATGCCGATGGCCGATTTTTGGGTTACAAATTCATGGTACGCACATCGTTGGCTGCGATGTGATTTTTTTTTTGAAGTCCGAACGCCGATTTTTTTGATTTGAGGGATTGCTATGGTTGATGGCGCGTGGCGCGACGCATTGCGCATTGTTGCGTATCGCTGCCATTTCATCGCCGAAACGTTTTTCTGCGTAGCAAAAATTCCTAATTCCTAATTCCTAATTCCTAATTCCTAATTCACAATCTGAGTAGCATACAAATGGCCGCCATTCTTGCAAACACGCCGTTTCCGGCCTGCTCAAAGTAGTACGCTTTAGGGTTGCTGTCCACGTCGGCGCTTATTTCGTTGACGCGCGGCAGCGGGTGCAGAATTTTGACGTTGGGTTTAGTGTTGTTGAGCATTTTGTTGTGCAGGACGTACACGTTTTTCACGCGCTCGTACTCCATTGGGTCGAGGAAGCGCTCGCGCTGCACCCTGGTCATGTAGATGATGTCGGCTTCGCCGATGTTCTCTGCGAGGTCGGTATGCTCTTCGTAGGCAATGCCCCGGCTTTCGAGGAGCAGCCTGTACTCTTGCGGCATGGCGAGCTCCTGCGGCGCAATAAAGTTGAAGTGCGCGTTGAAGAGGCTCAGCGCCTGCAGGAGCGAGTGCACCGTGCGGCCGTACTTGAGGTCGCCCACCATGGCGATGTTGATGCCGTTGAGCTTGCCCTGCGTTTTTTGGATGGAGTAGAGGTCGAGGAGCGTTTGGGTAGGGTGCTGGTTGGCGCCGTCGCCGGCGTTGATGATGGGCACGCGGGAGATTTCGGAGGCATACCGCGCCGCGCCCTCGAGCGGATGGCGCATCACGATGAGGTCGGCGTAGTTGGCCACCATCATGATGGTATCCTTTAGCGTTTCGCCCTTGCTGATGCTCGTGCTGCGGGCGTCGGAAAACCCGATGATGCGCCCGCCCAGCCGGCTGATGGCCGTCTCAAAGCTCAGCCGCGTGCGCGTGGAGGGCTCAAAAAACAGCGTGGCAATGACCTTCCCGTTGAGCAGCGGCTGGTGGGGGTTGACCTCAAACGCAGCGGCGCGCTCCAGCGCCCGAAGAATGTCTTGCTTCGTAAAATCGGTAATGGAAACTAAGCTTTGCATGTTCAATCTGCCTCAAATTGGCGCAAAATTACATGAAAATTCCGGATTCCCCAAGCGCAGGCGAATGAAAAAAGGTTTTTGCAGCGGGAAAGGGATGAATTTTTTCTTTGCAAGGGCAAAAATCCGGCTGCGCGGGGTGCACAAAAAAAGCGTGCAAATCACTTCAACAATGGCTTACACGCTTTTGCTTCGTTTTGTTGGTGCGGAGGGAAGCTACAGCTTCAGCTCCTTTGCAAGCATTTCGTAAATTTCCTGCCAGGGCTTTTTGTAGAGCTCCGTATTTTTATCCGACAGGTCAACAAGAGTAGCGGAGGTATAGAAGATGTCCAACGCCGCTTTTTCGTCTATATTTCTTTCGAGCATCAGCGCTTCGAGCAGCGGCTCGGAAATGTCGGTGATGCTTCGGCGGAGCGTTTTGCTTATGCCGGCGAGCGTTTGCAGCGAGTTTAGCGTGCAGAAGCATAGCTGGTGCGTCTCCTCGTGATACGTAAGCTCTTTTAAAAAAACGGCTTTTGAAATTCGCCCCTCCAAATACAAGTCGATTCTGTTTTGCACCTTATCGTCGGCTACGGGGCCTTCTACAATATCGTAATCGTGAGCAGGCTCCGGCGCGTTTTCGTTTCGGTTCATTACCACAAAATCAAGCCATTCCTCATCGTACGTGTCAAGCTTCTTTATCTTGCAAATCTGATGCGTAAAACCGTTCTCGCGGTATTCAAACCCCGTAACAACGCCTTGCGTTTTATGCCGACGGCCAACATTCATCGCCCATTTTTCCGCATGATGAAAGAATTTCGTAACATAAAAGCCACGTCCGAAGTCTCTATGAGACCTGCATTGCGCTAAATCTATCTCCTCAATGCCCGTATAGCTGCCATGATATACCTTCATCGCATTCCCCCGTTTTGGCGGCAAACGTCATAAATATCGTGAATTGCCCAAATATCGTTGTCGGCATGTAAAGCCCACCAGCATTCGTGCAGATAGTCCAGCCCGCCATATTTTTTGAGGTACTGGTAGGCCTCCGGAAGCGGCATTTTGTAGGCTTCTGCAAAAGCCGGAATGATGTAGCTGATAAAAGCCACCTTATCGCTCGTCTGCTTATCTAACGCTGTTGCCATCATCGTCTTGTTTGAAAATTTTCGCTGCAAAAATACGACTTTAATTTTACGCTGCCAAATGATGAGGCGCGTAAACCAATGCTCATGTTACGCAGAAAAGCCTCTCAGCGACGAAATCGCGGCGAAATGGCGCTGTAGAGCACGCACGCCGTGCGCCTCTACAGCGCTATGCAGCGCGCTATGCGCCGTCAATCATTCAAATCACAAGAATCCGAGTTCAGACAGCTATATGCGCACATTTCTCCCGTTAGATTTTAGCAAGACATTTTTATTTAGCTTGCGTATAATTCCAAAATTTCATGCTAACTTTGCGCCGCAAATATTTGTAAAAACACCACGGCTATGCGTCATTCACATCTTATTTTAGGGCTGATTCTCTCCCTCGTCATGGTGGCGTGCGGGAGCAGAAAATCTATACCGGAGCGCAAGCTGGTCAGGATGCTGGCGGAGATGCACCTCGCCGACGCCGTGCTGGAGGTAGCTCAGGTCTCCTCCCAGCCCTCGTGGAGGAGCGATTCTACGGCAGTGTACACGGCCATCCTCGACCGGTATGGCTACACGACCGAGCAGCTCTACGCCACCTTAGCCCGCTACAACAGCTCGAAGGATAAGGCTACAGCGCTTTACGACAAGGTCAGCAGGCGGCTGGAGAAGCTGCAAAAGAGCGCAACCGGCAAGGTAGAGGCGCTGCACCGGAAGCAAAACCGCTGGACGGAAAAATCGGAGTGGGCGCTTCCCAAAGACGGCGACACCTCGCGCGTGCCGTTTTCTATCCCCGTCGAGGGGCTGGGCGAGTACATTCTGGAGGCAACCGTGGTGCGCTACAACGCCGATTCGGTGAGCCGTCCGCGCATGACGCTCTGCCTGTACGCGGCGGCGAGCGATTCGTTGCTGCTGCGGGTAGAGCGGGAGGTGCAGCGCAGCGAGGAGGGGCAGCGCTACTCGCTCTCCATCGTCAACCGCGACGGCGCGGCTACCCACGTGCGCGGCTACCTTTTCGACTACGACGCCGATTCGCTTCGCCCAACCCGCCGCATCGCCGCAAAAAATGTCATGCTGCGCTTCCTCCCCTCCGCCGAGGAGGAGCAGCGCCCATCCTCCCCCCATCCGCCCGCCGAGGCCAGAGCGCCGGTTGACACGTCGCCGCCGGTGAGGGTTTCCGTGATCGACGACGCGCGACGCCCGCCGCGTATCTACAGGGAGCGGCAGGCGACGCCCGCCCCACCTTTCGACCGCCATCCGTAATGCGAAAAATTGCCGCCCACTACCTTTTTCCGATAAGCGCCCCGCCCCGCCGCAACGCTATCCTCACCCTCGGCGACGATGGCGAGGTGCTCGACCTCTCCGCCCCCGACAGCGCGCTGCAGGAGCGCGAGGGCGTGGAGTTCTACAGCGGTGCGCTGACGCCCGGCTTTGTCAACGCGCACTGCCACCTCGAGCTTTCGCACCTCCGGGGCGCAATGCCGCAGCACACCGGATTGGCCGGCTTCATCTCCGGCCTTGCCGCGCGCCGCGCCGCCTTTACCGCCGAGCAGGCGCTTCGCGCCATCGCCCTTGCCGACGCCCAGCTGTACGCCGCCGGAACGGTGGCCGTAGGCGACATTTCCAACATCGGGCTTACCTTTGAGGTGAAGGCGCACAGCCCCGTTTTTTACCACACCTTTGTGGAGCGGTTTGGCTTGCGGCGCGAGGATGTGGCGCGCGCCGCGCGGTCGGCAGAAGCGCTGGCGGCAGAGGCCGTCCGGCTGGGGCTGTCGGCCTCGGTAACGCCGCACGCGCCCTACTCAACGCTGCCCGAGCTCTACGCCGCCCTTGCGAAGAGCAGCCGCTGGAGCGTGCACAACCAGGAGAGCAGCGACGAAAATCTGCTGTTTAGGGAGGGTAGGGGAGCGCTGCACGAGCTGTTTTCGGCTATGGGGCTGACCCCGATACCGCCCACCGGAAAATCCTCCATACACCACACCTTGCAGCACGTTGGCGAAGCGCAAAAGCTGCTGCTGGTGCACAACACCTGCACCTCTGCCGCCGATTACGCCGCCGCCGCCGAGCGCTGCAAAAACATTTCGTGGGTGCTTTGCCCAGCCTCCAACCTGTACATTGAGCGCAGGCTGCCGCCGCTGCAAATGCTGCGGGACAAGGGCGCCGCCATCGCCCTTGGCGCCGACAGCCTTGCCTCCAACACCAGCCTCAACCTGCTGGACGAGCTTAAGCTCCTCGCGGCGCACTTCCCCCATGTTCCGCTGGGCGAAATGCTGCGCTGGGCTACCCTTGGCGGCGCGGAGGCGCTGGGCGTGGAGCACATCTTCGGAACGTTTGAAAAAGGCAAGCGCCCGGGCGTTACGCTCCTCTCCAACCTCGACCTCGACAAGCTAAAGCTTACCCCCCAAACCAAATCGACCTTGCTTACGAAAAAAAATACCTATATTTGTCGCTAATTCAACACTAAAATGACTACATTGATTATAGCTGTTTCGGGGAGCTGCGCAGCGGCGGCTATGACGGCAGCTCCATGGCTTGCCATCGTTTTTGGGGTGGTGGCCTACCTGTTAGGCTCCATTCCCAGCGCCGTGTGGATTGGGAAAGCGTTTTACGGCGTTGACGTTCGCGAGCATGGCAGCGGCAACGCCGGCGCCACCAACGTGCTCCGCGTGCTGGGCGCAAAGGCAGCCATACCCGTTTTTATGGCCGATTCGCTCAAGGGCTTGCTGGCGGTGCTGGCGGCCTGCCTCATTCCGGGGGTTGACCGCAGCGCCGAATTTTTTAGCGCGCTAAAGATTGCGTACGGCCTGCTGGCGGTTGTTGGCCACATGTACCCCGTGTTTGCCGGGTTTCGCGGAGGCAAAGGCGTTGCCACCACCCTGGGCGTTGCCATTGCCATACAGCCGCTTGGCGCGCTGGTGGCGCTCGGCGTTTTTGTGGCTGTTTTTGCCGCTACGCGCTACGTATCGCTCAGCTCCCTGTGCGCGGGGCTGTCGTTTCCGCTGGCCACCGTTTTTTTGCTGCGCGAGCAGCTGCTCTCCGTCCGAATTTTCGTCGCTTTCGTTTGCCTGCTGCTATTCTACACGCACCGCAAGAATATCCGGCGGCTAATGGGCGGCGTTGAGCCGAAAACGGTGTTTGGTAAGAGGAAATGAGTAAGAGGAAATGAATAAGAAGAAATGAAAGGAGCCTCTAAAAACCCAAAAATTAAGGCGTGCGGCTGAGGCAAAAGCGGAGCTTACTAAAGGCAATGATTTAACTTGCGAAAGTTGGATAAATGAGCGCTTTGCCGGTGGAGCGTAGCGTTTGGGGTTTTTGGCGGGTGCATGAAAAATATTGAAAAGCAGCGAGGGTTGCTAATGGCTGTTTTTGATTTTCTCAGGATTTTGCGAAACAAACTTTTCCCAGCTCGACGCTGCTTTTTTTGTCGTCTTTTTTGTCGTAGCCGCCGATGCCGCCGCTATCTGCTCCATCGCGGAGGTGGTGCAGTAGAAGTGGCACACGGCGGCGGCAAGCCCGTCGGTGGCGTCCAGCTCTTTGGGCAGCTCTTTTATGCCAAACATGCTCTTGAGCATCCCCGCCACCTGCTCCTTCGAGGCTTCGCCCTGTCCGGTTATCATCTGCTTTACTTTTCGCGGCGCGTACTCGCGGATGGGCACATCGCGCGAAAGGGCAGCGGCGATGGCAACGCCCTGCGCCCGCCCGAGCTTGAGCATGCTCTGCACGTTTTTGCCAAAAAACGGCGCCTCAACAGCGATTTCGTCGGGGAGGTATTCGCCAATGATTTGCGTAACGCGCTCAAATATTTTTTGCAGCTTCAGGTAGTGGTTGGCATACTTCTTGAGCTCAATCACCCCCATCACCACCAGCTCCGGCGTGCGGCCGGTAACCTTAATTACGCCGTAGCCCATTATCGTGGTGCCGGGGTCGATGCCCATTATGATCCGCTCGGTTGGCATGGTATCGCTAAAAATAACATTTTTCTACAAACATAAAATCAAAGCGCTTGGGTGCGCCTCGCGAGTGTTCGCGAGGCTTTCGTCGTGCAGCGTCAGCCTATCGCGCCAAACTTTGTGTAGCCGTGCAGCGCCGCCGGAATGCGGATGCCGCTTTCGGTTTGGTTGTTTTCGAGCAGGGCGGCAACAATGCGCGGCAAGGCCAGCGAGCTGCCGTTGAGCGTGTGCACCAGCTGCGTTTTCTTATCCTCCGCGCGGTAGCGGCACTTGAGGCGGTTTGCCTGAAAGCTCTCATAGTTGGACACCGAGCTCACCTCCAGCCATTTTTGCTGCGCGGCAGAGTACACCTCAAAGTCGAACGTGAGCGCCGAGGCAAAGCTCATATCCCCGCCGCAGAGCTTGAGGATGCGGTAGGGCAGTTCGAGCTTTTGCACAATGCTCTCCACGTGCGCCACCATGCTCTCCAGCGCGGCGTAGGAGTTTTCGGGCAGCTCAAAGCGCACAATCTCTACCTTGTCGAACTGGTGCAGGCGGTTTAGCCCGCGCACGTCCTTTCCGTAGGAGCCTGCCTCGCGGCGGAAGCAGGGCGTGTAGGCCGTGAGCAGGATGGGCAGCTCGGCGGGGCTGAGAATGGCGTCGCGGTAGATGTTGGTCACCGGCACCTCGGCGGTGGGGATGAGGTAGAAATCGTCGGCGGTGGCGTGGTACATTTGCCCCTCCTTGTCGGGCAGCTGGCAGGTGCCAAAGCCCGAATCGGCGTTGATGAGGTGCGGGGGCAGCACTTCGCGGTAGCCCGCCTGCGTATTTTCGTCCAGAAAGAAGGCTATGAGCGCGCGCTGCAGCTTGGCGCCCTTCCCCTTGTAAACCGGAAATCCTGCGCCGGTGAGCTTGTTGCCCAGCTCAAAGTCGATGAGGTCGTACTTTTTTGCCAGCTCCCAGTGAGGCTCGGCGCTGCCGGCCAGCGCCGGCATGTTGCCGCCCTGGCGCACCACCACGTTGTCTGCGGCGGCTTTTCCGGCGGGGACTTGCGCGCTCGGCAGGTTGGGCAGCAGCACCACCTTGTCGCCGAGCCGCCGCTCCGCCTCGCCAAGCTGCTGCTCCAGCTCGGCCGATAGCGCCTTCAGGTTTGCCACGCTTGCTTTGGCGGCTTCGGCGGCCTCCCGGTTTCCCTGCTTCATGAGCGCGCCAATCTCCCGGGCGGTGAGGTTTTGCCGGGCAAGGTTGGCGTCGAGCGCGGTTTGCGTGGCTCTGCGCTCGTCGTCCAGCGCAATAATTTCGGCGACGGTGGCTTCCGCGTCAAAGCCTTTTACGGCCAGCCGTGCAACAACGGCGGCGGGCTGCTCGCGAATAGTTTTTAGTGTAAGCATGGGGTAAATTCAATAGTTTCCGATTTCAAATTCAGCAAAATCAGCGCAAAAGTACGTAAAAAACTCAGGTTTCCCAAGCGCCTGCAACGAAAAAAGGTTTTTTTACGGGGGGCGTTTTTTATAGCGGAAAGAGGCACAAAAAAACCCCTCCGCAAGCGAGGGGTTTTAAGCGAAAAACTTCGGGATAAAACCGTTCAGGCCGCCGCCACCACAGCGGGTCGCACCGAAACGTATGACTTGCCGTTAGATTTTTTCCTAAACTCCACCGTTCCGTCCACCAGGGCAAAGAGGGTATGGTCGCGCCCCATGCCAACGTTTAGGCCGGGGTTGTGCACCGTGCCGCGCTGGCGGACGATGATGTTGCCGGCTTTTGCCAGCTGGCCGCCAAAAAGCTTCAAGCCAAGGCGCTTACTTTCCGAATCGCGTCCGTTCTTTGAGCTGCCGACGCCTTTTTTGTGTGCCATGTTCCGTAAAGTGTTTTAAGCGTTAATACTTTCAATCTGAATGCGGGTGAAAGGCTGCCGATGGCTGTTCTGCTTTTGGTAGCCTTTTCTGCGCTTCTTTTTGAACACAATAATCTTGTCGCCTTTGAGGTGGTTCAGGATTTTTGCGCTCACTGTGGCCGCTTGTATCCAAGGTGTGCCAACGTTTACCTTGCCGTCGTCGTCGATGAGCAGGACTTTATCAAAGCTTACGGACGCTCCTTCGGCATCCTGAAGACGGTGAACAAAAAGCTTTTGATCTTTTGCAACTTTAAATTGTTGCCCTGCAATTTCTACAATTGCGTACATGCTGTAAAAAATAGGTTACAATACAAATACCTCTCCAAAATTTGAGGACTGCAAAGGTACTAATATTTTGCAAACGCACAAAGAAAATGCCGATTTCTCCGCAAAAAAATTACTTTTGTTCAAGGATTTTTAGCTTTATACTGCGCGAGGCCTTGCTGCCGGGTCGACCCTCCAGCCCGTAATACCGCAATGCCGTCAGGGAGCCTCTAAAAACCCAAAAAACAAGGCTTGCGGATGAGGCAAAATAAAGTAAATGAGCACTTTGTTGAAGGAGCATAGCGCAGAGTTTGGGGTTTTTAGAGCTTCCCGTCAGCCGCTCAAGCTGCGCTATTGTTGCGCCAAGAGGGGTGGGGTGGGGGATCATCCCAACATGCCGGCAAAGAGGGCCGCGCTTTTCATCTCCGGGTGCGCTACCGTGTCGCTACCGCTTGCCTCTTGAGCAGGCTGCGCACGGGGCGCCGTCGCGTTACTCGAAAAGGCGCTCGTTTCTTCTTCCATTTTAGAAGCTGTACCCGCCTGCTCCGCTATCTTCTCCGGTCGCCGGGGCAAATTTCTGCGGCAATTTCCTCCACCACCCTTGGGAAGTGCTGCTGCTCCAGCCGGTGGATTTTTGCGGCAATATCGTCGGGCGTGTCGTCGGGGGCGACGGGGCAGGAGGCCTGAAAAATGACGTCGCCCCTGTCGTATTCGCCGGTTACGTAGTGGATGGTGACGCCCGATTCGCGCTCTCCGGCGGCCTTCACGGCGCGGTGCACGCGCATGCCGTACATGCCCTTTCCGCCGTACTTGGGCAGCAGCGCGGGGTGAATGTTCACCATCCTGCGCCGAAAAGCGCTTACGATGCTCTCCGGCATAAGCCACAGGAAGCCGGCCAGCACAATCAGGTCGATTTTTTGCCGCCGCAGCTCCTCCATGATGGCGTCCGAGCTGTACAGCTCATTTCGGTCGAAAACCCGCGTAAAAACCCCTAAGCGAGCCGCTCGGGTAATGGCGTAAGCCTCTGGGTTGTTGGACAAAAGCACCTTCACGCAGGCCTTGCTTTGCCCCGCATGGTTGAAGTGCCGGATGAGGTTCTCGGCATTGGTGCCGGAGCCCGATGCGAATATGGCTATATTGCTCATTGTTAGTGTTTTTGGCATTTTTAGCTGATAAAAAGTTGCTCAAAAGTATAAAAACTATGGAATAAGTTTATACTTTTGTACCGACTTTTTTTTTAAGGTCGCCATTTAATGCGTATAGCAACTATGAGTATTTAAAATTAAACTACTAACTAAAATCGAGAATTATGGCAGATGTAGCAGCAAAAGTAAAAGCGATTATTGTGGACAAGCTTGGCGTTGACGAAGCAGAGGTAACCCCTGCGGCAACCTTTACCAATGACCTTGGCGCAGATTCGCTGGATACAGTAGAGCTCATAATGGAGTTCGAAAAAGAGTTCGGTGTTTCCATTCCCGATGAGGATACCGAAAAGATTGTCAACGTTGGCGATGCCGTTTCATACATTGAAAAGGCGAGCAGCAAGTAGTAGCGTGTTTTTGAGAATTGTTTTTTGCAAACCAAGTTTTTTGAAAAAGTGATGGAGTTAAAAAGAGTCGTTGTAACAGGAATGGGTACTATCAACCCTTTGGGAAAAACGGTTGACGAGTTTTTCGACAATTTGCTGAAGGGAGTGAGCGGAGCTGCGCCTATTACGCGCTTCGATACCACGAACTTTAAAACAAAGTTTGCTTGTGAAGTAAAGAACTTTGATGTAGCACAGCACACCGACGCCATAGAGCGGAAAGAAGCCCGCAAGCTGGACCTTTACACGCAGTTTGCAATGATTGCCGCCCGCGAAGTGATTACCTCGTCGGGCATAGACCTGTCGGTCGTTGACCGCGATGAGGTGGGCGTTGTGTGGGCTTCGGGGATAGGGGGCATTCGCACCTTCTTTGAGGAGGTGAGAGACTTTGTAAAGGGCGACGGCACCCCCCGCTTTAATCCGTTCTTTGTGCCGAAAATGATAGCCGATATTGCCGCAGGGCAAATATCCATGAAGTACGGGCTTCGCGGCCCCAACTACGCTACGGTATCGGCATGTGCATCATCCAACCACGCCATGATAGACGCATTTGACCTCATTCGCTTGGGAAAAGCGAAGGCAATTATTGCCGGCGGGTCGGAGGCGCCTATCAACGAGGCTTCGATGGGAGGGTTCAACTCTGCGCAGGCGCTCTCTACCAACAACGACAGCTACGCCACCGCATCTCGTCCATTCGATAAAACCCGCGATGGGTTCGTAATGGGCGAGGGGGGCGCCGGGCTGATGCTGGAGGAGTACGAGCACGCCAAGGCGCGCGGAGCAAAAATCTACGCGGAAATAGTAGGCGGCGGCATGACCGCCGACGCTTACCACCTTACCGCATCGCACCCCGAAGGCCTGGGCGCTGCCAACGCAATGAAGCGCGCCCTCAACGAAGCCGGCCTAACCCCCGAAGATGTAGACTACATCAACGTGCACGGCACCTCTACGCCGGTGGGGGACATTGCTGAGATAAAGGCTGTAGAAAAAGTTTTTGGCGACCATGCCTATAAGCTCAACATCAGCTCCACCAAATCCATGACCGGGCACCTGCTGGGCGCTACCGGCGCAGTGGAAGCCTTGGCGTGCATTTGCGCCATACAAAAAGGCGTAATTCCTCCCACCATTAATAATCAATATTTAGACCCGGCATTCGACCCGCGCCTGAACCTGACGCTGAACGTAGCGCAAAAGCGCGACGTAAAGGTTGCCTTGAGCAACACCTTTGGGTTTGGCGGGCACAATGCTTCGGTAATTTTTAAGCGTATTTAGTCAATTCAATATTTTGTTTTCCTACTTGTTTAAATGTGGCAAAAAGTACTTCTCCCGCTCCGCAGAGAGCGAGGACAAGCAGCTTTGCGCCTCCCTGAAAGATTTGTTAGGCTACGCTCCCAAGCGGCTGGAGCTGTACCGACAAGCGTTTACGCATAGCTCCGCCCGCCCTCACGCGCCCTACCACAGGCGCTACTACGTCAAGCCGGCGGAGCACAACGAGCGGCTGGAGTTTTTGGGCGACGCCGTGCTCGAGCTCATTGTTTCGGAGTACCTCTACAGCAAGTTCGCCAACAAGCGCGAAGGCTTCCTGACGCAAGTCCGCTCAAAAATCGTTGGGCGCGAAGCGCTGGAAAAGCTGGCGCAGGAGCTCAACCTGTCGCAGCTGGTAAAGGCAAAGCTGCGCAACGCTTCGGCAAAAAATATCCTGGGCAACACGCTGGAGGCGCTCATGGGCGCTGTGTACTTAGATAAGGGCTACGTGCGCGCGCAGGAGGTGTTTATCAACCGCATGCTGCTGCCCCACGTAAACGTCGACGACTTGGTGAAGCGCGAGTTTGACTTCAAGAGCCGCCTGCTGGAGGTGACCCAGAAGCGGGGCAAGCTGGCCGCCTTCGAAACCGTAAGCGCGCCAAGCAAGGACAAGGCGCGCGTGCAGTTCACCTGCACGGTGCGCATCAACGACGAGGTGGTGGGCCAGGGCTCAGGATTGTCGAAAAAAGAGGCCGAGCAGCGAGCCGCCGAAAAAGCCTATACCGCCTTCTCCTCCGTAAAGCGGTAGCGATGCTTACAACACCCGTTCAGATACGATTTAGCGACGTAGACAGCTTTGGGCATGTGAACAACGCGGTGTACTGGAGCTACTTCGACGTGGGGCGCATGGACTACCTGCACCGGCTGTTTGCGGACGACTTTGAGCTGCTCGACGAAACGGTGATCTTGGTGCACGTGGAGGCCGACTACAAGGTGCAAACCCGCCTGAAAGATGCCATTGCCGTGCGCACCAGCGTAACGGGCGTTGGCGAGCGAAGCCTCAAAATGCATCAGGAGATTGTCAACACCGAAACCGGAGCCGTACACGCCAGCAGCACCTCCGTTTTGTCGGGATTTAGCAAGACAATGCAAAAATCAATCCCGATAAAGCCGGAGTGGAAAAGCAAAATTGCGGCGTTTGAGCAGCGGTAAGCTCTTCGCTTCGTTCTGCTCAGTTCGGTTCAGCTCAACTCAGCTCAGCTCCGCTCAGCTCACCTGCCGTCAGCTTTTCGCAGGAGCACCTCACCTTGCCGCTCCAACGCTACGCTTTGCAATTTTCGTCCGTGCGGAGCATATCCCGAATTGTCCGGTAAAAAAATCGGATAAAATTTGAGTTGTGTAGCAAATAGCTGCTATCTTCGCAGCAGCAAATAGAAAGTTCACCCCGTTATTAAAGTAGCGCCATGAGTAAGCAAAAAGCATATCCGAAGACTTGTATTATCGCCAATCCGATGTA
>JAIROF010000068.1 GCA_031257655.1 Prevotellaceae bacterium | reverse complement strand
TACATTAATGAGGTAATGAGGTTGTTGTTTATACTATATCTCACTGCTACTGAGGTTGTTTTGTTGTTAAAATTAGGTGTAAATTAGGTTTTTCACTTCTTACAATTTATGACACTACCCCTTTCCTCTGTAATTTTTTTTTCATTCGTATGCGCACAATGCTTCTCTATATAATATCTAAGCGGCAGCTTGCCAATAATCCCAGCTCGTAATATGCCACACGGCGCAAAACTTTTTCTTGTCCCCACCCCCATCGGCAACCTGGAGGATATTACGCTGCGGGCTGTTCGCGTGCTGCGCGAGGTTGACCTTGTGCTGGCCGAGGATACGCGCACCACAGGGTTTTTGCTCAAGCGCCTCAACATATCAACCCGGCTGCAGTCGCACCACAAGTTCAACGAGCACCAAACGGCGGATCGCATAGCCGAGCTCATTGCGCAGGGCAAGAGCGTGGCGCTGGTCAGCGACGCCGGCACGCCGGGCGTCTCCGACCCCGGATTTTTGCTGGTGCGCACGTGCATAGAGAAAGGCGTGGAGGTGGAGTGCCTGCCCGGCGCAACGGCCTTTGTTCCGGCGCTGGTAGGCTCGGGCTTGCCGTGCGACAGGTTTTGCTTCGAGGGATTTTTGCCCCAAAAGAAGGGTCGGCAAAGCAAAATTGCCGCCCTGCAGGGCGAGGAGCGCACCATGATTTTCTACGAATCGCCCCGCCGCCTGCTCAAGCTGCTGGAGCAGCTCGCCCAAGCCTTTGGCGGCAGCCGCCGGGCGTCCGTGTCGCGCGAGCTGAGCAAGCTCCACGAGGAAACCCTGCGCGGAACGCTGGCAGAGCTTGCGCTGCACTTTTCCCAAAAAGAGCCGAAAGGAGAAATCGTGGTGGTGGTGGAAGGCCGGTAAAGCGCCAGCATCTCCGCCCAGGCAAGGCGACACGGCACGCCGCCCACCCTCCGCGCCGCCGGGGGCTGGAGCGGCAACACCCCTCACCGCAAAATCAGCTCGCTGACAATGTGCGCCTGCGCCTGCTCGTTGAGGCGCATGATGATTTCGTCGCGCCGCATGAACGCTTCGTTGCGCGCTACCGACGAGCTGAGCTCCACAAACAATTTTTTATCCCTCAAAAACAGCTGCTGCGTGCGGGCGGCTATGCTTTTGCCCGCCACATCCTCCCACAGGCCGAGTATGTAGGCGCGCCGCAGCATGGACGTTTCGCGCGTGTTGCTGCGGATCGACTCCAGCAGGATGTCGCCAAGGCTCATGATGGCCGTACGGCGCGGTGGCAGGTGAATTTTCATGTGCAGGTGAAATGTTTACGCCGGCAAACTTACGCGAAAAATCCAAATTTTGCAAGCGCGCAGAAAAAAGGTCTACGCTTTTTTCCGCACGGACGAACGATTGCGACTTGTTTTTAGCACGCAGGCGGCATAGATTTTAACGATTTACGCAAGCTGGAGAAAGGGCTAAAATCCGCTTCGGAAAATATACTGCGCTCGGCGTAGCTTTGCGTAAAAATAGCACGGTAGATGGCGCAGATTTTTATGATTTACGCAGCTGAAGAACCGGAGCGTAGCGGAGCTCGGCGCAGCCAAATGGCTAAAATCTGTGCAAATCATAAAAATCTGCGCCATCTGCGCGCTAAAAAACAAAGCGCAGCTCTCGACCGAGGGGAGTATAAATCCACGCCAATAGCGCTACAATGCCCGTGCTTGAGCGCAAGCGCGGTACCGCCCGCCAAAGCAAACCCGGACAGCTCCGGCAGCGGCATCAATCGCTATTAGTAGGGCTAAAGCTCCGGGGTCGATTGCCTCAACGTGTGGCATCCGAAATTTTCGACTTTTTCGTTGACAACCGCTGCGGCAATCGGTATCTCTTTCCCTCCCGCAGGCAGTCCCGCAGGGGACGGCACTTGAAAACTCCGGAGGCGTTTCCTGGGGAAGAGGCATTGCGCTACTGCAACGCAAGCTTTTCCGTAGCGCGCCCCCCCCAAAAATCACCCCCGAAAAAAACTTCCCCTTTGGGCAAAAAATACCATCAACATGGTATTTTTTTTTCTGATAATAACCCCTACTTTTGCGGAGCTAACTGACACTATCATCATGGCAAAAATTGCAAAAAAGCTCACAGACCTGATTGGCAACACGCCGCTTCTTGAGCTAAGTAAAATAGAGAAAGCTATCAGCACGAGCGCTCGCATTCTGGGCAAGCTGGAATACCTTAACCCCGCCCGGAGCGTCAAAGACCGGATTGGGCTGGCGCTGATTGAGGACGCCGAGGCGCGGGGGCTGCTCACGCCCCGCAGCATCATTATTGAGCCTACGAGCGGCAATACGGGCATTGCGCTGGCGTTTATCGCGGCGGCCAAGGGCTACCGGCTCATCCTCGCCATGCCGGACACCATGAGCGTTGAGCGCCGCAGCCTGCTGAGGGCTTTAGGCGCAGAGCTCGTGCTCACGCCCGGCTTTGAGGGCATGGGCGGCGCCATCCGCAAGGCGGAGGAGCTGCAACGGCAGCACCCCGACGCGTTCATCCCCCAGCAGTTCCAAAATCCCGCCAACCCGCAGGTGCACCGGGCTACCACGGCGCAGGAGATATGGCGGGATACGGACGGAACGGTGGACGTCTTCATTTCGGGCGTGGGCACGGGCGGAACGGTTACCGGCGCCGGCGAAGCGCTCAAAAAGCGCAACCCCGCCGTAAAGGTCATCGCCGTGGAGCCGTTCGATTCGCCGGTGCTCTCCGGCGGAAAGCCGGGGCCGCACAAAATACAGGGCATCGGGGCGGGATTTGTCCCCAAGGTGTTCAACCCGAAGGTGGTGGACGAAATATTTAAGGTCAAAAACGAGGAGGCGTTTGAGGTAAGCCGCCTGCTCGCCCGCGAGGAGGGGCTGCTGGTGGGAGCCTCCTCCGGCGCCGCCGCCTACGCCGCAATACAGGTGGCCAAGCGAATAGAAAATAAAGGCAAAACCATTGTGGCCATCCTCCCGGACACGGGCGAGCGATACCTGTCAACGCCCCTCTACCATATTGAGTAACGAAAAACCCGTAAAATAGCAACAACAAAATGGCAAAAATAACCGTAAACGGAAAGCCGCAGGAGCTGGAAAGCGCAACAACGCTTGCCCGGCTGATTGCGCTCAACAACATCGTACAGCCCGACATGGTTTCGGTGCAGCTCAACGAGGAGTTTGTGCAGCGCGAACGCTACGAGGACACCGCGCTAAAGGACGGCGACGAGGTCGATTTCCTGTACTTCATGGGAGGAGGGCGCTGCTGATGGATTTTACAGAAGACCAGATAAACAGGTACAGCCGCCACATCCTCCTTCAGGACGTGGGGGTAGAGGGGCAGGAAAAGATAAGCCGGGGAAAGGTGCTGGTGGTAGGCGCCGGCGGGCTGGGCGCGCCGGTGGCGTTTTACCTTGCCGCAGCCGGCGTGGGCAACATCGGCATTATCGACGGCGACGTGGTAGACCTGAGCAACCTGCAGCGCCAAATCATCCACTTTACGCCCGATGTGGGGAAGCCAAAGGTGATTTCGGCAAAGGAAAAAATCAACCGCCTCAACCCAGACGTGCAGGTTACCACCTACCAAACGCTGCTCACGGCCGAAAATGCGCCGGAGGTCATCCGCAGCTACGACTTCGTGGTGGACGGCACGGACAACTTTCCGGTGAAGTTCCTGATCAACGACGCCTGCGTCATGCAGGGCAAGCCGTTTTCGCACGGCGGCATCCTCCGCTTCGACGGGCAAACGCTGACCTACGCGCCGGGGGCAGCCTGCTACCGCTGCCTGTTCCACGCCCCGCCGCCCCCCAACGCCGTCCCCACCTGCTCGCAGGCGGGCGTGCTGGGCGCCATTGCCGGCATGTTGGGTACCATTCAGGCGGCAGAAGCCCTCAAGTACCTCACCGGCGTGGGCGAGCTGCTGACCAACAAGCTCCTCTCGTTTAACGCAAAAACGATGGACTTCAGGACGATTAAAACGAAACGTTCGGATAAGTGCCCGGTATGCGGGGCGCATCCTACGATAACACAGCTAATAGATTACGAACAGGCGGCGTGCGACATCGCCGACCGCAAAAAACACTAAAAAGCAATGGCAAACGCAACACAACAAGCAAAAAAGCTATCCATCATCGCCTTCAGCGGCGACTTCGACAAGCTGACCGCCGTCTTCACGCTGGCCACGGGAGCGGCAGCCGTAGGGTACGAGGTCAACCTTTTCTTCACCTTCTGGGGGCTGGACGCCATCAAGCTAAAGAAAGGGCGCTCCCCCGTAGGCAAGGGATTTTTGCCGAAGGTATTCGGCCTCATGATGGGCGGGCTGAAGGCCGCGCCGGTGAGCCGCCTCAACTTTTTGGGCATTAGCCCCAAAATATTCCGATACCTCATGCGCAAAAACAACGTGGCCACCCTTGAGGAGCTGGTGGAAGCCGCAAAGCTCCTGGGTATTAACTTCTACGCCTGCGAAATGGCGATGCACGTCTTGGGCCTGCAAAAAAGCGACTTCATCCCGGAGGTAAAAGATGTGCTGGGCGTAGCCTCCTTCCTCACCCTCTCCGAAGGCGGACAAACGCTGTTCATCTGAAGGAATTAAGAATTAGGAATTAGGAATTAGGAATAAAAGGGCGTCGTTTTTTTCTACCTACATTCCGTCCTTACGGGACGGGGCGATAGCGTGGGCATTCCGTTTTCTACCGACATTCCGTTCTTACGGGACGGAGCGGGGCGATAGCGTGGGCATTCCGTTTTCTACCGACATCCGTCCTTACGGGACGGAGCGATAGCGTGGACATTCCGTTTTCTACCGACATTCCGTCCTTACGGGACGGAGCACGCAACGATAGCAAAGAAAAGTTGTGTGCCTTGCGAACAAAAATAGCTGTTTTTCATTGATTTATAAAAGCGCAACAATTGTAGAATAGTAATAATCAACGAATCAGGAAACTTACGAAAGTTAAATTCCTAATTCTTAATTCCTAATTCCTAATTCCTAATTCTTAATTCTTAATTCCTAATTCCTAATTCCTAATTCCTAATTAATTAACAATGTCTGTTTACAATTTAGATGTCACAAAAGAGCATTGCCCAATGACGTTCGTTAAAACGAAGCTTGCGCTGAGTAGGCTTCAGCCGGGCGACGTCCTGAACGTGAAGGTGACGGAAGGCGAGCCGCTGGACAACGTCCCGAAAAGCGCCGCCGAGCAGGGCTTTAAGGTCTTGTCGGTAAAGGAAACGGAGACGCCCGGAATCTATAACATCGAAATAATGGTTAACGGTTAATGGTTAATGGTTAATGGTTAATGGGCTAACGCACGATGTTTGCTGATAAATCGGTGAGCAAATGGGCGACAGGAGCATAGATTCGATTCATAGAGCATAAGTAATCGCTTAAATCAAAAAAGAAACGCAGCTCAGCCATTTTCCGAAGTAAGCCCAATTCCTAATTTTCAACACTTAACCATTAGCGTTTAATTATCAATTATTAGCCCTTAATTCCTAATTCTTAATTCCTAATTCCTAATTGAAAATGATTTTCATTCCTCAAGATATCGTAGATCGGATTGTTGCGCAGGCACGGAGCGAGCTGCCGAATGAAGCCTGCGGCCTGCTGGTGGGCAAAGACGGCGAGGCGGTGGAGCTGTACCCGCTGACTAACGTTGACCATAGCCCAGCGCATTTTTCCTTTGACCCCCAAGAGCAGTTTCGGGTGCTGCGGGAAGCGCGGGGAAAAGGCCGGCAAATCATCGCCAACTACCACAGCCACCCCGAATCGCCCGCCCGACCCTCGGAGGAGGACATCCGGCTGGCCTTCGACCCAAACATTACCTACATCATCCTTTCGCTGCAGGAAAAAGAAAATCCGGTCATCAAAGCCTTCTCCATCCGGGAGGGAAAGGTGAAACCGGTGGAAATAAAAATTAGGAATTAGGAATTAAGAATTAAGAATTAGGAATTAGTCACCCATTAAGCAAACTAAGTGCAAAAATTCAAACAAATAAAAATGAATAAATTGCATTTTAGCTATATGAAAACGCTCTGATTTCGGCGTAAGCCCTCTGTGCTCCTCTGTGAAGCCTCTGCGTTGCTCTGTGTTAGTATTGCACGGAGGTTTCACAGAGAACCACAGAGAAAAGCTTTCGACGTACGCAATTACTCACTTTTAAAAGTTGAATTCATAATTAAAAAAACTCAAAATTCACATTCTCATGGCACAAAATGAGCTACAGCGCAGCATCACCACGACGACTGCAAAAAAGCTGGCAACGACCACCAAAACGCCCCCTCAGATGGGGTCTATCACCCCCCGCCTGCTGCTAAAGCTGCTCCCCTGGGTGCAGGTTGATTCGGGAACCTACCGCGTAAACCGCACCAAGGTGGAGCTGAAAAAAGCGGAGCGGATTGAAGTGGAATTTTTCAACGGCGTCCCCTCCTTCCGGGCGGAATCGTTCAGAAGAATCCCGCTGTTTGCCCACATCGAGCCCGACATCGTAAACCGGCTGGCAAAGAAGTTTCAGGTGGAGAGCACGGGCTTGGGCGACAACCTGATTGCGGAGGGAAAAGACCGCCAAAAATTCTTCATCGTGGCGCAGGGGCAGGTGGAGATTTCGAGCAAGGGGACGCACGGCGAAGACCTGCGCATCGCCATCCTCTCCGAAGGAGAGTACTTTGGCGAGGCCAACCTGCTCTCGGACAAGGCCTCGTCGGTAACGGTAAAGGCTATCACGCCCGCCATATTCTTCACGCTCAACAGCAACGAGTTGGAGGAAATCATTAAGGACATCCCCACGTTCCGGGAGCAGTTCCAGACGGCCATCGACGAGCACCTCCGCCTGAAAGCTACGGTGAACGCCCACGGCGAAAAGCACATCGACCTCGCCTCGGGGCACGAAGAGTACAACATCATCCCCGAAACGTACATCGACTACGAGGAGGAGCCCCGCGAGTACCCCCTCAACACGCTGCAAACCGTTGTGCGCGTGCACACCCGCGTTACCGACTTGCACAACAACCCCTACAACCAGCTGGAGCAGCAAATGCGCCTGAGCATCGAAAGCATAAAGGAGCGGCAGGAGTGGGAGCTTATCAACAACAAGAACTTTGGCCTGCTGGCCAGCGTGGAACCCGGATACCGCATCAGCACCCGCTACGGCTCGCCTACGCCCGACGACCTGGACGAGCTGCTGTCGCTGGTCTGGAAAAAGCCCTCGTTCTTTCTGGCGCACCCGCGCGCGGTGGCGGCCTTTGAGCGGGAGTGCACGTGGCGCGGCGTGCCGCCCGTTACGACGGCGGTGTTTGGCGTGCCGGTCGTCACGTGGCGCGGCGTGCCCATCATCCCCAGCGACAAGGTGGAGATTCAGGGGCAGTACCTCACCAACCGCGGCGTGGGGACGACCAGCTTCATCCTCGTGCGCACCGGCGAGCAGGAGCAGGGCGTGGTGGGGCTGCATCAGGCCGGCATCCCCGGCGAAATCGCCCCCAGCCTCTCCGCCCGCCTCATGGGATTAGACAAGTTTGCCGTGGCCAGCTACCTGCTCACCAAGTACTTTTCGCTGGCCTCGCTCACGGACGACGCCATTGCGGTGCTCGAAAACGTTGAGGTGGGCTACTACCACGACTACAACAACCGTAAAACCCTCCAGAAGTGAGCGCCATGCCCAGCAACCCGATTTTAAAGCTGCCCAATCTGCCGGACGACGCCGTGGATTTAAGCAGCATCTACGCCTCCTTTCAGCGCCTGCAGGCGCCCGCCTCCCACGGCGTGGGCAACGCCTTCCACGGCGTGGGCGACGCCTTCCCCGAGGCGGGGGAGCTGGCGGGGCTGTTCTTTGGCGACCCCGGCAGCGGCAACCACGCCGAAAACGCCCTCCTGCGAACGGCCGCCGAGCAGGAGTTTGCCGATACCGGCTACTCGCCATACTCTTTCCTGCGCGACCAGCCCATCACCTACAGCGGGCGGGAAACGTTCGACGTGCAGGCCATCCGCAGGGATTTCCCCATCCTCCACCAAAAGGTTAACGGAAAAGACCTCATCTGGTTCGACAACGCCGCCACAACGCAAAAGCCCGCGCAGGTGATCGACGCCATCCGGCGCTACTACGAAAGCGACAACTCCAACATCCACCGCGCATCGCACACCTTAGCCGCCCGCGCCACCGACGGGTACGAGGGCGCCCGCGAAAAAGTGCGGCGGTTTATCAACGCGCCCTCCGCCGATGAGGTCATCTTTGTGCGGGGAACGACGGAGGGCATCAACCTCGTGGCGCAAACCTACGGGCGAAAGCTCATCCGTCCGGGCGACGAAATCATCATCTCCACCTTAGACCACCACGCCAACATCGTCCCCTGGCAGCAGCTGGCCAAAGAGCGCGGCGCGGCGCTGCGGGTCATCCCCGTCAACGACCGGGGCGAGGTGATACTCGAGGCCTACGAAAGCCTGCTAAGCCCCCGCACAAAAATGGTGTCGTTTGCGCAGGTCAACAACACGTTCGGCACGGTGTCGCCGGCAAAAATCATGGTGGAAATGGCCAAGCGCTACGGCGCCCGCGTCCTGATAGACGGCGCCCAGTCCGTACCCCACGCCCCCGTCGACGTGCAGGAGCTGGACGTGGATTTCTTCGCGTTCTCCGGCCACAAGATTTACGCGCCAAACGGTATCGGCGTGGTGTACGGAAAAAAGGAGCTGCTGGAGCTCATCCCCCCCTGGCAGGGCGGCGGAAACATGATTAAGGACGTGACGTTTGAGGAAACAATCTTTAACGTGCCCCCACACAAGTTCGAGGCGGGAACGCCCAACGTGGCCGACGCCATCGGGCTGGGCGCCGCGCTGGACTACGTGAGCAGGACGGGTATCCACAACATCGAAAGGTACGAGCGCTACCTGACGGAGTACGCCCGCCAAGCGCTGGAGCAAGTGGACGGCATCCGGCTGATAGGAAACCCCCGCGACAGGGTGAGCGTAGTATCCTTCGTTGTTCCGGGGATACCCGCGCCCGAGGTGGGGGCGCTGCTCGACAAGGAGGGCATCGCCCTGCGCGCCGGACACCACTGCGCCCAGCCAGCCCTGCGCAGAATGGGCGTGGAGGCTACCGTGCGCCCCTCCTTCTCATTCTACAACACCACAACCGAAATCGACCGGCTCGTGGAGGCGGTGAGGAAAATCGCTATTAATGGTTAATGGTTAATGGTTAATGGTTAATGGCGCGATGCACGGCAGGCGGCGATGAAATAGCAGCGAAATGGCGCTGTAGAGACGCACGGCGTGCGACTCAGCGACGAATGGGCGGCGAAATGGCGCTGTAGAGACGCACGGCGTGCGTATCAGCGACGAAATAGCAGCGAAATGGCGCTGTAGACACGGCTGCGTCTCAGCGACGAAATAGCGACGAAATAGCAGCGAAATGGCGCTGTAGACGCGGCGTGCGTCTCAGCGACGAATGGGCGACGAAATGGCGCTGTAGAGACGCACGGCGTGCGTCTCAGCGACGAAATAGCGGCGAAATGGCGCTGTAGAGACGCACGGCGTGCGTCTCAGCGACGAATGGGCGGCGAAATGGCGCTGTAGAGACGCACGGCGTGCGTCTCAGCGACGAATGGGCGGCGAAATGGCGCTGATGCGCATGCACAGCGAGACGCACGCCGTGCGTCTCTACGGCGCTCGCTACCCGCGCCTCGCGCCATTCAAAATTTCAAATTTCAAATTCAAGATTCAAAATTTTCGCATCACTCCCACTCCAAAATCTTTTTAAAGTCGTAGGTTTCTGGGTCGGGCACGAACTTCTTTGCCGCCTCATAGTCGGCGGGGGTGACAAAGTGCATCACGTAGCGCATGATAGACTGCACAAACTGGCTGTTGATGTCCACTAAGCGCGGCGGGATTTTACCGGTTTTGGGGTCTTGCAGGTCGCGGAGAAAGAGCGGGGCAACGTCGCCAAAGTTGTTCACGTAAACCATGCAGCCGGTATGTCCGGCCTTGTAGAGGTCGTACACGCCAAAGCCCAGCAGCGTACAGTACTGGCGGTCGTACGCTATGGGCACGTCGCAGCGCACCTCGTAGCCAATCTCCACCGGACGGGTTTTAACCTTCAGCTTTGTTTCCTTAATCCTGTTTTCTATCATTTCGCAGAAGATGTGCGCCTTTGAGACCTTTCCCAGCTCGGGGTGCCCGTGGTCGTCGTACGAAAAGCTAACGCCGGATTTCTTTATTTCCTCGCTGCTCAGCTCGTGAAACACTCCCTCGGAAATCACCGCCGCGCCGTACTCTTCGCCCATAACCTTGCGCTTGATGATGGACGAAATGACGAGGTTGACAATCTTGTCGCACGTAATGGTCGTTTTGTTGAACATTTCGGGGATGACGATCATGGGGTAGTGGCACGAGGCGCCAATGCCAAAGGCGAGGTGGCCTGCCGAGCGCCCCATGGCGGCAACGATAAACCAGTTTTCGCTCGTGCGGGCATCCTCGTACACCACCGTGGCAATGTTGGATCCCTCGGCACGCGCCGATTCGTAGCCAAAGGTGGGCGTCCCGTTGGGAAGCGGCAAGTCGTTGTCGATGGTTTTGGGGACGTGAATGTTCGCAATCGGGTATTTTTTGTCCGCCAAAAACTTCGCCACGCGGTTTGCCGTCGAGGCCGTGTCGTCGCCGCCAACGGTAACCAGCAGCTTGATGTTGTTTTGCTTAAAGAAGTCGAGGTTGAAGCGCTGCTCAAAATCCTCCGGCGTTGGCTTGTAGCGGCTCATGGTGATGGCCGAGCCGCCGCGGTTAAAAATATCGTCGGCAAACTGAAAGTCTATATCCGAAATGCGCGGCGTTTGCTGGAAAAGGCTGCTGTAGCCGCCGTGAAGCCCTATGACGCGGTAACCGTTGTTCAAAAAAACCTTGGCAACGCTGCCTACTACCGTGTTCATCCCCGGCGCTGGCCCGCCGCCTGTCAAAATTGCAATAGCATCTTTCATAAATTGAATCGTGTTTGTGGGTTTGTAAATGGATTTGTGGGTTTGTAAAATCAAAAACCGTGCAAAGGTACACAATTTTTGCGTAATAAATTTGGCGCCTGCAAAAAAAGGGGGGGGGGGGGGCATTTCAGCTTGTCGCCTCGCTCGCAATGGCGAACACGCCGGAGATGGCAATGGCGGATGCGCGGGTTATGAAAAAGCGACACGCTGAAATGCACCCCAAAAAAAGTCGCCTGCCCTCCCAGAATCTTGCAGCGGCTACTTGCTGATTCAAACTTTTATTTGTAATTTTGCCGCACAAACAATACACCCTGAACGCCAACCGGTTGTAGGAGATAAAAAAATCTGTACTCCCCTACCGCTAAAAACCGCAAACTATACACATACGCACATGATTACAAGTTGCCCAGCTCAACATTCCGGCCAGCCAGACGCAAGCCGGCCATCCGTTCCGTCCGCCCGGCTTGCAGCGCAGCCGGCGCAAACCCTATCCGCCATTCGTAGCGAAACGTACACATGCTGAAATCCGTACACATGCTGAAATCCGAAATCTTTCACCCCGAGCTGCTGAGCACCATAAAAACGTACAGCCGCAAGCAGCTGCTGCAGGACGTCATAGCCGGCATTATCGTTGGCATTGTTGCGCTTCCGCTGGCCATTGCCTTTGGCATAGCCTCCGGCGTCACCCCCGAAAAGGGCATTGTTACGGCTATCGTAGCGGGCTTTGTCATTTCGCTTTTGGGGGGCAGCCGCGTGCAGATAGGCGGGCCTACGGGCGCATTTATCGTGATTGTTGCCGGCGTGGTGAACTCCTACGGCCTGTCGGGGCTGATGATTGCCACCTTTCTTGCCGGCATCCTGCTCATCATCATGGGGCTGCTCAAGCTGGGCGACGTGATTAAGTTCATGCCCTACCCGGTTATCGTAGGGTTTACCAGCGGCATTGCGCTGGTCATCTTCTCCACGCAGGTTAAGGATTTTTTTGGGCTTACCATGCCGGAAACGCCGGTGGAGTTCCACGAAAAGTGGGCGGCCTACTTCCGCCACTTTTCATCCCTCAACCTGCACGCCACGGGGATTGCGCTCTTTACGGTGCTGGCGTCGCTCTTCTGGGCCAAGGTCAACAAGCTTATCCCCGGCACGCTCATCGCCATAATCGTCACCACGGCGCTGGTTGCCATCTTCAACATGCCGGTGGAGACCATCGGCAGCCGCTTTGGCAGCATCGACGCCCACATGCCGACCCCAACCGTTCCGGCAATCGACTTCGCCTCGTTCAGGAGGCTGCTCCCGGTGGCCTTTACCATCGCCATGCTGGGCGCCATCGAATCGCTGCTCTCGGCTATGGTGGCCGACGGCGCCATCGGCGCAAAGCACCGCTCCAACACCGAGCTCATAGCGCAGGGGGTGGCCAACATGGTTACGCCCCTCTTTGGCGGTATCCCCGCCACCGGCGCCATTGCCCGCACGATGACCAACATCAAAAACGGCGGACGAACGCCCATCGCCGGCATAGTGCACGCGGTGGCGCTGCTGCTCATTCTGCTCATCTTTGCAAAGTGGGCAAAGCTCATCCCCATGCCCTGCCTGGCCGGAATACTCGTGGTGGTGGCCTACAACATGAGCGAATGGCGCTCGTTTGTGGGCCTCTTCCGAAACAGCCGATCGGAGGTTACCGTGCTCCTGACAACCTTCCTGCTCACCGTCATCTTCGACCTCACCATTGCCATTGAGGTGGGGCTCATTCTGGCGCTCTTCCTCTTCGTGCGACGCATATCGAAAGCAACCGGCATCCAGGTGATAAAGGAAAAAATTGCGCCCGGCGAAAGCGAGCAGGAGGTGCTGACGGAGGAGGCGCTGAGCATCCCAAAGGGCGTGGACGTCTTTGAGATAGACGGCCCCTTCTTTTTTGGCGTCGCCAACCGGTTTGAGGAGGCGCAGAAGCAGGTCGTCCGCCCGCCTAAAGTGCGCATCATACGCATGCGCAAGGTGCCATTCATGGATTCTACCGGGCTGCGAAACCTCCGCAGCTTTTACCGAAAGTGCAGAGGCGAAAAAATACATATCCTCCTCTCCGGCGTAAACCCTTCGGTCGAAAATTCCCTCAAAACCGACGGCCTCTACGACCTCATCGGCGCCAACAACGTCTTCGACCACATCAGCAAGGCCATGAAGCGCGCGGAAGAAATAGTTAAAAACTAAAAACTAAAAACTAAAAACTAAAAACTAAAAACTAAAAACTAGGGAGGAAACCTCGAAGGAGCAGGTTTATAGGCTAATTCTTTTTTTGAGGTGCTATGAAAAATTGGGTAGTGTCATAAATTGTGGGGGCGAAAAACCTAATTTACTCACTCGTGCTTATTTTTGGTGTTCGTGAGCTCGCTGCGCTCGGTTACACCTAACTTTTCTAACAAAACAACCTCAGTAGCAATTAGTTAGCCGATCGCCATCCAACCTCATTACCTCATTTTCCATTTGCTCGTCTCCAATTTTCATTAATAATGAGGTAATTAGGTTATTGTTTGTAGTTTGTAGTTTGTAGTTTGTAGTTTGTAGTTTGTAGTTTGTAGTTTGTAGTTTGTAGTTTGTAGTTTGTAGTTTGTAGTTTGTAGTTTGTAGTTTGTAGTTTGTAGT
>JAIROF010000049.1 GCA_031257655.1 Prevotellaceae bacterium | reverse complement strand
AAAACTAAAAACTAAAAACTAAAAACTAAAAACTAAAAACTAAAAACTAAAAACTAAAAACTAAAAACTAAAAACTAAAAACTAAAAACCCCGCACGGCGTAGTGTCCGCGCTACGTCGCGCTAAAAGCAAGGCTCCAGCCCTGCACAGAATGCAGGCGCAAGCCCATTAACCATTAACCATTAACCATTGACCGTTAACCGTTAACCATTAAGTCAAATGAGCATAAAAAAACACCTCTGCTACATCTCGTTTTTATCTTTTTTTCTGTATGGCTTAGCGGCAGCCGCCCAGCCGCAGCTTAATGCGTCGGTACTCACGGTGCCCTTTGGCGGCAACGCCTACGTAACCGGAAAGCCCACCGGCGAGAGCGGGGCGCAGACGAGCGTTTTCTTTCGGGTAGGGCAGCCCGGCGACCTCCACCTTTCGCTCCGGTACAACGCTGCGGATACGGTAAGCGTCAGCGCGGCGTGCGCCGGCGCGGCATGGCGGGTGACGCTGCCCCCCGGTGCAAATGCGGTGGCGCCGCTGGGAAGCGTGACGATTGCCGATAGCGGCTACGTCCGCGTGGACTTGCAGGGAGTGGTGGTGGCGGCAGATGAGCGTACAGGACGGCGCGCCTCTGCCTCCTCAACGAAAATAACCGGCGCCGAAGCGATAGACCTCATGGTCACCGGAACGGCGCTTGCCGGCAAAGCAACCTGCGTGAGCACGTTCTCTTTCTACTGGGGGCGACGCGGTCCCTCTGTTCACCTCGGCTTCCCTTTCCCGGAAAAAGAAATCGTAGAGTGGTTTTACAGCGAGCTGACCGTGCCGCTGGGGCAAGACCCCGTGGGCAGCTACTACATGGCCAACGGATTTGGGGAGGGATACTTTGGCATTCAGGTCAACTCCGCCACCGAGCGGCGGGTGCTCTTTTCGGTCTGGAGCCCTTTCAAAACGGACAACCCCAGCGAAATCCCCGACAGCCACAAAATAAAATTGATTGCAAAGGGCGAAGCGGTGCACGTCGGCTCGTTTGGGAATGAAGGATCGGGCGGGCAAAGCTACCTGATTTACCCGTGGGAGGCCGGGCATACCTACAAGTTCCTGACGCGCGTTAAGCCCGACGGCCACGGCGCCACGGAGTACACCGCCTGCTTCTACACGCCCCACGAGCAGCAGTGGCAGCTCATTGCCTCCTTTCTGCGCCCGCTGACGGAGACCTACTACAAAAGGGCGCACTCCTTTTTGGAGAACTTTTCGCCGGACAACGGCTACCTGTCGCGCCAGGCAAGGTACGACAACCAGTGGGCAAGAACGCTTGACGGTAAATGGCTCTACCTTGGCGGGCGGGCGAGGTTTTCCGCCGACGATACCGCCCGCAAGGGAGCGCGAATGGACTACAAGGGTGGGGTAGAGGACGGCGCTTTCTTCCTCCGCAATGGCGGTTTTTTCGGCGACTATACGCCCATTGGCGATACGCTGCGCAATGTGGAAAGTGAAAAGCCAACCCCGCCTGACGTGGATTTAGACGAGCTAAATTATCTTTTAGAAAAGTTAAAAAATAATCATTAGTTAAGCTTTTAACGAAGGATGTGGTGGATGTAGCATATTCCTGACTACATTTGCAATGTGTTTACGTAAGCATCCAATAAAAATACTTTACTCCATTATGACAAAAAAAATACTTTTATGCCTTGCAATTCCTTCTGCGCTTGCGAGCTATGCTTATGCTCAGCCGGCGCAAAAAAGTAGCGCTGCCGAGCTCAAGGAGTGGCAAAATGTTTCGGTAACCAACGTCAACCGGATGCCCATGCGCGCGAGCGCGTTTGCCTACGAAACGCGGGCGCTGGCAGAGGGGCGCAAAAAAGAGCAGTCGGCCTACTTCCAGTCGCTCAACGGCACGTGGAAGTTCAAGTGGGTAGAAAATCCCTCTCTGCGCCCGGTGGACTTCTACAAAGATTCGTTCGACGTGTCGGGCTGGGATAGCTTTCAGGTACCCGCCAACTGGGAGTTCAACAACACCGGCAAAACCTACGGCTACCCCATTTACGTCAACCATCCCTTTGAGTTTGGCGCTCCATACGCCAAGCTCGACCCCAGCAAGCTGGTCGAAAATATCCCGTCGGACTACAACCCCGTTGGCTCCTACCGCCGCACGTTCACCATCCCGGCGTCGTGGGAGGGGCGGCAGGTCTTCATCCACCTGGGCGCGGTGAAGTCCGCGTTTTACATTTGGGTTAACGGGCAGTACGTGGGCTACAGCGAGGATGCTAAGCTGGCGGCGGAATTTGATATCACCTCCTACCTGCGCGCCGGCCAAAATACGGTAGCCCTCGAAGTTTACCGCTGGAGCATGGGCAGCTACCTCGAATGCCAGGATTTTTGGCGCATATCCGGCATTGAGCGCGACGTGTACCTCTACGCAACGCCAAAGCTGGACATCCGCGACTTCAAAGTCATCAGCACGCTTGACGAAAGCTACAAAAACGGCGTCTTCAGCCTGTCGGTAGAGCTGAACAGCTACGCCCCGAAGAAGAACGAAAAAGCCGACACGCTGGTAAGCATACAAGCCGAGGTGATAAGCGCCGACGGAGTCCCTGTTGTTGACAGGAGCGTAGTAAATTACCCTATTAATGAGCGGAAAAAAACCTATGCGCTTACCGCAGATGTGCCGAATGTAAAGGCGTGGTCGGCCGAAACGCCCAGCCTCTACACGCTCTACATCACGCTGCGGGACTTCGACAGCAACACGCTGGAGGTAATCCCCGCGCGCGTGGGCTTCCGTACCGTCGAAATCAAAAATGCGCAGGTGCTGGTCAACGGGCAGCCGGTGCTCATTAAGGGCGTAAACCGCCACGAGCACGACCCGCAGACGGCGCACGTCATCTCCGAAGCCGACATGCGCAAGGACATTGAGCTGATGAAGCAGCTCAACGTAAACGCCGTGCGAACCTGCCACTACCCCTCCGATCCCCTGTTTTACGAGCTGTGCGACGAGTACGGAATTTACGTTTGCGACGAAGCCAACATCGAATCGCACGGGCTGTACTACAGCTTGGACAAAACGCTGGGCAACAACTACCGCTGGCTCACCGCTCACCTCGACCGCGTGATGCGCATGTACGAGCGCGACAAAAACCACCCCTGCGTTACGTTCTGGTCGCTGGGCAACGAAGCCGGCAACGGCTACAACTTCTACAACGCCTACATCGCGCTGAAAAAAGCCGACCCAACCCG
Organism: Prevotellaceae bacterium; assembly: GCA_031257655.1. Lineage (GTDB taxonomy): Bacteria > Bacteroidota > Bacteroidia > Bacteroidales > UBA932 > JAITMY01. Next base: position 17,865 of record JAIROF010000049.1, on the reverse strand, counting down.
CCCCGTGCAGTACGAGCGCGCCGTGCACGAGTGGAACACCGATATCTACGTGCCGCAGTACCCCAGCCCGAACGGCTTCCGCTGGTACGCAGAAAATCGCCCCGACCGCCCCATGATTTCTTCGGAGTACGCCCACGCTATGGGCAATAGCCTCGGCAACTTTAAGGAGTACTGGGAGGTGATAGAAGACCCTAAGTATCCGACCTTGCAGGGCGGATTTATCTGGGACTGGATAGACCAGGGCTTGCAGGTTACCCGCAACGGGAAAACGTTCTACGCCTACGGCGGCGACTTTGAGCCGGAATCGGTGTTTGAGGGAAAGGGCAACGACCGCAACTTTTTGATAAACGGCGTGGTCAACCCCGCGAGAATCCCCAACCCCGGCGCACACGAGGTGAAAAAGGTGTACCAAAACATCGGCACAACGCTCGCCAACGGGCAACGCTACGAGGTGGAGGTGAAAAACAAAAACTATTTTCGCGATTTGAGCCGCTACTACCTTGCGTGGGAGCTGCTCGAAAACGGGGTGCCCGTGCAGTCGGGGCGGCTGGAAACCCTCAACGTAGCCCCGCAGCAAACGGAAAAAGTGAAGCTGCCCGTAACCTACGCCCTCCAATCCGGCAAGGAATATTTTTTGAACGTAAGCTACAAGCTGAAAGCTGCCGAGCCGTTCCTCTCTAAGGATTTTGAGGTCGCCTGCGAGCAATTTGCCCTCTCCGATTTTGTAGCGCCTGCATTCGCTCCGTCGCAAGCGCCAATCAGGGCTACGCAAACGGAAAAAGAGTGGACGGGAAAGGGAAAAAATTTCTCGGTAACGTTTGACTTGGAAACGGGCGCTATCAAGAGCTATACCTACAACGGGCAAAAGCTGATAGGCAGCGGCGGCGGCGGACAAGTCAACTTTTGGCGGGCCATGACCGACAACGACCACGGCGCAGGCTTAAACAACACGCTGCGCGTGTGGCGCGACGCCGGCAAAACGGAGCCCGCAACGGTAACGGTTACTCAGGAGGGCGAAGCCTACCGGATTGTTGCCGAAAAATCTCTGCTCAACGGCGACGCCAAGCTCACGCAGGCCTACACGGTGGACGGCAGCGGCACGATTGCCGTAGCAAACAGCTTTGAAAAAGTAAAGGGAGAGTACCCCATGATGCCGAAATTCGGCGCCTGCTTTGTCGTGCCAAAGCAGTACAGCAACCTGACCTACTACGGCCGCGGCCCCTGGGAAAACTACGTTGACCGCAATTACTCCGCCCACGTGGGCTTGTACAAGAGTACGGTGGACGAGCAGTTTTTCCCCTACGTGCGTCCGCAGGAAAACGGCAACAAAACCGACGTGCGCTGGCTTTCGCTGACCGACAAAAAGGGGAGGGGGCTGAAGATAACGGGCGCGCTGCCCATAGCATTTTCGGCGCTGTTCTACTCCATCAACGACTTAGACCCCGAAAAAGACAGGCGGCAATACCACTCCGGCGAGCTGAGCAAGCGCAACGAAATCTACCTCAACGTGGACTATCGCCAAATGGGTGTAGCGGGTATTAACAGCTGGGGTGCGCTGCCCTTAGAGCAGTACCGCCTCAAGTATGGCTCATACCGCTATGAATACCTTATTCAACCGCTTCCGTAGGTGGCTATTTTACTCAAAATCCAATTAAAAAAAACAAAACTCCAAATCCAAATCCAAATTATGATAAAGAAAATTTCGCTGCTTGGATGCGCTGCTCTCTTTGCGGCAACCGTTCATGCTCAAAGTTCAACATCATTAAACCTCATTCCGCTGCCGGCAAAATGCGCGGTGCGGGCAGGCGAATTTACCGTTAACCCTCAAACTAAGATTGTGCTGGGCGCAAACACCGTGCAAATGCAGCACGCCGTGGCGCGGCTCAACGAGCAGCTCAAGCTTGCCGCCGGGTTTGAGCTGGCGGTGGTAGAGCGCGGGGCGAGCGAAAACGCGCTGACGTGTACGCTCAACCCAAAGCTGAGCGGCGACGAAGCCTACAAGCTTTCGGTGAAGAAAAATGGCGTGCAGGTAGAGGCAAAAACGCCCCGCGGCATTTTCTACGCCATGCAGACCATTCGCCAGCTGCTGCCTGCGCAGATTGAGAGCCGGCATCAGGCCGTTGGCGTAAAGTGGGCTATCCCCTGCGTTGAGATAGAGGACGCGCCCCGGTACAGCTATCGCGGGCTGCACCTCGACGTTGCCCGCCACTTCATGAGCAAAAGCGAGGTGATGCAGTACATCGACCTGCTGGCCTACCATAAAATGAATACTTTCCACTGGCACCTGACGGAAGACCAGGGCTGGCGCCTCGAAATCAAAAAGTACCCGAAGCTGACGGAGGTGGGCGCCTACCGCAACCGCACGCTGAAAGGCGCCTACGTTGCCCCCGAAAAGCGGCAGTGGGACAACACCCGCTACGGCGGCTTCTACACGCAGGACGACGTGAAGGAGGTGCTTGCCTACGCCGAAAAGCGCTTCGTTACGGTTATCCCCGAAATAGAGCTGCCGGGGCACGCCGTTGCCGCGCTGACAGCCTACCCACAGTACTCCTGCACCGGCGGGCCATTTGAGGTGGAAGGCCTTTGGGGAGTGTTCAACGATATTTTTTGCCCCAAAGACGAAACGTTCGCCTTTTTGGAGGACATCCTGACGGAGGTGGCCGAGCTTTTCCCCTCGGAGTACATCCACATTGGCGGCGACGAAGCGCCAAAGGTGCGCTGGTCGCGCTGCCACGCCTGTCAGGAAAGGATAAAAAAGGAGGGCTTGAAGGACGAGCACGAGCTCCAATCCTACTTCATTGCCCGAATTGAAAAATTTCTTGCCGGCAAGGGAAAGAAAATTATCGGCTGGGACGAAATTCTGGAGGGCGGCGTCACGCCGAGCGCAACCGTCATGTACTGGCGCACGTGGGCAAGCAGCGACGCTATCGTAAAGGCCATTCGCAGCGGCAACAACGTCATCATGACGCCCAACGCTTACGCCTACTTCGACTACTACCAGGCAAACCCCAAAACGGAGCCGCACACCATTGGCGGCTACGTGCCGATATGGAAGGTTTACTCCTACGAGCCTACTCCGGCAGGCTTAACCGCAGAGGAAGCCAAGCGGGTGCTCGGATTTCAGGCTAACGTGTGGACGGAGTACATGCCGAACTTTGGGCACGTGCTCTACATGGCCTACCCGCGCGCGGCAGCCGTTGCAGAAGTTGGGTGGATACCAAAAGAAAAGCGGGACTACGACAGCTTTCAGGAGCGCCTCATTCAGCTGATGACGCGCTACGACGTTATGGGTATCCGCTACAACCGCTCGTTTTTGTCCGAAAGCAGGGTTGAGAAAAAAGAGGAAAAGTAGCAATTCTCCATAACCATCATCTTAAAAAAAATTACAAGCAATGAAACGTACAAAAATTACTGCACTTGCGCTGTGCCTGTCGCTTACGGGCGCCGCAATGCTCACCTTGTCCTGCGAGCAGGGCAACGTAATCACGGTGGCGGAGCCTGCACGGCCTGCCGGACAAACCGATGTGCTGCTGCTGCGCTGCGACCCGATACCGGTCGTGCGCGTTGGGTTCATCGGGCTGGGCATGAGGGGGCCGGGCGCCGTTAACCGGTTTACCTACATCGAAGGTGTAGAGGTAAAAGCAATCTGCGATTTGGAGCAGTACAACCTCGACAGAGTTCAGGAAAACTTGGCGCGAAGAGAGCGCCCCAAAGCCGACGAGTACATTGGCGAGGAGGCGTGGAAGCAGGTGTGCGAGCGGGACGACATTGACCTCATCTACATCTGCACCCACTGGGCGCTGCATACGCCCATTGCGGTTTACGCCATGGAGCACGGAAAGCACGTAGCCATTGAGGTGCCCGCAGCGCGCACCATCGACGAATGCTGGCAGCTGGTCAACACCGCCGAAAAAACCCGCCGGCACTGCATGCAGCTGGAAAACTGCTGCTACGACTTCTTTGAAATGGCAACGCTCAACATGGCGCAGCAGGGCGTGTTCGGCGAGGTGGTGCACGTAGAGGGCGCCTACATCCACGACCTGCGGGAGCTGAACTTCAACGAGCGCCTCAACGCCGCCGAATCGTACCAGCCGGGCGCCGGAAAAGCAGGCGAAGAGGAAAAGGTGAAGCGTCCGGGGCTGAAAGGCTACTGGGACTACTGGCGGCTGAAAGAAAACGCCGAAGGCAACGGCAACCTCTACCCAACGCACGGCTTAGGCCCTATTTGCCAAATCCTGAACATTCACCGCGGCGACAAGATGAGCTACCTCGTATCCCTCTCCACCGACCAGTTCAACATGACGGCCTACGCCAAGGAGCGCTTTGGCGAAGATTCGGAGCAGGCAAAAACGTCCTACCGGCAGGGCGACATGAACACTACGCTGGTAAAAACCGCCAAGGGCAAGTCCATCCTCATTCAGCACGACGTTGCCAGCCCGCGCCCCTACAGCCGCATCCACTTGGTGTCGGGCACCAAAGGCTTTGCGCAGAAGTACCCGAAGCGCGCCATCGCCCTGGAGCCAAACGCTCACAGCGCCTTGAGCCAGGAAAAAATGGACAGCCTGATAAAGGTTTACGAGCACCCCATTGTGCAGGAGGTGGGCGAATTTGCAAAAACGGTGGGCGGACATGGCGGCATGGACTTCATCATGGACTACCGCCTGGTATACTGCCTGCGCAACGGCTTGCCGCTGGATCAGGATGTGTACGACGCTGCGGAGTGGTCGGCTATTACGGAGCTCTCCAAGATTTCCGTTGCCAACAGCTCGGCGCCGGTACAGGTGCCCGATTTTACGCGGGGCGCATGGGACAAGCTGAAAGGCTTGCAGCTGGCAAAGTGATTTTTGCTGAACGCTAACAGCGGTAGAATTTTTCGGCTTTTTTTTCGCAAGCAAAAAGCACCGCCGCATGAGATGCGGCGTTATCAAGCCCCGCAGGTAGGCTACCTGCGGGGCTTGCTCATGCTGCGCACTCGCCGGTTGCGTTCACTCGGTTGGCTGCAGGAAGGGGTTTTGCCATTTTTCGCTGCCGATGGTTGTTTCGAAGCCGTGTCCGGGCTTTACGATGGTTTCGTTGGGGAGGCACATCAGGACGAGGTGGAGGCTGCTCATGAGCTGGTTGAGGTCTCCGCCGGGGAGGTCGGAGCGGCCAATGCTGCCCTTAAACAGCGTGTCGCCGGTGAACACTACGCCTTGCCGTTCGCCGTAGAGCGAAACGCAGCCCTTGCTGTGCCCGGGCGTGTGCAGCACCTGCAGGCGCGTGCGGCCAAACGCGATGTCGGCGCCGAGCGCTTTGGGGGTTGGCGGCGTTGGCGCCTCAAGCCCGAACATCCGGCCGTGGGCGGCAGCGTGGCTGAGGTTGTAGAAGTCGTCCCGGTGCAGGTAGCTGTCGATGCCGTAGCGCGTGCACAAAAAGGCGTTGCCTGCAATGTGGTCAACGTGCGCATGCGTGTTGACCAGCGCAACGGGCGTAAGGTTTTTTTCTGCAACAAATTCGGCTATGCGGCCTTGCTCCCGCTCGGCGCTGCAGCCTGCGTCGATGAAGATGCATTCGCCGCTTTCGTCCCACGCTACGTAGGTGTTGACCCGAAAAGGGTTGAATATAAACGTTTTTATTTCCATAGTATTTTTCAGCTAAGGCCCTGTAGCATGGGCACAAATGAGCATTCGTTGAGCTTGATTTGCCGGATTTCGGTTTTGCTTACGCGGTCAAAGGCGAACATGTGCAGCGCCTTTTCTGTTTTTACGGGGATCACCATTCTCCCGCCCACCGCCAGCTGGCTGAGCAGCGGCTGGGGCACATGGCCTGCGCCGCAGGTTACGATTATCTTTGCAAAGGGGGCTTGGGATGGCAGCCCCTCAAAGCCGTCGCCGTAGATGAGGGTGGGGTGGTACCCCATTTGCGCCAGCAAGCTTTTGGCCTTTTCGTGGAGCAGGCGTTGGCGCTCAATGCTGTACAGGTTGGCGCCCAGCTCGCAGAGCACGGCGGCCTGGTAGCCGGAGCCGGTGCCGATTTCCAGCACCTTTTCGCCCGGCGCCACGTGGAGCAGCTGCGTTTGCCACGCCACGGTGTAGGGCTGCGAAATCGTTTGCCCCGCGCCGATGGGGAGCGCCTTATCGTCGTAGGCGATTTTGTCGAGCCCGCGCTCAAGGAAAAAGTGTCGCGGCACGCCGCCCATCGCCGTGAGCACCCGCTCGTCGCTCACCCCCTTGCTGTACAGCGTTTGCAGCAATCGTTGGCGTAATCCTTTATGTTGAAGCGAATCAAGCAGCATTTTCTTGTTTTTTTGAGGTGCAAACTTACATGAAAAATCCAAGTTCTACAAGGCGGCGGCGCGAAAATAAATTTACAAAACAAGCTACATTCGCCTTACTACCATATATTTACAATCAAAGTTAACGGTTTGTTGATAAGTAACTTGGCTATATAAGCTTGGGTTAGCTATTTTTGCATAATTAAAAGTCGATAAAATGAAAGCCTTGCTGCTTAACTTTACCACCGAAAAGGAAGATTTTGTCCGCTGCCTTCACCGTCTTGGCTGCGCGACAACGTTCGGCGCTGCGCCGGACAGCGACGTCAACCTGGTGTTTGTGCATACGCTGCGCTCGCTCACGGAGGTTGGCCCGTACGTGCAGGCTCTTTGCCACCTGTTTGTGCAGCGCCACGCGCTGCTGCCGGGCGAAGCGCAGCAGCTGGGCAAGCTGGTTGCCGAGGCCGGCGTAAAGCTGCAATTTTCGGCTTCGCAGCTGTACGAATGGCGCATTTTCGACGTGCTGCAGCAGGTTGGCGAGGTGAAGCTGGTGCAGGTGTACATTGATTTTGAAGGCAGCAAGCCGCCGGCGGTATCCGGCCTGCACGCGGAGGCGATGGCGGTTGCCGGCGCCGTGAAGGCCAAGCTCGGCAAGGTGGAGAAGCTGCGCGCCATTGTTCCCCGCAACGTTAGCGTGCTTGGCTTTCGCGCCGATTTTGTCAACACGGCCTCCGCCTACTTTTGGTTGAGCAGCGGCGCCCTTACGGCGCGGCACGAGCTGCGCTTTTTCGGCAGCAAGGGCATAGCGGTGGTGAACGTGCTGAAGCGCGCGGCGGACGCTAAGGCGTTTGACGGGGAAATGCTTTCCTTTCCTTTCCTGTCCGAAGCGGAAAGCCGAGAGAAGGAGCTGGCGAGCTTTGTTGCCGGCCTGCGCAGCGAAGAGCCGCCGTTTATTTCTATCGCCGAGGCAACCGTTCAGCAGGAGATTATGCGCCATTCGCTGCTTACGTAGGCGGCAGTACCCGCGCAGCGCCGTCGTCAGCCGCCTGCGTACTTTCGCCAGCGCTCTACCACCGCTGCCATATCTTGCGGCAGCGGCGTTTCAAAGCGCATAGCCTGTCCTGTGGAGGGGTGCGCAAATCCCAGCACCTTTGCGTGCAAGGCGTGGCGGGGTAGCGCCTCGAAGCAGTTTTGCACAAACTGCCGGTATCGGCTAAACGTTGTTCCCTTCAGGATTACATTTCCTCCGTACCGCTCGTCGTTGAACAGCGGGTGCCCAATATGCTCCATGTGCGCCCGGATTTGGTGCGTACGCCCCGTTTCGAGCCTGCACTCCAAGAGCGACACGTAGCCAAGGCTCTCCGTCACGCGGTAGTGGGTCACGGCGCGCTTGCCCTGCTCGCCGTCGGGAAAGACCTGCATCCGGATTCTGTCGCGCGCGCTGCGCCCAATATTACCCGTGATGGCGCCCTCCGGCGGGGCGGGCGTGCCCCACGCTAAGGCCACGTACAGGCGCTCAATGGTGTGGTCAAAAAACTGCTTGGCGAGGCGGTTGTGCGCGATTTCGTTCTTTGCCGCCACCATGACGCCCGACGTATTTTTGTCGATGCGGTGCACCAGCCCGGCCCTGACGCTTCCCTCAGCAAACAGGGGCAAGTCGCGCAGGCGCCATGCGAGGGCGTTTACCAGCGTGCCGCTAAAGTTGCCGTGCCCCGGATGCACCACCATGCCCGCCGCCTTGTTGAGCACAATCACATCGTCGTCTTCGTAGAGGATGTGGAGCGGGATGTTTTCGGGGGTAATCTCTACGACGCGCGGCGGATACGGCAAAACCACCGAAACAACGTCAAGCGGCTTTACCTTGTAGCTCGATTTTACAGGCGTACCGTTGGCCAGAATATTTCCGGCGTCGGCAGCGTTCTGCACGCGGTTGCGCGACACGTGCTCCAGCCGGTTGGTCAGGAACTTGTCTACCCGCACAACGGCTTGCCCCCTGTCGGCCGTAAAGCTGAAGTGCTCGTACATGTCCGATTCCTCGGCGTCGTCGGTGGCTGTGGTGTGGTTCAATGAATGAAATGTATTGTAGGTTTTTGCATTAATTATTCTATTTATACTTCGCACGGTCGAAAGCTGCGATTTGTTTTTTTAGCGCGCAGATGGCGCAGATTTTTATGATTTGCGCAGATTTTAGCCGTTTTTTCATCTGCGCAAATCATAAAAATCTGCGCCATCTGCGTGCTATTTTTACACAAAACTATGCCGAGCGCAGTATATAGCGCCTACGCCGAGCGTAAATATTCAAGCGTAGCTCTTAGCTCTTCACAAACTTTGCGTACCCCCGCTCGGCGTAGCGTCCACGCTACGTCGGGTTAACAGCAAGGCTCCAGCCTTGCATATAAAAATTCAACTTTCGCAATGTCATCTTGCTGATTTACTCAGCAGACCTCACCCCCGACCCCTCTCCAAAGGAGAGGGGGAGCAGGGACTCGACATTCGGCGCAAGCCACCCCTCTCCTTTGGAGGCTGTGCGAAAAGCACGCAGACGACACAGGTTAAAACAGATAACGACAGATTTTTTTATTTGGGGGTAAAACGAGCGTAAAACATTGGCTGTAGCATGCTAATCATTGCTCGGCGGGTTGTTTATGGCACATTTATGGCGACTGTACGATTTTTGCGGGCAATTTTCGGCTGCTGCTCCTACCTGTCGTCGTAATGCCCAAATGCAGAGCGGGCGATGTCTGCTTTGGCAGTGTCTGAAATGTAGGCAGCAGTCATACGCTTTCCAGAAAAGCAGCCAGCTCCTCTTTTGTACTGGCTACTGTTGCTTTCCCCTCCTTTATTTCTGCCAGCGATTTATTGATTTTTGCAAAGAAGTCCTCTTTGCTCATCAGCGTTTCATCTTCATCGTAGCGGGGTATATGCGATTTTTTTTCTTTTACAATCATGGTCTTGCAGCGTTTGGTGTTCGCCGCAAAGATACCAATTTTTCGCGAAGAAAAGCGGCTTTGGCATGTTTTTTTGGTGGCAGGAAATTTGGAAGGGTGCTTGCGGCGCCGAGATGACATCACGCGCTCAGCGTGCGTCCACGCTACGCCGAGTTAAGTTTTGCAAGGCTATGGCCTTGCTTTTAACCCGACGTAGCGCCCACGCTACGCCGATCGTAGATATTCAAGCGTAGTTCTTAGTTCTTAGTTTTTAGTTTTTAGTTTTTAGTTTTTAGTTCTTCACAAACTTTGCGTACCCCACATTTTTTGTTCCCCGGCAAAGGCGGATGATGTAGGCGCCCTGCGGCAGGGGCGCAACGTTTACCGTTTCGGAGGCGAGCGCTTCGTGGCGGACGCGCTGGCCAAGGATGTTGAAGATTTCTATGGTCAACGGTGCGCTGCGCAGCTCGTCGGGCAGGCGCAGGCGCAGCTCGTTGCGCGCGGGGTTGGGGTAAGCGCCAAGGCTGAGGGGCGCCTCTGCGGTGCGGGCAACGGCGCTGGCGTAGTCTGTTCGCCTTGCAAACGACGGGCGCACCATGAGCGCGCCTTGCCCGTCGTACACCGAGTGCTGCCACGTGTAGCCGTTGGTGCTGACGAACATTTTTCCTGCGGGGCGGCTGTTGCGGTCAAATCCCACGTTGAGCATTGCCGAGGCCTGCTGCACCCACCCCACGTAGAACGTGCCCTCGACCACTACCGGCGAGGCGAGCTTGTAGTAGGTAAAGGCGTTGAGGCTGTCGTACCGGGGCATGAGGTTAGGCTCAAGGTAGAGCATGCTTTCGTCGTTGGGCAGGCCGCCCATGTCGCTCCACACCGCAAGCTTGAGCTGGTGCATGTTTCCGCTGTCCTGCGTGCTGTTGAAGTGGATGTAAACTCCGCTGAGCGTATCGCGCAGGTAGGAAAAGTATTTTACCGCCACCTTAGCGCTGGAAACGTTTGCGCCAAAGACGCCAAACCCGTTTTCGGCGGTGCCGTCGTCGTAGGCGTAGTAGTCGTAGAACACCTGGCGGAACATTCCGGTATCGTTTGTGCGCAGCTCGTTCAGCAGCCTTGGGTTGACGGTATAGTCAAAGATGATGGTTTTAATGTCGAACGCCACCGAATCGGCGTTTGGCTGCGGCGTGTTGAGGAAATCGTTCAGCGGCAGGTTGAATTCGTATGCGCGGGCGGTGTCCGCCTGTATGTTAATCGCGCCGCCGGAGTACTTCTTTGCTTGCGCAGCGGGCGCACCCTTGGCGCAGGTTACCTCAAAGTCGGTGCGCAGGCCCGTTGTGCTGCCCCCCAGGTTGCCCAGCGCGTAGGCAATGGCTACGCCTGTTCGTCCCTCTGCGGCGGAGACCAGCTGCTCCTGCTGCGCCGTGGGGCTGCCCTTGAGGTGTTGCCACGGCATGGCGTGGTACTCCTTGAGCAGCTTTTGCGGGGGGCGCGCTATGGCTACGTCGGTGAGCATGGTGTCGGAGGCGCTACGGTCTTTGTCGAGGTAAACCAGGTCTAAATTCCAGATGTCGCAGTTGCCCAGCCTGCCCGGCACGTCGGAGTGGCTTCGCGTGGCGTAGCTGATAAAGCGAAACCGAAAGCCCGGCTGCAGGAATTGCGCGTCGCCTATGCCGATCATCACCTTAAAAAATTGGGTGGTAATGTCGGCGGCCGCCGCTATTTTGTCGTGCGGGGTTTGCAAAAAATACTTTTCCTTAAGCACCTTGACGGAATCGACGCGGAAGGTATCCGGGGAGGCGTGCCAGGCCGCAATCCACCCCACTCCCGGGGCGTAGAGCTGTAGCGTCAGCGAATCGGGCTGCTCCGGCATGTCGTCGCTCATGCCCTTTGGCTGGTAGGCAAAGCTGAGGTACACGCCGGCGTGGGCAGGGCTGAGGCGTACTGGGCGTGAGGTGAGCGTGTCGGCGCCTGCGGACGAGCTGCCCACGTGCCGGTACACGTGCCCGCCGGCGTCCAGGATGTCGAACGTGGCAACGCCCTTGGTGGGGGGATTTACGCCGTAGGCGTCGTTTATGAACGTCGCGTTGTCTGTCCACCTTCTACGGTCGGGCGCGCCGTAGGGCTGCTGCGAAAAGTCGTCGAAAAAGGGCAGGTTGAGCGTGTCGGGGCTGCCCGGCGCCAGCTGGCGGGCGGCGGCGGGGGCGGCGATTCTGGGCCGGGGGAAAAGCTGCTGTAGCGCCTCCTGAGCCGACGCTGCGGGTGCAACGGCGGCCAGCGCCAGCAGGAGCGTCCCTGTATGTCGAAGTTTCCTCATGCGATGCTATTCTCCCAAGCGGGCTGGGTTAACCGTAAGGTAAATGTTGACGGACGACCCCACCTCCAGCGAGGTGTGGTCGCCGGCAGCGGGCTGCTGCGCGTATACTCTTGCTTCGAGGCTATCCGCCACGGTTTTTACGGATTCGTCGTAGCGCACCGCGCCGATGTTCAGCGAAGCTTCTATGATGCTGCTTTTGGCGAGGGGGAGCGAAAACCCCTTAAGGTGCGGCAGCACGGTGTGCTCCGAGCCGTGGTTTTTGCCGATTATCAGGTCAACCTTGCTGCCGGCGTTGAGCTGCCGTCCGGCGTTGAGGGTACGTCCGGCGTGGAGCTGCCCAATCACGTTGCCCGAGGCGATGTCGTAGGTAAAGATTAGCCGCCCTACCTCTAAGCCTTGCAGCTCAATGGTTGCCTTAGCTTGCCGCAGCGATAGCCCCACTGCAGATGGGGCGGTTACCTTTTTGGCGGCCGTGGCGTTGAGCGTCAAAAAAACCGTCCGGTTGTTTTTTACCCGCACTTTTGGCTTGGGGTTTTGCTCAATCACCGAGCCGCGCTGCTTTCCGGCGATGTAGACCGAATCGATGACCTCAATGCGCAGGTGCTTTTCCCTTGCCAGGCGCTGGGCGTCGGCGAGCGAAAGGCCGATAAATTCGGGCAGCGCAAAGGTTTTCCCGTGCCGCGTGTACACCATGAGCCACAGGCTGACGAGCAGCAGCGCCAGCGCCACCGTGCTCGCCGCCAGGATGAGGTGGCGCACGTAAAAGTTATTCCACATTCGCCAGAGGAAGCCTTGCGCGGTGCGCGTATTTTTTCTGCTGATTTTAATTTTTTTTCCCATGTAATAAGTTTCAACCCTACGGTACAAGCTGCAAAGTAAACCCTACCCCGCCGAAAATCAAAGCAAAAATCGTTAATATTGCTTAATTGCATGGTAAAGCGAGTCTCTCTCCACGGGTATAAAGCGCGATTGCTGCGCCAGCTGGCAGAGTTCGCGCACCGTCATTTTGGGCGCTTTGTCGTGGGCTCCGGCCATGGCGTAGATTTTTGTGCTGTCGTCGATGGTGCCGTCCAGGTCGTCGGCGCCAAACGAGAGCGCGAGCTGCGCCACCGCCTTGCCGCACATCGGCCAGTAGGCTTTGATGTGGGGGATGTTGTCGAGAAAGATGCGGCATATTGCCATGTTGCGCAGCTCCTCGATGGCCGATGCCTCACCGGTTGCCGACAGGCGGTTGTTTTTGCTGAAAAATTTGAGCGGAATGAAAGCGTTAAAGCCGCCCGTTTTGTCCTGCAGGTCGCGCAGGCGCTGCAGGTGCTCCACGCGGTGCTCGTAGGCTTCCACGTGCCCGTAGAGCATGGTTGCGTTGGAGGGAATGCCCTGGGCGTGTGCGCTCCGGTGCACGTCCAGCCAGCCCTGAGCGCAGACCTTTTCGGGGCAAATGCGGGCGCGGAGGTCGTCGTTCAGGATTTCGGCGCCGCCGCCGGGGATGGATTGCAGCCCGCAGGCTTTGAGCCGCGCCAGCACTTCGCCCACCGGCAGCCCCGCCTGCTGCGCCATGCGCCACAGCTCCTCCGCCGTAAAGGCCTTAATGTGCGCGCCGGGCAAAATCCGGCGCACGCCGCCCACCATGCGCTCGTAGAAGTCGAGCGTATGGCGGGGGTGCACGCCGCCCACGATGTGCACCTCCGTAATATCCGAGCCGACGTGCTGCCGGGCGATGGCAAAAATGTCGTCCAAGCTCAAGTCCCAGCTCCCCTTTTGTCCTTCGTTGCGCCGGTAGGAGCAAAACAGGCAGCGGTTGGCGCACACGTTGGTAGGCTCAATGTGCACGTTGCGGTTAAAGTAAACGTACCTGCCGTTGAGCCGTTCGCGCACGGCGCTCGCCATGACGCCCAGCTCCGGCAGCGAAGCCGAGCGGTACAGCGCAAGGCATTCGTCGGGGGTGAGGCGCCCGCAGGCGAGTATCTTCTTGTGGATGGTTGTCAAAGTAGTAGCGTGATTTTTTTTATTTAGGAGCTATATCATGCCTAAACCGTAAACAGCATGACGGGTTGGGGGGAAGTGGCATGGCGCTCTGCCTGTCCGTCATCCTCCTGAACCCTCAAAAATTCCAAGCGCTCAAGCCTTTTCTATTCGACAGGCAGGCAGCAAGGGCTACGATTGCAGCTTCTACCATCAGGTAGGCGACTTCCTCTGGCGACAGGGCATTGCGCAGCAGCAGCAGCCACCCTGCGCCGGCCTGTTGCGCGAGCTGCTGCCCCAAGGCGCCAAAAAAAAGCTGCAGCTCCCCCAGCGCCGTCATTGCCATCCAAGCGGCGGCGGCAACGGCGGCGGCAACGGCGGCGGCAAGGAGGGTAGATTTTACTTCCCATAGCTTCGACTGCCGCTTTTTTAGCGCCGCAATGCGTATTTTTCGCATCACCTCCTGCTCAAAATCTGCGCCGGTTACCGGCTGATGCAGCTGCAAAAACAGCCGGCGGAGGCTATCGTCGCTGCTATGTTGCGTATCACTCATGGCGGTTCATGCTCATTAAATCCTGTAGCTTTTTTCGTGCGCGGTGCAGCCGTACCTTTACGTTGCTCGCGCTCATCCCCACAATCTTGGCAATTTCCGCCACTCCGCAGCCTTGCCGGTAGTGCAGCAAGATGATTGCGCGGTCGTCATCCCGTAGCCTTTCCAGCGCCTGCTCCAGCTGCCGCAGCTGGGCTTCGCGCTTGCCGTCGGAGCCTTGCCAGGGGGCTGGGAGGCAGCTCGGATCCGGCCTGTTGGCTCCGGTGGAGGCAGCTCTCTTTTTGCGCGTAAACGAAATGGCAGCGTTGTACGTAATGCTGTACAGCCACGTGCTCAGCTGCGATTTGCCCTTAAAGCGGTGGAGGTTTTCGTACGCCTTCACAAAAGCGTCCTGCACCAGATCTTCCGCGTCGTGGGGCGAGCGGACAATGCGTAGCGCCAGCCCGTACATCCTGTCCTTGTACAGCTGCACAATGCGGGCAAAGGCATTGGCGTCGCCCTCCAGCGCTTGCTTTACGTATAGCCGCTCATTCTCCATGCCCGTTTTGACGCAAAGGTAGCATTTTGGTTACAGAAAAATATTTTTGTCCGGATTTTGTAACCTTTTTTGTGGCGTCGCGTCAAAAGAGCAAACTTTAAAAATTATTTACTATGGAACAGGAAATTTTGCGCGACACCATCTACGTGGTGCAATCCGTCGCTTCCGGCGCAGAGGGGGGAGTCGATGTTGAGATGATTGTGCGACAATTAACGCCCATCATCATAATCGTTTTCGTAGCTGTGCCAAGCTTCATCGTTTTACGGTTGGCGCTGACAAATTTGCACAAAGAGCGCATGGCAACCATCGAAAAAGGAGTGGCGCCCATCGACCTTAAGCAAAGCGATAGCTCGCTCAAATATCTCCGGAGGGGTATTATTTGGGCTGCTGTCGGCTTAAGCCTCACGATTGGCATTCTGGCCGGCGACTTACGGAGGATGATGGTTTTTTCTCTCCCATTTTTATTTTTAGGGGCAGGCTGGATTGTTTACTACTATATTTTGGTCAAGAAGAGCAAAAGTAGCGCCGAGGCGTAAGCTTCGGCCCAAGCGCCCCCAAAAAGCCCGATAGCCACAAACGCACAAAAGCAGCAGCGATGCTGTTGCCTTTCGTGCGTTCGTGGCTATTAACTTTAGCCAAGCTTGCCGCGTAGCGTAGTAGCGGCCTACTTGTTGTACCTTGGCTCGTCGGAAACGGTGAGCTTTTTGCGGCCTCGGGCGCGACGTGCAGCCAGCACGCGGCGACCGTTGGCGGTTGACATCCTCTCTCTAAAGCCGTGCTTGTTCTTACGCTTGCGCACGGAAGGCTGAAAAGTCCTTTTCATCTTGATAAAATTTTTTTTGGTTGAGGTCAAACGTAGCCTTGCGGCCGCCCATCTGACAAACAGTTAAACAAAACCTCCCTTAAGCCGCCCCCCCCAACCGGCGGAGCACGGCAGGAAAGCGACGCCGCCAATGCTTGCGTTTGCATTTTACGCTTACGCTTAACGGGCTGCAAAGATAGCTCTTTTCGGTATAAGTGCAAAAATAATTTGCGATTTTTTTTAGCGGGAACCTATAGAACCCCCCAAAAGAAGGCGCGGCTGAGGCAAAAGCTACGCTGTTAGGCCTCACCCCCGGCCCTTCTCCAAAGGAGGCTGTGTGAAAAGCAGCATGGGGTTTTACCCCATGCTACGGTAGGTGGTCGCCCGTTACTCACCTTGCGTTTTATAGAGGTGTTCGTGAGGTCGCTACGCTCAGCTCAGCTCAGCTCAGCTCAGGGGTTGGCAATGCCGGATGCTAAAGGGTACTTTTGCATCAGGGTTTTCCCGCCGCAATATCTTTCACAAATTGCGCCACCGTGAGCCGGTGTACCCCTAATATCCGTGCGATGGCGCTTTTCGACACCTTTTTATCCAGCAGGGTTTTTATTTCGGCTTCCTTTCCGGTCAGCTTCTTGACTTTGGATTTGCTGCCTTTCGGGCGGCCTAATACTACGCCCTCGGCGCGCTTACGGGCAAGGGCTTCTTTGGTGCGCTGGGAAATGAGGTTGCGCTCGATTTCGGCGGACAGCCCAAAAGCGAAGGCAAGGACTTTGCTGTTGATGTCGCTACCCAGGCGGTAGCTATCTTTGATTGTCCACACCTGAATATCGCGGTTCATGCACTCGTTGAGTATTCCCATAATCATGAGCAGGTTTCTGCCCAGCCGCGACAGCTCCGAGCAAACCAAGATATCCTCTCGCTTCATCTTCTTGAGGAGCTTGCCGAGCTTTCGTTCTTGGACTGTTTTTGTTCCCGAAATGGTTTCTTCAATCCACTTATCCACCACCATGGCGTTTCGCTCACAGTACTGGTTGATTTCAAAACGTTGGTTTTCTACAGTTTGCTTGTCGGTGCTTACCCGAATGTAGCCGTAAATCATGTTTTTTTTGTTTAAGTTAATAATTTAGATGCCTATATTAATTGCAAAAATAGTCTAATTTAATTATACAATTATTTTAGGCAAAAGATCAGCGTTTACTTTAGGCAATCCTCGTCCGCCTGCCGCTTCGGGGCGGAGAGCTGGGTGATCCTATCGCCCATCGAGCAGCGCATAAAGGCTAAGATTGAGGAGGTTGGAATACCGCTGAAGAATTGGGATATAAATATCTATCGCGGCATCCTGACAGGATACAACGAGGCATTTATCATCGACGGAAAGAAAAAAGATGAGCTAATAGCCAAAGACCCAAAATCAGCAGAAATTATACGACCTATTTTGCGTGGCAGAGACATAAAAAGGTATGGTTATGACTTTGCAGATTTGTATATTTTATTTATTCCTTGGCACTTCCCATTGCATACAGATTCAACAATACAAGGCGCTTCCGAAAAAGCAGAAAAAGCATTTAAAAAACAATATCCTGCTATTTATAATCATTTATTGCAATATAAATTAGAGCTGTCTAACCGGAACAAGACTGAAACAGGAATCCGTTATGAATGGTATGCACTACAACGATGGGGTGCTAATTATTGGGAGGATTTTTATAAACAGAAAATTATATATCCAAATATGACAAAATACATGCCTTTTTTCTTAGATAATGAAGGATACTTTACAAATCAAAAATGTTTCATCATTACGGGAGAAAACTTAGCATGGTTAACAGCTTTTTTTAACTCAAATGTTTTCAAAATTTGTTATAGAGATAATTTTCCTGAGTTGCAAGGAGGCGCAAGAGAATTATCTAAAATCTTTTTTGAAGAAATCAAAATTCCTCGTTTTGAAGAAATTATTGCAGAAAATTTTGACATTCTAGTAAAAGATATGCAAAACGGCGAAGACTATGCTGATTTTCGATTAGAAAGGGCATTATTATTTGCATTAGGTTTACAAGAATATGAAAATTATATTATGAGTTACAAGATATAGTTTCAATAAATTTGATTTCATCTTCCGTTAAATTATATGATTCGTAAATGCTCCCATTACTATTTTTAGGAATGGGAATATTTAATACATATATGGAGAACATTCTAACAGCAGTTTCACCTAATTGTACGGAAAGAGTTTTGTAATACCAATTAATAAGACTTGAATTAAGATACTTCAACAAATATTCGAGATTTTCTGTTTTTGACGAAATGAAATAGACTGTATTATTGCAGAATATTTCTTCATTGCAGAGACAAAAACTTAGTTTTTCAGTTATGTCAGGGTACATAATTTTCTGTTTATAAAAATCCTCCCAATAACTTATCGTATCCTGTGTTTCAAACCATTGATTATTAGTTCTTTTTCTTGCACCCGGCTCTCCTGTTTGTTTTAATCTGTCATATCCGAAACTTAAAAGGTGTTGTTTTAC
>JAIROF010000015.1 GCA_031257655.1 Prevotellaceae bacterium | reverse complement strand
TGCAAAAACACACTTTGTGAAATCTTTGTGAACTTTGTTCCTTTGTGGTTGGAAAAATACCACGAAGACACAAAGAACACAAGGTTTTCACAAGGAGAATTTTTATTACTTTTGTGATTGCAATGAAATATGCTACCTGAGTAGTTACAAAACTTTTTTTTCTCTGCAAAAAAACTTTTTTCGTTGCTCGCGCTTGGGAAACCAGAGTTTTTCATGTACTTTTGCGGCAGCAAAACGATTCATCGGCGAAGCGCTCCGCTCAATTCGTATAAATTAGCTGCGTGAAGGAAGGCGCATTGAGCGCCATTGCGTACTTTTACGCAAATTATTCAAGACTAAATATAAAAACAGGTATGAACATCGCTCTTATAGGGTACGGCAAAATGGGAAAAGAAGTAGCAGCAGAGGCGTTGGCGCGAAACCACCACATTTCGCTCACTGTTGACGTGGATAACCGGCATGAGCTGACGCCCGAAAATTTGAAAAAATGCGATGTTGCCATAGAATTTACCTCGCCGCACACCGCGGCAGGCAACATCCGCCGCTGCCTTGCGGCAGGCATTCCGGTGGTATGCGGCTCAACGGGCTGGCTCGAGCAGCTGGAGGACGTCAAGCGGGAGTGCGAGGAGCGGAAAGGCGCCTTTTTTTACGCCTCCAACTACAGCGTAGGGGTGAACATCTTTTTGCGCATCAACAAAATGCTGGCCGCCATGATGAACTTTGCCGGCGCCTACAGGCCAAGCATGGAGGAGGTGCACCATACCGAAAAAAAGGATGCGCCGAGCGGAACCGCCGTTACCTTAGCCGAAGCGATGATGTCCGAGCTGAAGCTGCTGAAAAAATGGGTCAACCAGGCCTCGGATACGGAAGACGTGCTCCCCGTCGTATCGCTGCGAAAGCCTGGCGTATGCGGTACGCACACGGTGAAGTACGAATCCGACGTGGACTACATTACCCTGAGCCACGTGGCCAAAAATCGAAAGGGATTTGCATTAGGAGCAGTGCTTGCCGCAGAATTTATAAGGGGTAAGCAAGGCTGCTTCGGAATGAATGACCTGATGGGGAATTTCTAAATCTTTAGGGCTAAATCTTGAGATTATGATTGATTGCGCGCGGTGCAACGCGCGGCGCTGTTTCGTCGCCGAAAGTTTTTCTGAGTAAATGAGTAACTACAATAACTACAGTAGCTACAGTAGCTACAATAGCTGCTTTAGCTACATTTAACTACTTTAACTACAATAACTACAATAACTACAACATGAAGCACACTACTATTTTGCGCAACCGCTGGTTTAAGTTTGGGTTTGTAGCCCTGCTCTACCTGCTATGGGTGGTTTGGTTAGGAAACTACTGGTTTCTCATCGGGTTGGCGGTTGTGTTTGATATATACGTCACCAGGAGGGTGCGCTGGGCATTCTGGAAGCCGAAAAAGGGCGCCGACGGGAAGCGGAAGCGCAACGTTGCCTTAGAGTGGCTCGACGCCATTATTTTTGCCGTGGTAGCGGCTACCGTCATTCGCCTCTTTTTTGTCGAAGCCTACACCATCCCCACCTCCTCGATGGAGAAAACGATGATGGTAGGCGACTACCTTTTTGTGAGCAAGATTGCCTACGGGCCAAAAATCCCCAACACCCCCATTGCCATGCCATTGGTGCACAACACCATGCCCTTTACGCGCTACTCCCCATCCTACGTAGAGTGGCTCAAGTATCCCTACCGCAGGCTCAAGGGATACTCCACCGTGAAGCGCAACGACATCGTTGTGTTCAACTTCCCGGAGGGCGACACGGTGGTGGCCGAGCGACAAAACGAAAGCTACTACGCCCTGGTGAGGCAGTACGGGCGCGACAACGTTTGGAAAAACTACACCATCCTGGTGCGCCCCGTGGACAAGCGCGAAAACTACATCAAGCGCTGCGTTGGCATGCCCGGAGATTCCATACGGGTCGTAGACGGGCAAGTCTTTGTAAACGGGCAGCCGCAGCAGCAATTCCCGCAAATGCAGCATAACTACTTCATACAAACCAACGGAACGCCCATCAACTCAAAGCTGCTGGATAACATGCAAATTCCCAAGGCCGACCGCATGTACAGCGCCCAGCACGGCCTGTACGAAATGCCGCTTACGCTGCTCGAAGCCGAAAAAATAGGAAAGCTGACCAACATACAGCACATGGTGAGGCGCAACAACACCGACCCGGACGCCTACGGGCAGCGCGTATTCCCGCAGCGCGACGACCTGGACTGGACGGAAGACCGCTACGGCCCCATTTGGATACCCAAAAAGGGGGCCACCGTTGCCTTAGACAGCGCATCGCTCCCATTCTACCGCCGCGCCATTGAGGTCTACGAAGGAAATACGCTGACGGAAAAAAATGGAAAAATCTTCATCAACGGAGAGCAATCCGCCTCCTACACCTTCAAAATGGACTACTACTGGATGATGGGCGACAACCGCCACAACTCCCTCGATGCGCGATTCTGGGGCTACGTGCCCGAAGACCACATCGTAGGCAAAGCCTCGTTCGTATGGCTCTCCCTAAGCCCCGACCGGAAGTTCCCCCTCAACATCAGGTGGAGGCGATTGTTCAGGTTTATTTAGCAAGAAAAAAAGGGGATGCTACGCGCCCGCTCGCCTGGGCTTCTTGTACGAAAATAGCGCACAGAGGACGCAGATTTTTGTGATTTACACCCGTCCCATCATCGGGGCTATAATCGGTGTAAATCATAAAAATCTGCGTCCTCTGCGCGCTAAAAAAGCCCGCTGCCATTTTCTGACGCTGTACATAGAAAGCGATGGAGATAAACTTCTACAAGCCGCCGCCCGCCTCTTACTGTTGCTCTTCGGCGAGGTGAGCGGGGGTGCTGTAGCTCAACCCTTTGGAGTAGTTGCGGTACTCTAAGGGCGTGAGGTGCTGCTTTTTTTTGAAAAATACCGAAAAGTACTCTGCGTTATCAAAGCTCAGCATGGACGCAATTTCCTTAATGGTGTGCTGGGTTGTCCATAGCAGCTCTTTGGCGTATTGCACCTTAAGCTCCTGGATGTACTGTATGGGGGCAAAGCCGGTGTACTCCTTAAACGTTTTGCGGAAGCAGGAGTAGCTCATGCCCAGCTGCTCGGAAATCATTTCGGGGGTTATTTTTTTGCCCACGTGGTCTAGCATGATGACGCGCGCCCTGTCTATCAGCAGCTGCATTTTCTTATCCTGAAAGTTGACCTCTTTGTTCTTTGCATACGCTATCCCTACCAGCATGTTGGCCACCCCCGACAGCACCTGCTGAAAGCCCGGACGCTGCTTGCCGGCCACCTCCATCGCCTTGTGGTAAAGCCGCACCACCTCTTCGTCCAGCCCCACCTGAAAAATCGGCGAGGACTTTAGCAAAAAGCCCTTCTCCATCCGCTGATCCATCGTGTAGCCCTTGCAGCCGATAAAGTACTCGCTCCACCCCGTTTGCTCCGCAGGGCAGTAGGTGTGCCACTCGCCCGGAAATAGCAAAAACATCATCCCCTCCTTTACGGCAGTGGAGCGCTGGTTGGCAGAGCAGAACTTGCCCTTGCCGCGGGTGATGTAGATCAGCTGGTATTCGTCCAGCACGCGCCCGCGCTTGGGGCTGAAGAGGTAAGACTTGGGGTGATGCCGAGGGGGATACGATTCGCTCGGATTAATCGATTGAAAGCCAATGGAGCAAACGGTCAAACCCCACTGCATGTCCTGCTCGCTGGCTACCAGATAGCGAATATTTTCGTCTGTTTTCATGCAAAAAAAAAAAATCAAAAATCACAGTAAATAAATCATTATTTTCAATGCATAATTCACAAAATAATCCCATCTTTGCGGACGCAAAATCGGATTTTTGCCGCAGATGAATGCGTAAAACCCCCGCAGGTGCAGCGATGCCGCCGGCTATCCGAGGCGGCGGGCGCGCGCATGCGTACAAAAAAAAAGCCGACAAGACGCCGAAAAATACCCTGCTTTAGAATTGCCCCCAAAGGTAGCAAATTTTCTATAAAAGCAACCTATGCTGCTGTTGAAATTTTTGTTCTGTTGAATTGTTGAATATCTTAAACTAAAAAAAATGAAATTGGAAGAAAAAGTAAGAAAGGCGTACGACGATGCGGTAGCTCGCTATGCCGAATTTGGAGTTGACGCCGCAAAGGCATTGGATACCTTGCAGCAGGTTTCGCTCTCGCTGCACTGCTGGCAGGCCGACGACGTCAGCGGGTTTGAAAACGCGGGCGGCCCCCTCACCGGCGGCATACAGGCAACCGGCAACTACCCCGGCAAGGCGCGAAACCTTGCGGAGGTTAAGGATGACATTAAGAAGGCGGCATCGCTCATTCCCGGCCATCACCGCGTAAGCATACACGCCATTTACGGCGATTTTGGCGGCCAAAAGGTAGACCGCGACCAAATAGAACCCCGGCACTTCCAGAGCTGGATAGACTGGGCTAAGGACAACGGCCTTAAGCTGGACTTTAACAGCACCAGCTTTTCGCACCCCAAGAGCGGCGACATGACGCTGGCGCACCGCGACCAGGCCATCCGCGACTTCTGGGTGGAGCACACCATCCGCAGCCGACGCATTGCCGACGAAATGGGGCGACAGCTCGGCGCTAAAGCCTGCCACAACCTCTGGGTGCACGACGGCTCAAAGGACGCTACGGTAGACAGGTTCCTCTACCGCAAAAACCTGAAGGATTCGCTGGATAAAATCTTTGCGGTGAAGCTGCCAAACGTAAAGGACGCCGTGGAGAGCAAGCTCTTTGGCACCGGGCTGGAGAGCTTTACCGTAGGCTCGCACGAATTTTACATGGGCTACGCCGTACAAAATGGCATCATGGCCACGCTCGACATGGGGCACTTTCACCCCACGGAGGAAACCTACGATAAAATTTCCTCCCTGCTGCTCTTCATGCCGGAAATCCTGCTGCACGTGAGCCGACCGGTGCGCTGGGACAGCGACCACGTCGTTATCCTCAACGACAGCGTGCTGCAGCTGGCGCAGGAGATTGTGCGCGCAGGCGCCCTGAGCCGCACCAACATTGGCCTGGACTACTTCGACGCCTCCATCAACCGCATTGGCGCATACGTGATAGGCAGCCGCGCTACGCAAAAAGCCCTGCTACAAGCCCTGCTCGAACCGATTGACCTGCTGAGAGGATACGAAGCCGGCGAGCAGTACTTTGAGCGACTCGCCCTGCTCGAAGAGGCTAAAGCCCTCCCATGGAGCGCCATATACGACTACTTCTGCCTCAAAAACGAAACCCTGCCGGCGGAAGAGTACATTAAGGAGATTCAGCGCTACGAAAAAGAGGTGCTGAGCACCAGAACCTGAGAAAAATTGGCGGAAGCTGAAAACCCAAGGACAAGGACTCCCCCTCGTTAGGAAACGAGGAGGAGGAAAGCAGTTCAAAATTTCATTCGTAATTCCTAATTCGTAATTCCTAATTCGTAATTAAAAAAAAAGGTTATGTCAAGCATTGTTATAGGTCTTATCATTATTGCCGTAGGCAGCTTTGGGCAGTCGAGCTCCTACGTGCCCATTAAGAAGGTAAAGCGCTGGGGCTGGGAAAATTTTTGGCTGGTGCAGGGTATCTTTGCGTGGCTGCTGTTTCCCTTGCTGGGCGCGCTGCTGGCGGTGCCCGAAGGATATTCGCTGTTTGGCGTTATCGGGTCGGTTGGCGCCCCCGCTATTCTTAAAACCATTGGATTTGGCGTGCTCTGGGGCGTAGGCGGGCTGACGTTTGGCTTAAGCATGCGCTACCTGGGCGTTGCGCTGGGGCAATCGCTGTCGCTGGGCACCTGCTCCGCTTTCGGAACGCTAATCCCGCCCCTGCTGCCCGCGCTTTTTCCTGAAGCCGGAAAAGTTACGGGGCTGCTCATCGTTGGCGTGAGCATCGCCATTGCCGGTATTGCCGTCATTGGCTATGCGGGTGCGCTGAGGTCGCAAAACATGTCGGAGGAAGAAAAGAAAAAAGCCGTGAAAGATTTCGCCCTGAAAAAGGGGCTGCTCATCGCGCTGCTGGCCGGCGTTATGAGCGCCTGCTTCAACCTCGGCCTGAATGCCGGAGCCCCGATTAAAACCCTCCTGCTGAGCTTAAACGCTGCCGAGCTCTACGCTACCCTGCCGGCAACACTGCTGGTAACCTTTGGCGGATTTATCACCAACGCCATCTACTGCGTTTACCAGAATGTGAAAAATCGAACGGGCGGGCAGTACTTTTCCGTTTCGGGCGGTACGCTCGTCAACAACCTCCTGTTTTGCGCCCTGGCCGGCATGCTGTGGTACTTGCAGTTCTTTGGGCTGGGCATGGGGCAAAGCTTCCTGAAAGAAAATCCGATTATGCTGGCTTTTTCGTGGAGCATTCTCATGTCGCTCAACGTGACCTTCAGCAACGTTTGGGGAATCATCCTCCGCGAGTGGAAGGGGGCAGGGAAAAAAACGGTCTTCGTGCTGCTGCTGGGGATGCTGGTGCTTATACTCTCCCTCGTATTTCCGAATTTGTTCTGACGCCGGCGCAGCCGAGCAAAGCGAGATCACGAACATCTTTAAAAAAAAACTTCTCCCGTTATTTGTGGGGAGGTAGAATGCTAAAGATACATCAGCTCAGCTTTCGCATTCGTGCAATTTATTGATTATGAGCATTGAAATGAATTTGTAAAAACAAATCCAGATGAAAAAAGTGTCTATTGTAGCAAAACTAATTATCGCGGCCTGCATGGTTTGCGGTATAGTGTCCGGCTGCTCGGATAGCGATATATCGTTGTTGGAAGCAGGATTCAAGAACCCTCCGGCAAGCGCCCGTCCGGGCGTGTACTGGTATTTTATGGACGGGAACTTTTCGAAAGAAGCCGTCACGAAAGACCTGGAGGCGATGCGAGAGGCAGGCATAGCTCATGTGCTGTTTCTGGAAGTGAACGTTGGCATTCCTCGCGGAAAAGTTGATTTTCTGAGCGAAGAATGGCAGGATTTGTTTGCTTTCACTATGCACGAGTGCGAACGTCTCGAAATCGGCGTCACGCTCGGCATTGGTCCCGGATGGACGGGCAGCGGCGGTCCCTGGGTAAAAGGCGAAGAATCAATGCAGCATTTGGTTTTTTCGTCAACGGATGTATCGGGCGCGGGAAAACAGGCTATCCAGCTGCCTAAACCCGAGCCCATGCCTCCTTTCTTCGGACGCGAACCTGCCGTACAGGCTGAATGGGAAGGATTTTACAGAGATGTTGCCGTACTTGCTTTTCCGGCAGCCACTACGCGAATCGACACTGATTATGTTGTTGACGCCGGTTATGGTAAAGTCCGTGAAATCGAAGAGCGCGCGCTGTACTACCGCAAGCCGTACAGCTCGATGCCGTTTGGCGTGAAAGAATATCTTTCGACTTACGATTCGTATGCTGCGCTTCCCGGCGATAACCCCGTTGCCAAAACGGATGTAGTTGACCTTACCGCGCTTCTGCAGTCCGACGGCTCAATTACCTGGGACGTCCCCGCAGGAAAATGGACGGTGATGCGCTTCGGAAGTCGCAATAACGGCAATGCCACCCGTCCGGCGCCTGTTCCCGGTCTGGGGCTTGAGGCTGACAAGTTCGACACCACAGCCCTCAATCATCATCTCGATAATTTCACAGGAAAACTCTTCCGCCGCGCCGGTTTTACGAAAGCCAATCCTCGCGGGGGATTGCAGATGTTGCATATCGACAGCTGGGAAATGGGCTCTCAAAACTGGACTGCCCGTTTTCGAGAAGAATTTACCCGTCGTCGCGGATACGACCCGCAACCGTTCTACCCCGTCTATGCCGGCGTGATGGTGCAAAGCCGCGAAGTAAGCGAACGGTTCCTCTGGGATGTGCGGCAAACGGTGCAAGACCTCGTTCTTGAATACCATGCCGGGCACGTCAAGCGTTATGCTGCGCGCTACGGCATGGGCTTGTCCATCGAGCCGTATGACATGACGCCGGTTTCGGACATCGAGCTTGCAGCCGTAGCCGACGTGCCGATGTGCGAGTTCTGGAGCCTCAACTTCGGATTCAATACCTCGTTCAGTACCGGCGAAGGCGCATCGGCGGCGCACCTGCTGGGGCAGTCCTTAGTTCCCGCCGAATCGTTCACTGCCAACCATGAAGCGTGGCGACAACATCCGGCTTCGATGAAAAACGAGGGCGAATGGGCTTGGGCTTCGGGTATCAACCGTTTTGTCTATCACACGTTTGCGCATCAGGCATTGCCCGACAATCTGCGTCCGGGTATGACAATGGGAATACATGGC
>JAIROF010000155.1 GCA_031257655.1 Prevotellaceae bacterium | reverse complement strand
GGTTAGGAGGGTTGGAGGGTTGGAGGTTTGGAGGTTAGGAGGTTAGGAGGGTAGGAGGTTAGGAGGGTAGGAGGGTAGGAGGGTAGGAGGGTAGGAGGGTAGGAGGATAGGAGGGTAGGAGGGTAGGAGGGTAGGAGGATAGGAGGATAGGAGGATAGGAGGGTAGGAGGATAGGAGGATAGGAGGGTAGGAGGGTAGGAGGATAGGAGGATAGGAGGATAGGAGGATAGGAGGATAGGAGGGTAGGAGGATAGAAAAGTTATGGAAGTTAAGAAGTAGAGAGTATAATTAATGGTGTGAATGCGGTCAGATGGTCAGGCGGCCGGTCAGTCGGTCAGGTGGTCAGTCGGTCAGGTCGGGTCGGGTCGGGTGGGGCAGCTTGCTACAGCATCAGCAGGCTGAGCGCCATGAGCGCCATTCCGCCCACGAAGCCGAAGATGGCGTAGTGGTGCTCTCCGTATCGCTCGGCGGCGGGGATCAGCTCGTCGACGGAAACAAAGACCATAATGCCGGCAACCGCTGCCAGCACCAGCCCCAGCGCAAAGGGCGACATGAAGGGCATGAGCAAAAAGTACCCTATCAGCCCGCCAACGGGCTCTGCCATTCCCGAAAGGAAGGAGTACCAAAAGGCTTTTTTGCGGTTTCCCGTGGCGTAGTAAATGGGCACGGACACCGCTATTCCTTCGGGGATGTTGTGTATGGCAATGGCCACCGCTACAGGGATGGCGATGTCGGGGCTGAGGTAGGCCGACGTGAACGTAGCGACGCCCTCGGGGAAGTTGTGTATGCCGATGGCAAGCGCCATGAGGATTCCCGTTTGCTTGAGGCGTCCCGGGCTGCTCCGGTGCATCTCCTCCACCAGGTGCACCTCGTGGGGGTTTTCGGATTTTGGAATGAGCAGGTCGATTAGGAAGATAAGCGCTATGCCGGCAAAAAAGGCGGCGACAAGGCTCAGCTTAGGGGCGGCGCTGTGGCCTGCCAGCAGCAGCGCCTGCGCCTGCGGAAAAAGCTCCACAAACGAAACGTACACCATGACGCCCGCCGAAAAGCCCAGGGCGGTGGCAAGGAACTTCGTGTTTGTCTTTTTGGCAAAAAAAGCCAGCGCGCTGCCCACGCCGGTGCTCCATCCGGCAAAAAGCGTGAGCAGCAGCGCAAAAAGGAAAGATGATGATGGCATTTATCTGACATTTTATCGCTACGGCGCCGCAAATATACGCTACGGCGTCGCAAATATACGATTGTTTATCGGATTTTCCGGCGCCGGCAGATCATTTTTTTTAGGCGTTGCGCAAGGCGAAATAGGCTTTGCCGGCGGCTAATTTTTACTCCCTGGCCTTTACCCATTTCCCGAACATCGCAATGACGATGAAGCACAGCAGCGGCAGCGCAAACGAAACGCGCACCGAGGAGAGCGCGTCGCCAAACCACACCGCCTTGTCGATGAGCAAGCCCTGCAGGGGCGGCATCAGGCATCCTCCGCCAATGGCGAGTATGAGGCCGGCGGAGGCGAGCTTGGCGTCGTCGCCCAGGCCTTTCAGCGCTATTCCGTAGATGGTGGGGAACATCAGCGACATGCAGGCGGAAATGGCGACGAGGCAGTACAGGCCGACCATGCCGTGCAGGAGGATGGCGCCGGTGGTGAACAGCGCACCGCCTACGGCAAGCCACATAAGCAGGGCGCTTGGCCTGAAGTATTTGAGCAGAAATGTGCAGATAAAGCGGCTCGAAACAAAGATTCCCATGGCGACCATGTTGTAGCCCTGCGCGGTGGCCTTGCTCATGTCCAGCTCCTTTTCGGCGTACTGGATGATGAACGTCCACACCATAATCTGCACGCCAACGTAAAACGCCTGCGCAGCTACCGAGCGGATGTAGAGCTTGTTTGCAAAAAGTCGCCTCGCCACAGCGCGGGTCGAAGACTGCCGCGTATGCTGCGCGGCCGCCTGCGGCAGCCTCGACACGGCAAAGAGAATGAAAACGGCAAGCACCACCATGCCCAGCATCAGGTAGGGGCCGCTGACAATGTTGAGGTCGGACTGCTGAATGGCGGCAAGCGCTTCGGAGTTGGTATTTTGGAGCGCTATTCGCTCGGCTTCGGTGGCGCGGTTGAGGCGCGAAAGGATAAGCTCCTTTGCCACCAGCATCCCCGTTAGCGAGCCAATGGGGTTGAAGGCCTGCGCAAGGTTCAGGCGGCGCGTTGCGGTTTCCTCTGCCCCCATCGACAAAATGTACGGGTTGGAGGTGGTTTCGAGGAACGCCAGGCCGCAGGTCATCACAAAGTAGGCCATCAGGAAAGCCCAAAAGGCCATGGCATTTCCGGCGGGAATGAACAGAAAGCATCCCGCAGAGTATAGCCCAAGCCCTACGAGAATCCCCTTTTTGTAGCTGAAATTCTTTATAAAAATGGCCGCCGGAATCGCCATGAGGCAGTAGCCGCCGTAAAAGGCAAACTGCACCAGCGAGCTCTCAAAGTTGGTGATAAGCAGGATATTTTTGAAGGCGGCCACCATGGGGTTGGTGATGTCGTTGGCAAAACCCCACAGGGCAAACAGCGCCGTCACAAGGACGAACGGGAAAATTAACGATTTGGGTACAACCTTTTCCATAATTAATTTAGGAGTTTAGAGTTTAGAGTTTAGAGTTTAGAGTTTAGAGCTTAGAGCTTAGAGCTTAGAGTTTGGGAGTTTAGGAGTTTAGGAGTTTGGGAGTTTGGGAGTTTAGGAGTTTGGGAGTTTAGGAGTTTGGGAGTTTGGGAGTTTGGGAGTTTAGGAGTTTAGGAGTTTGGGAGTTCGGGAGTTCGGGAGTTTGGGAGTTTAGAATATGGAAATTAGAAATTGAGAAACTCCCAAAGCGATATTCACACCATTAATTATACTCTCTACTTCTTATTCTTAACTTCCATAACTTTTCTATCCTTCTATTCTCCTATCCTTCTATCCTCCTATCCTTACTATCCTCCTATTCTTCTATCTCCTATCCTCCTATCTCCTATCTCCTATCCTCCTATCCTTCTATCTCCTATCCTCCTATCCTCCTATCTCCTATCCTCCTAAGAACCATACAGCGCTCCGTAGGTTTGGCAGGCTCTGTAGTCGGCGCTCTCCTTGTCCATGCCAAAGGCAGCCCAGGCAGCGGGGCGGTAGATGTCGTCGTCGCTCACGTTGTGCATGCAGACGGGTATGCGCAGCATGGAGGCCAGCGTAATGAGGTCGGCGCCTACGTGTCCTCGGCAGATGGAGCCGTGGTTGGCGCCCCAGGTGTTCATTACCGAGTACACGTCCTTGAAGTTGGGGCTTCCGGATAGCCGGGGCGCAAACCATGTGGTAGGCCAGCCTTTGTCCGTTCGGTCGTCGAGAATTTTGTGCACGTCGGGGTCTACCTCCACCGTCCAGCCCTCTGCCAGCTGGAGCACGGGGCCAATGCCTTTTACGAGGTTCAGGCGCACCATGGTGCAGGGCATTCCGCCGCTCGTAAGGAACTTGGAGGAGAATCCGCCTCCTCGGAAGTATTCGCGGTTGGCGGGCATCCAGGTGGTGGCGTCGAGGCAGGCTTCGGCCTCGGCTGCCGTGATGTCCCAGAAGGGCTTCATGGTTGGGTTGCCGTCCTCGTCTTTTTGGCGCGCGCTGCCGTCGAGCGCCGCCGCCCCCGAGTTAATCAGGTGAATCATTCCGCCGGCGGCCAGCCCGTCGAGCTTTTTTCCGGTAACGCGCTCCACCGCCTCCGGGCTCCAGTACGTTCGCACGTCGGCAAAGACCTGCGCGGTGTGCGTGAGCAGGTAGCCAAAGAGCATGGCGGCGCCGTTTAGCGCGTCGTTTTCGGTGGCCAGCACGTAGGGTGCGCGGATGCCCGTCCAGTCGAACGATGAGTTGAGGATTGCCTCCGTAAAGTCGCCGTTGGGGTAGAAGTCTGTCCACTGGCGCTGCCCCTGAAATCCGGCGGCGATGGCGTTGTGCCCCAGCGCTTCTTCCCCAAAGCCCATTTCCTTCAGCTTGGGGTTGCCGATCATGAGGTCGCGCACAATGAGCGTCATTTTCACAATAAACTCCCAGTCTTTATCCCTGCCGGCGCGGTCTTTCTTCAGGTCGGGGCGGTTGATGATGTCTTCGCCCTCGCGGCAGCGGTTTTTTGCCCAGGCCAGCGCCTTTTCAAATTCCTCCTTGTCGTAGATTTCCTCGCTCATCCGGCGGATGATTTCCACCTCGTCTACGCCTTCGCAGCGCATGCCGAGGTAGTCCTCAAAGAAGCCGGTGTTGACGATAGAGCCGGCAATGCCCATGCACACGGCGCCGATGGAGAGGTAGGATTTTCCGCGCATGGTGGCCACCGCCATGGCGGCTCTTGCAAATCGGAGGAGCTTGGTTTTTACGTCGTCGGGGATTTCGGAGGAGCCGGCGTCCTGCACGTCGCGCCCGTAGATGCCGAACGCGGGCAGCCCTTTTTGCGCGTGGCCGGCCAGCACTGCGGCGAGGTACACGGCGCCCGGTCGCTCCGTTCCGTTGAAGCCCCATACGGCTTTTACCGTATGCGGCTCCATGTCCATCGTTTCGCTGCCGTAGCACCAGCAGGGGGTGACGGTGATGGTAACGCCCACGCCTTCGCGGCGGAATTTTTCGGCGCAGGCGGCGCTCTCCGCCACCCGGCCAATCGTGGAGTCGGCAACGACGCACGCTACGGGCGTGCCGTCGGGGTTTTTGAGCGTGGATGTCAGCAGCGCCACCACGCTCTTGGCCATGTTCATGGTTTGGGCTTCGAGGGATTCGCGAACGCCTCCCATCCGTCCGTCGATGGTGGGGCGGATGCCGATTTTGGGCCATTGCCCTTGAAATCTACTTTGCATAGCAGTATGTTTTTACCTTAATTTTTTGGAAGAATAAATTATGCAAATATATTCCTTGCAGGTAAAATTTATTTTCACGATTTCGATAACTATATAGCACAATATCGATTTTATGCTTCTGCGTAGCGCTTTTATTTCAAATAAATGGATATATTTGCGCTACTATGGTATAATAAAAAACCGATTGATTACCGCTATGAGCACCGCTATGAGTACCGCTAAGAGCGCCGCTATGGACAGCCTCAACCTGAATTTGCTCAACGTAGGATTTTCGGAGCATCACGCCAGCTGGAACTGGAAAAAGGTGTGCAGCCCCTTTGCCCGCATATACTACGTTAAGGCGGGCAGCGCCGTCACGTACGTGGGCGGCAAGGCGTACCATCTTGAGCCGGACTACCTGTACCTGACGCCGCCCTTTACCCTCCACGACGACGAGTGCAAGGGCTACTTTTCCCTTTACTACATCCACTTCTACGAAAAGGCGCTCAACCGGGAATCCGTGTTCGACCGGTACGATTTTCCGGTAGCGGTAAAGGCGGCGCAGCTCGACCTGCACCTGGCGGAGCGGCTGATGCAGATTAACCCCGACAGCTACCTGACGCACTTCGACCCGGCTCAGTACGACAACATCCCCACGTTTTCGCAGTACATTGCCGAAAGCAGCCGGATGCCCCTCCACGTTACCGTCGAAACGCAGGGAATTTTGTTGCAGCTGATTTCAAAATTTATGCAGCAGGCAAGGGCCAAATCGGAGCACAAAGATGCGCGGATAAACAAAGCGTTGCAGCACATTCACGAGCATATTTGCCAGCCCATTTCGGTGTCGCGGCTGGCCGACATATCGTGCATCAGCGAAGACCACTTTATTCGCATTTTCAAGAAGGAGCTGCGGCTCACGCCCCTGCAGTACATCAACATAAAAAAGATAGAAAAAGCCCAGCTGCTGCTGCTCACCACCGATATGCCGATAAGCGACGTTTCGTTTGAGCTGTCCATAGAAAACGTTTCCTACTTCAACCGCATATTCAAGCTGCATACGGGAACAACGCCAAGAGGCTACCGGAGCAAGCACAACTGAGCGGCGCCACCCCCCTCTTCGGCGTTGCTGCGCACAAGCGAAGCCCGCGCGGGCTTCGCATCTTACCTTCCGCCCACGTTAGACCGTATGCTCCCGCCCGGCGCCACGGCAATGCTCTCCTTTTGGTTTCTGAAAATCACCAGCGGCTGCGGTTTCGAGAGGTCGGCTCCGGCGATGGCGCTGCGGAGGTCGTTGAGGTTGTTTACCGGTTTTCCGGCAAAGCCGAGGATGACGTCGTTCGACCTCAGGTAGTCGCGCAGCGCGCTATCGTAGGCGCTTACGGCCACCACGTACACGCCCCGCTCCGAATCCATGCCGGTGGCAGAGCGCTCTCCGGGCGTTGTCAGGTTTTTGAGCTGCACGCCCTCCCAGGTGAGGGTTTCCGAATCCTCTCCGTCGGCAGCGAAAAGGGGAACCGGCATACGGGGCTGCTCGGCAATCGCCTTCAGGCGTTGCGACACAACGCCAAAGCTGCCCATATCGAAGTTCTGGAAGCCCGCGCGGAAAATCTCCGTGCAGCTGTCGTCCACCCGAAAGTCGCCGGAGGCGGGGTCAACAAACTTCACCCTGTAAACGATGGATTGGGCGTCGGCGTCGTACCTGCGCGCCACCCTGTACGAAATGCTGTCGGTAAAGATGTTGCCGTCAACCAGCGCGCCGCGCAGGTCGTCCCCCCCTGTTTGCTCGTAGGGAGCCATCACGATGTTGCGGGTAAAGACGGCGCCGTTGTCCCTGAACCATACGTGGCGGTGAAAGGTGTTGTTGACCAAGATATTGTTTTCTACCACGCGGTAGAATCCTTCCCTGAGCTTGAGGCCTCCGTTTAGGCAAAGGTTGTTGTAGATATGGTAGTTGCTAGAGCCGTCATCGAGGTCGACGTCCCAGCCCCGGTCGCAGCGGAATCGGTTGTTGCGTATGACCGTTGTTTCGGTGGCGTCGGCGAGCACCAGCTCGGCGTAGGTGGTTGCCAGCAGGGAGTCCATCGTTTCGCGGTGCGGATGCCAGAAGCGGTCTCTCCCCCAGGAGTTGAACGAGCCGTGGTCGCCCGTTTCCTTCACGGTGTTGAACACGTCGTTAAATTCGATGACGTGCCCGCCCCACGTGCCTTCGCTGATGTTGATGCCGGCTCGCGGCGTGTCGTAAATGCTGTTGTGGCTGACGGTAATGGCGCGGCACATGGAAAGCTCCACGCCGGTAGTCTGCTTTTCGTAGAGGCCGATTTTGTGCACCAGGTTGTCGTGTATGCGGCAAGCGGCGGGATAGCTGCCGGTTTTGGGGCCTTTCGCTCTGTCCATCTCCTCCGGGGGCACAAACTCTCCGTATTCGAAGCTGGGCGATCGCGCTGCGCCGGGATCGCCCACAAGGCACACGGCGCTGGCTCCGATGTTGGTAAAGTGCGACCCGCTGACTTCACAGCGCCGGTTGTAGCGGCTAAGGAATACGGCATTGCCGCCCAGGTTGTGCAGCTTGCAGCGTTTCAGCGCGCAGCGCTCCGCGCCTTCGAAAAATACGGCTGCGCCTCGGTAAATGGTCCAGTCGGAGCGGAGCAGGGGCTCGTACTTCTCCATAAACGTGCGCGCGGTCTGCGTCAGCTCTACGCCTTCGACCGTTACGTTGCGGACGGGGTTTGCTTCGCTTCCGCAGATTTCTATCAGGCGCTTAAGCTGCGGGCTTTCAAACGTCGCTTTTGCCACGTCCTCGCCCGGCAGGGGGTAGTAGTACAGCGTAGCTTCGCCGGCGTGGTAGAACCATTCGCCGGGGGCGTCGAGCTCCTCAAAAATGTTTTCCACCATCCGGTTTTCCGCGTGCAGCCCACTCTGCCGGTTATTTTGCCAGCCGCCTTCCGTTGTGAGGTTTCCCTCCCGGTCTTTCCCTGTAATCCGGAAGTGGAAGTCGCCCCAATCGCTGCTGTGCATGGCGTGGAGATAGCCGCCGGCGGGATTTTTCCATCGCTTTACGCGGCTGGGGGCGGTGGCGTCGGCTGCGGTGCCGTAGAAGCGCACGGCCGTGGCGTCGAAGCTGGGGTAGCGCGCTTGATGGCGTATTTGGCCGTCAACAATCAGCATGTCCATCAGCGGCTTGCCGGAGATTTCGGTTTTCAGGATGCCCTTCCTGTAGGGTTTCCAGCGCAGCCCTGTGAGCTCAACGCTGCCCTTGAGCGCCACCTTCTCATCGCTGTAGGGGCGGATGGTCAGCGATTTTTCGCTGCCGCCGTCCTGCGGGGTGATGGTTAGCGTTTTCTGAAGCCGGTAATCGCCTGCGCGCAAAAGCACGGTGACGCTGCCGCTCGCCAAGCGGGCGGCTTCCAGCGCTTTTTCTATTGTCCTGAAAGGCTGCTGCTCGCTGCCGATGCTGGAGTCGCTGCCGTGGAGCGACGATACGTAATACTGCGTTTGAGCCGACAGAACGCCGGACGCAAGAAGCGGCGAAATGAGCGTTAGCAGAAGAGGAATTTTGCGCATAATACGGGTTGTTATACTTTTACTTTATAGGGTTGTAGACTTCGCCTTGAAATCGTAATGCTATGCTGATTTTTAGCAGCTTAAATATGTAAAATGGCGCCGCTTACGGCCGAGTGCGGCAGGGAGCTAACGCTACAGCACAGGGGCAAAAATAGTAAAAAAAAACGTAGCCGCCCTATATCATGGGCAAAATTAGTAAAAAACGCTGCCGCTCTACGCTCTTTGCGCAACACCCATTACGGCTTGCCGCAAGGCTGCCTGCTCAGCTGTTTTTTGAGGTAGGATAATTTTCAAAAGTTTTTCTATCTTTGCGTGAGCGAAAGATAAAATCGCTACGCGGTGCGTGTGCCGCGCCGCGCCGATGCTAATTCATAATAAATCCATAGCACAATGAGCATTATCAACTATTTTAAAGCCTATTACGCCCAGAAGCCGCTGGCATGTATCCTTACTGTAGCGCTGCTGCTGCGGCTGGTAGCCGCAATCTTTGCCAGAGGCTACGGCATGTACGACGACCACTTCTATGTTATTGAAGAAGCCGGCTCTCTTGTCGATAGCGTTGACGCATTTGGCTGGCTTCCCGGCTCGCCAAACAACGCAGGCCCCGCTGGGCTAAATCTTGTTTACATGGGGCTGCACTACCTCCTCTTCACGCTGCTGAACGCCGTAGGGCTTACCGCGCCCGATGCAAAAATGTACGTGGTGAGAGCCTTGCATGCCGTTTACTCGCTCTCCATTGTTTACTTTGGGTACAAAATAGCCGGAAGGTACGCCGGAAAAAAGCCGGCGGCGCAGGTAGGGTGGCTGCTGGCGGCGTTTTGGTTTATGCCGTGGCTGAGCGTGCGAAACTTGGTGGAGGTGCACTGCATACCCTTCCTGCTCTGGGGGCTGTGGATGTACATCAAGCGGGATAGCCCCGGCGTAAAGACCGTGCTGCTTTCGGGGCTGGTGGCAGGCCTTGCTTTCTCCATTCGCTACCAGGCTATCTTTATGCTGGCGGGCTTTGGGCTGGCGCTGCTTTGCCTCCGGCAATTCCGCAGTGCGCTGGTGTGGGGAGGCGGCGCGCTGTTCAGCATGGTGGCGGTGCAGGGCTGCGTTGACCTTTACTTTTGGGGAAAACCTTGCGTCGAATTTATAGAGTACCTGCACTACAACCTCGTGGTGGTGCAGCCCGGCGACTACCCGGGCGGAGGCCCCTTCAAGTACGTGGCGCTGATAGCTGGCATCCTTATTCCGCCGGTGAGCGTTTTTATCTTCGCCGGCTTCTTTGCCCGGTGGCGCAAGTACCTGCTGCTGTTCCTGCCCAGCTTCATCTTTCTGCTTTTCCACAGCTTCTTTGTCAACAAGCAGGAGCGATTTATCCTCACCATTGTTCCGTTCATCATCATTTTGGGCGCGATGGGCTGGAGCGAGCTGCTGGCGGCATACGGCAAGGTGGCGTGGCTGCAAAAGCTCGCGCGGGGCAGCTGGAAGTTTTTTGTGGTGGCAAACGCCCTGCTGCTGTGCGTCATCAGCGTGCACTACTCCAAAAAGGCGAGGGTAGAGGCCATGCTCTACCTGTCGCGCTACCCGCAGGTGGAGCAGCTGGCAAGAATGAGCAACATTCCGGTTTTGCCGCTCTTCTACCTTGGCGAGTGGCCAGCGGAGCAGCCCATTGACCGGCACGACGCCGCTGCCGGTGCGCTGCGCCTGCTGGAGAGCGGGATGGAGCCGCGCTTTGTGCTTCTTGCCGCCGACGGCAACGTTGCCGAGCAGGTGGACGCGCTAAAGCAGCACCTCCCCGAGCTGGTCTTTGAAGCCGAAATAAAGCCCAGCCTTATCGACAACCTCATGTTTTTCCTGAACCCACGCCACAACGTAAACGAAACCATATACATTTACCGAAATCAAAAGTATTTTCCGGAGAAGCGCTGAGCCGAAAAGCAAGGCGCTATCCACCTGCTAATCCATGGATTGCGGCATGCGTAATTTTATGCTCAGCTATCGCTGTCGGCTATCTTTACTTTTGCAAAAAGAGGCTCGCTGTTTTCCGAATAGCCCCCCGCTCCTGCACTATAGCTACTCTAAACGCTTTGTCTTATGGAAGATTTTCCCGTTTTGCGGCGCCTTACCAACAGCAGCGGCGCCTACGTCGAAGTGCTCAGCTACGGCGCCACGCTTGTTTCTGCCGTAGTTCCCGACCGGTACGGCTGCCTTGAAAACGTGGTGCTGAGCTACCCCAGCGTGCAGGATTACCTCGCCGACGATTGCTACCTCGGCAGCACCGTTGGGCGGTTTGCCAACAGAATATCCGGCGCAGCGTTTACGCTCAACGGGCAAACCTTCTCTCTGGACAAGAACGACGGGGAAAATAGCAACCACGGCGGCTTTGCAGGCTTCAGCAAAAAGATGTTCACCTGTCGGGAGCGCGCCGGAGGCGTCGTTTTTTCCGCGCACAGCGCCGACGGCGAAGGCGGCTTTCCGGGCAACGTCCGCCTGGAGGTGGCGTACTCCTTTGGCGACGGCAACGAGCTGCTCATCGGCTACCGGCTGACAAGCGACAAGGACACGGTTGTAAACCTCACCAACCATGCCTACTTCAACCTGTGTCCGCGCACAAAAAGCATCCTCACGCACGAGCTGATGGTAGACGCCGACCGCTACTTAGCGCTTGACGAATGCTTTTTGCCCACGGGCAGCATACTTCCGCTTGCCCGCAGCGACTTTGATTTCTCCTGCTACAGAAGCGTTGGGCAAATGATGAGCCGTAAGCGCGAGCCGCACATCAAAGGCTACAACGCCTACTTTGCAGGAACCCGAGCCGGCAAAAACGGTCTGCGCCGCCTGGCTGCGCTACGGGAAAGCGCCTCGGGGCGCTGCTTAGAGGTGCGCGCCACCGCACCCGGCGTGCAGCTCTACACCGGCGACTACCTGCACGGAGCACATCAGCCCTTTGCCGGCCTCTGCCTCGAGGCTCAGGGGTACCCCGATGCGCCAAACCATCAGCACTTCCCATCGTGCGTACTGCAGGCAAATCGGGAGTACAGGCAGCTAATATCCTATCGGTTTGGGGTGATTGCGGGCTAACTCAGCAGAAAGCTTTTTTAATTCCTTACGCCAAAAACCTCATGGCAACCTCATGGCAACCTCATCAAAATGCCAAAACAACCTCAGCAGCCAAGCGATATGATCAAAACCACAGCATTATTAGGTAGTGTCCATGATCTATTGATATGAACTTTAATTGGCAAATGATCAAACAGGTATCAATTTTACCAAAATCTTACAAACGCTTAACAATCAACAAAATATGTTTTTGCGTTAATAGAATAAGGACATCATCCAAAAAAAGAATTAGCCAAATTTTCGCAGATTTTGCTTGCGCCCAAAAAACCTCATTTACACCTCATTTATCCAACAAAACAACCTCAGTAGCAATTAGTTAACTAATCGCCATCCAACCTCATTACCTCATTTTCCATTTGCTTGTCTCCAATTTTCATTAATAATGAGGTAATTAGGTTATTGTTGGTTGTTATTCTCTCGGCTACTGAGGTTGTTTTGTTAGGAAAATTAGGTGTAGCCGAGCGCAGCGAGCTCACGAACACCAAAAATAAGCACGAGTGAGTAAATGAGGTTTTTCGCCCAAAAACATGCTATTGTACTGATTTTTACCCATTTATGAATTATGTCAATCAAACATGGATACTACCCATTATTAAGGGAACCTCTAAAAACCCCAAACTCTGCGGTATGCTCCTTCGGCAAAGTGCTCATTTACTGCGCTCATTTACTTTAGTAAGCAATGTAAATACATGCCAAGCGTACAATATGCGGGTAGTGTCATAAATTGTAGGGAGCGAAAAACCTAATTTATACCTAATTTTAATAACAAAACAACCTCAGTAGCAGAGAGATATAATAGAAATAACAACCTCATTAACCTCATTAAT
>JAIROF010000147.1 GCA_031257655.1 Prevotellaceae bacterium | reverse complement strand
TTGTTGGTGGGAACCTATAGAAACCCAAAGCGCTGCGCTACGCTCCACCGGCGAAGCGC
Organism: Prevotellaceae bacterium; assembly: GCA_031257655.1. Taxonomy (GTDB): domain Bacteria; phylum Bacteroidota; class Bacteroidia; order Bacteroidales; family UBA932; genus JAITMY01. The sequence goes on along the minus strand of JAIROF010000147.1, from coordinate 6,655 downwards.
TCATTTGCTGCGCTCATTTACCTCAGCAACCTCCGCTTTTGCCTCAGCCGCAAGCCTTGCTTTTGGGGTTTCTATAGGTTCCCTAAAGCAAAAGGCATTTTCCGTAGAGGCGCTGCAGAGTGCGCTGCCTGGTAAAATTTGCACGGACGACTTCTTTGCGCTTGTGGAGAGGGAGATAGCTGCCAATGCCACCTGTTCGGAGGCAACACGCCGCGCTTTGCGGCTAAAAATAAAATGCGACCACTTGAAATGCCTCCCTTTTTTGGAGGAACAGCAAAGCAGGAAGCTCCGGCAGCGCGCTAAATTCATATTTTTCGCAAAAAATGGTGCCGGCTATTGCACAATTCAAAAAACTGATATACCTTTGCCGGAGTTGAAATTCACAGCATAAAAAAAATTCCTCAATAGCTCAGTTGGTTAGAGCACATGACTGTTAATCATGGGGTCCAAGGTTCAAGTCCTTGTTGAGGAGCCAAAAAAAGTCAACCACTTACCAATCACATTATTCAGCCACCATTTTTTCAGCGCATACAGCGTGGCGCAGTAACGAAAATAATGTTTCGATATTTGTCCGCTTTACTTCATTTGACGTCCATTTACTACGCCCGCTAACCGTTGATGAGCATTGCTAATTAAGAAGAAAAAATTAAAAACCATAGATACTTGCGTAATTATGAAATTAAATAATTTGTCGATTAAGGTTGTAGCGTTGGTTCTCGGCGTACTGGCCGCCGCCGCTTGCGGAACCCGCTCAAGTAAAAAAGTTCAGCTCACCACGGGGCAGGGATTGGAAGATATCGTGCAATACCCCATTCCCACCGCCTACGAAATCGTCAACCTCATCAACCGGACAGGAGCTGCGTACATCATAGAAGTTACCAACCCAACCAGCAAAGCCGAAAGCTACCTCACCGAAACGCAAAAAGCCATCAACCTGGGCGTTTACAGCGCAGATTTGGCCTACGTAACCACCTACAACATGAAGCAGGAAACCATGGACTACCTCAAAGTGCTGAAAAAGCTTTCGGACGACCTCCACGTAACCGCCAACTTCAACGCGAGCTTAGCCTACGAGGTGGAGCGCAATATTGAGAATAAGGATTCGCTCATCAGCATTATTTCGCGGTCGTTCAACGAAACCTACTCCTTTTTGGAGAACAACGGTAAGGACAACATCGCCATACAGGTGCTGACGGGCATGTGGGTAGAAGGGCTTTACATCGCCACGTACACCACCACAACCAGCAGCAACCCCAACGATCTGCTGCAAATTATCGCCAACCAAAAGCAGTCGCTGGGCACGCTCACCGACCTTATCGAAAAGAACGCCGACACGCCGGAGGTTGCCGCGCTGCTCACGCTGCTCGAACCCGTTATCGACGAATATAGCGACGTGGACAAAACCGTTGACCTGAACAAAGCGCAGCTGATTCATAGCGTTGCAGAGCAAGTACGCAGCCAAATCATCAGGTAGCCAGCCACACGCTGCACAACCCTACAAAATTCATCACCTCTCCCCTCCCCTAGCTGTAAATATGGATGTAATAGGCATAGGCTCCCGAGTGGAGCATCCCCAATTTGGCAAAGGAGTAGTCATACAAGTACGCTCCGATGCCTACGAAATAACGTTTTGGGAAACCGGCGTTAAAATCATTGGCCGCGACTACGGCCAGCTGAAGGTGGTGGACGCGGTTGAAACACCGTCTGACATGGCCACCTACGAAAAAATAGAAAAAAGCCTCGTAAAAATCCTTAACCGCTTTAGCGACATTTCGCAGAAAGTGGAAATGGCCAACCGCTGGAACGGCGGTCGCATGGTGCTGTACCCCAGCGATGCCGAGCTTAAGGAAAAAGAAATACCCCTGGAAACATTCTTCCACAAGATTGTGATGCTGCGCGACCGCCTGCGCGTGCTGGAGCAGAAAATCAACGCGCACAACAAGCTCACCGACGAAGAAAAAGTAGAAATGGAGCAGTACATTACCCGCATCTACGGCAGCCTCACGACCTTCAACGTAATGTTCAAAAATGAAGCCGACAAGTTTGTAGGCGAAAAAAGTTAGCCGAGCGGATAGCCTTTTTGCCTCACACGCCATGCTCTACGCCGCAAAAATGCGGCGTCGTTCCGCAAAAGCACATTTTTTACAACCGTTGCCGTTTACGCGAATCGAGTAAAAATTTTTACGCAGCTTTAAGCGCGCTTTTTGGAGGGAAATACATTTTTTCGCTATACTAACGTCTATTATCCAATACAGCGTTTATTATCCAATACTTAGCACAACTTTAAAGAAGCCACATTGAACGTTTAATTTTTGTTGTTATGCACGTCGCAATAGCAGGAAATATCGGGAGCGGTAAAACCACGCTTGCCGGACTTTTAGCAAAGCACTACGGGTGGAAAGTTCAGTACGAGGTGACTGAAGATAACCCCTACTTGTATGATTTTTATTCGGACATGCAGCGCTGGGCATTTCACCTGCAAGTCTACTTTCTCGGGCGACGCTTTAAGCAGATAGTGGAAATACAAAAAAGCAAGGACAACATCGTGCAAGACCGCACCATCTTTGAAGACGCGCACATCTTTGCTACCAACCTCCACGCGATGCAGCTCATGTCGGACAACGACTACACCACCTACTTAGAGCTGTTTGAGCTGATGAGCTCGCTCATAGCCCCGCCCGACCTGCTCATCTACATACGCGCCTCCGTGCCCACGCTCGTTCGCCAAATCCAGCGGCGCGGGCGCGACTACGAGGTGGGAATACGCTTGGACTACCTCAAAAACCTGAACACCTGCTACGAAAACTTTATACAGTCGTATCAGCACCCAAAGCTGATAATTGACGTTGACAAAGTTAACTTTTCCGACAACCCCAAAGATGTGAGCGAAGTGCTAAGCAAGGTGGATGCAATTACAAACGGCCTTTTTTAGCAAGCGATGAATATCTTGACGGCAGACGACAACGGAATGAGCGGTTTTTTCATGCGGTTTCCCTTTTTTTCGAGCGAAGAAAAGGAGCAAATCATGCTCAAAACCAGCTGCGATGGCTACAAAAAAGGCGCCGCGATCTTTGATGAAGGCGAAATGCCGCAGGGCCTCACCTACCTCTCCTCCGGCAAGGTAAAAATTGTAAAAAAGGGCATCCTGGATAAAGAGCAAATTACGCGCCTCGTTCAGCACGGCCAGCTCATTGGCTTCAGGGCGCTGTGCGCCGGAGGATGCTACGTTGCTTCGGCAAAAGCCATAGAGCCCGCCACCGTCTGCACCATCGCAAAAGAGTGCTTCCTATCGCTCATGAAAACCAACAGCGCCTTTACCATCGCCATGGTTCAGCACCTTGCGCACGACCTCAACTTTGCCGACCTCCGCACGGTGGCGCTTACGCAAAAGCACATGCGGGCAAGGCTTGCCGATTCGCTGCTGATGCTCGCCAACACCTACGGCACGGAGGAGGACGGACAAACGCTCTGCATCAGGCTTTCCCGCCACGACTTGGCCAACCTTTCCAACATGACCATCTCCAACGTTGTCCGCACCCTCTCCGCATTTCAGGCCGAAGGGCTGCTCTGCTTCGACCGCTACTCCATTCGCCTGCTCAACATGCCGACGATTGTCAGCATCGGAAAGCATGGCTGACAGGAGCGACGCGCCGGAAAGGCAAGCAGCGGGGCCGCTTTTTTGATTTTACAACAGCACACATCAACAACACACACATACACACAGAATGAAACCATACCTTGAGCTGCTACAGCATATTTTGGACAACGGCGTGCAAAAACCCGACCGTACAGGCACCGGAGCGCTGAGCGTTTTTGGCTACCAGCTGCGCTTTGACCTGCAGAAAGGCTTTCCGCTGCTCACCACCAAAAAGGTGCACCTGCGCTCCATCATCTACGAGCTGCTGTGGTTTTTGCGGGGCGAAACCAACATAAAGTACCTGCACGACAACTGCGTTACCATCTGGGACGAGTGGGCTGACGCCAACGGCGACCTGGGGCACGTGTACGGATACCAGTGGCGCAGCTGGCCAACCCTCAACGGAGGCCACATTGACCAGATTGCGCAGGTGGTGCAATCGCTAAAGGACAACCCCCACTCGCGCCGGCACATTGTGAGCGCATGGAACGTTGCCGAAATCGACAACATGGCGCTGCCGCCATGCCACGCGCTGTTTCAGCTCTACGTGGCCAAGGGCAAGCTCTCGTGCCAGCTCTACCAGCGCAGCGCCGACACCTTCCTGGGGCTACCCTTCAACATTGCCTCCTACGCCCTTTTTACCATGATGCTGGCGCAGGTGTGCAGCCTGCAACCCGGCGAATTGATACACACGCTGGGCGACGCCCACATCTACCTCAACCACTTGGAGCAGGTCAAAACGCAGCTGGATCGCGAGCCGCTGGCGCTGCCCTCCATGGAGCTTAACCCCGCCGTACGCTCCATCTTCGGCTTTGAGTACGACGATTTTGTGCTCAAGCACTACGACCCCTACCCGGGGATAAAAGCAGATATCGCGGTGTAGGCAGCGCCGATTTTTTAAGGGAGCCTCCCAAAACCCAAAAAACAAGGCTTGCAGACGGGGCAAAAGCGGAGGTTGCCGAAACGTCCGCCGGAGCGTAAGGCAGCGTTTTTGGGGGCTTCTATAGGCTTCCCAAATGCGCTGGAAGGACAAAGCAAACGCTGTAGCGATGCGCGGTGCGCATCGCTACAGCGTTTTTTGTACGGGCGCTACCAACCCGGCGTCGGCTGGCGCTGTTTTGGGGGTATTTGCCCGGGATTTGCGGGGTTAGATTTTTTTACGGCGCACAGCCCCAAATGCGCGCACCGGAGCTCCTCCCTCTATTCGAGCACCAGCTCAATAACCGGAATTTCCACGTTAGGCCGTGCAACAGGAAGCGACAGCACCACATTGCCATCCTGGGTGGAGTACCTGATTTCGGAGGCGTCGTTCAGCAGCTGAGCGTATTTGATTTTGCCTTCGTACTCCGGCAAGTATAGCGAAAGGAAAGGCCATTCGAGCACGTGCACGTATAAGCGCTTGGCGGTGGGGTTGTAGGTTAAGAAGCAGTTGTTGGGCACTTTATACTCTTTTGGCGCCTGCGTGCAGCCGTAAATAGCCCTGCTGTGCAGCTTCATCCACTGCGCAATTCCGTCGAGCCTTTCGCTTGCTCTGTCGTCGAAAGTGCCTCTGGCGGTAGGGCCTACGTTGAGGAGGAGGTTTCCGCCCTTGCTGACGACCTCTACGAGCATTGCAACCAGCTGATGTACGCTCTTCCAGGAATATTCGTCGCGGTAGTATCCCCACGATCCGGAAAATGTTTGGCAGGTTTCCCAGGGGAGCTTCACGCCATTTTCCGAAGGCCACTCTTTCGGCATATTTTGCTCGGGCGTAACATAATCCCAGCCCCATTGGGTTTGCTTCAGGTCGGCGCGATCGTCTATAATTATCTGCGGCTGTAGCGAGCGGATTAGCTTTATCAGGCCTTCCGAATCCCAGTCTTTGTGCCCCTTACCGGTTTCGCCGGGATAGGAAAAATCTAAGAAGAGCTCGTCTATTTGCCCGTAGCTGCTCAGAATTTCCGTCAGCTGGTCTTTCATGTACTTACGGTAGATATTCATGTCCCTTTTTTTGTTTGCGGCAGCCCGCTCCGCAGCGTCATTCGGCCTGTTGGGATGCAGGTCATCGTAGGTAAAATGCGGGTGATGCCAGTCTATCAGCGAATAGTAGAAACCTATTCGCAGCCCTTCGGCTCTGAAAGCATCCACCAAAGGCTTAACCAAATCTTTTCCGTAAGGCGTATTGGTCACCTTGTAGTCCGTGAACTTTGAATCCCAGAGGCAAAAACCGTCATGGTGCTTGGTGGTGAGCACAACGTACTTCATGCCGGCATCTTTTGCTTTTTTTGCCCAGTCTTTTGGGTTGTACAAATCCGGGTTAAAGTTGTCAAAATACCGCTGGTAGCTTTCGTTCGAGATTCTTTCGTTGTGCTTAATCCACTCGTGTCGCGCCGGCAAAGCGTAAATCCCCCAGTGGATAAACATTCCGAAGCGGTCGTTAGTCCACCACTCCAGCCTTTTTTCTTTTTGTTCTTTGGTTTCTTTTGCCCACGAGGGGACAGGGGTTTGGCTATAAGCGCTGCTGCATACAGCGCTTATAAAGAGGAGTAAAAGCGTTTTTTTCATTTTAGCACAGATTTAAAAATTAAACAGTAAAAATTTTGCATGGAAAAATAAAATAGTCAAAGCGAGAAGAAATTTACACAAGTAGCTACTTGCAGCCTCTCGCGCCCCAAAGTTAGAAATTCCAACCTTACATACAAGCAGCTTACAAATATTTTTTTTTGACATTCAAATGTTCATGCCCATCGGTTTAAGTTTTCTATTTTAGGATTAGGCGTTTAAGTCGCCGTTAAAAAAACAAAATGCGGTTGGCGGGGCTAATTTTTTTATTGTCTGAGCTGTGATTTTTTTGATTTGAATGATTGGGATGATTAATTGTGTCATAAATTGTGGGGGCGAAAAGGGGCGAAAAACCTAATTTCAGAACTCCTGACTTGGCACAGACTGGACTGTCGCGATTTTCGGCATTAAATAATACAATAATCTGATTATCACACATAAGACATCGACATTATTGTACTCCCGACATTATTTTGC
>JAIROF010000078.1 GCA_031257655.1 Prevotellaceae bacterium | reverse complement strand
CACGCCGCCGTCCACGTGGGGTTTTACCCCGCGCTATAGTGTCTGATCGCCCCTTCAGCGCTTGTAAATACATAGCGCCGAAGTATGTATTTGTATTTATCTGCAAAAATATGTACGATCGCGTCATCTGTATCATAAAAATATTTTTCACACAGCCTCCAAAGGAGAGGGGAGCAGAGCCTCGAACTTTCGGCGCAAGCCACCCCTCTCCTTTGGAGAGGGGCCGGGGGTGAGGTCTATTGAGTAAATCAGCAAGATAGACAGCTTGCGAAACTTGAATTAAGGTTGAATTAGGAATATGAAAGCCGCAAGCCCGCGCCGACGAGTATATTTCCGGCGGTAGCCCATTAACCATTAACCGTTAACCATTAGCTACAGCTTAAAGTTTTTTTCCACCCGCTGGAGGACAATGCGCGATACGGCGTTAAAGATTAGGATAATGGCAAACAGCACGAGGGCAGCGAACATCAGCGCCGATTCGTACATGGGGAGCGAAAGCATTTCCCCGTAGTTGTTGGCGATGAGGGCGGGCAGCGGGTAGCAGCTGTCAAAAAGCGACTTGGGCTGCCGCACCATGTTGCCGCAGACCATGAGCACCGCCAGCGTTTCGCCAAACGCCTTGGAGATGGCCAGCGCTACGGCGGCAATAATCCCCGGCGTGGCCTTGCGCACAACAACCCTGCGCGACGTTTGCCAGCGCGTGGCCCCCAGCGAAAAGGAGGCCTCCTTAAACTCGCGCGGAACGGTGGAGAATATCTCCACAAACAAGCTCACCAGCAGCGGCATGATCATCACGCTGAGGACAACGCCGCCCGCCAAAACGCTGTAGCCGCTCGCGTAGTCCACAAAGTGCGGCCCCAGCACATCGGCGATAAAGGGGACGATGATCAAAACCCCCCAAACCCCATAAACGACCGACGGAATGCCTGCCAAAATATCCAGCACGGGAAATACTACCCGCCTGACCCACGATTTTGCCTTCTCCGTGAGGTACAGGGCCGTCAGCAGGGACACCGGCAGCGCAATGAGGATGGCGAGCGCGGTGACGTAGATTGAGCCGAGGATGAACGTGAGGAAGCCAAACTTCCCCGCCAGCGGGCTCCACTCGGAGGTGGACAGCAGCTCCCACACCGAATTAGCCCGAATGATGGCGGACGACTTATAGTACAGCCCCGCCCCCATGAGCGCCAGAATGAGCAGCGAAAGGAGGGTGAGGGCCTGCATCAGCCGCTTGGCGAGCTTGTCTTTGAATACTCTCAAGGCTCAACTTTGCTAAGTTCGCGCTCCAGCTTTTCTTTGCTCAGCCCAATGTAGCCGGTTTCGCCTGCGTACTGCTGACCTTCGGCGAGCACGTAGCGGAGAAAGGCGGCGACTTCGGGCTTGGTTGGCCTGCCGTTGGTGACAAGGTAGAGGTCGCGGGCGGGCGGCGACGGGTACTTGCCCTCGTTGATGGCGGCGATGAGGGTTTCCGACGTGGCGTAAAAGTTCTCCTCCGCGTCCACCTGCCCGTTGCCGTTCACGTCCAGCGGAATGACGGCAAGCCCCTCGAAGGGTCGCTTGGAGCTCTGGTCGTAGGCGTAGGAGATGTTGTTGTAGCCAATGCCCACGCGGTCTTTCCTGACGGCGTCGGCCAGCCCGGGGTCGCCAAAGACGGCGGTTGCCTTCAGGTTCTCCTGCTTCACGCCCAGCCACGCGGCAAACGTTTCGGCGGCTCCGCAGGCGTCGGAGCGGGTAAAGACGTGCACCGGCGTTCGGCTGCCGGTGCCCAGCGCCTCCCCCCAGGTTTTGAACTGCTCGTCCCACAGCTGCCGGGCGACTTCCCGCTTGAGGCCAACCTTCTGCAGAAGCTCCAAATCGGGATTCGTAGCGTTGACGGTTGGCACCACGGCGTCTTTTACGGCGGCAAAGCCCAGCGCACCTTTTGCCACCTCCTCGGGGTAGAGCTCGCGGGAAACCATCCCAATGTCCACCACGCCCGCCAGCACATCGGTCATGCCCTTGCCGGCGCCGCCACCCGAAACGTCGAACCGCACGTTGGGGTGCAGCTTCCTAAACTCCTCCACCCACCGCACCGCCATGGGGTAGAGGGCAAAAGCGCCCGAAATCTGAACTTCGCCGCTCAAGCCGCCTGCGGCTTCGCCGACGAGGTGCCTCTTCTTCGGAGCGCTCGAGCAGGACGCCAACAGCAAAACGCCAATTGATAAAAGTAAGCTTGTCTTTTTCATAGCCACGAATTTTTTTTGTCTTCGAATTGGTAATCGCACGATTTTTTTGTCCACGAATTTTTTGTCCACGAATGGCACGATTTTTTTGTCCACGAATTGCACTAATTTACACGAATTATAAGTTTTTATAAATCAATAAAAATCAGCGATTTTATTCGCAGTCCACACAAATTTTCTTTGCTATCGTCGTGTGCACCGTCCCGCAGCTTGTGCCATTTGACAAATTTACAAAATTTTGCCATTGCAAAATTTTGTAAATGTCTGGAACAGTGCCAAATGGAACAAGCGAGATGTGGTCATTTTGACGCTCGCAGAGTGTCAAATGACCTTATCTGCGGGACTGTCCGGATAGTTACTCTCTGCGCGGTTGCTCCGTATTTCCAAGCCCTGAAGGGGCGACCTGTCACCACAGCGTGGGGTAAAACCCCACGCTCCTTTGGAGAGAGTGGCGGGGTGAGGTCTAAAATGGCTGTCCGCATTCCACTCTCAATTCTCCACTCTCAATTCTCAATTCTCAATTCTCAATTCGATTTGCTGCCAGCTGCACGCCATCTTTGTCGCCGCTCTGAGCCAGCAGCTTTTCCACCTGCGTTTGCTGCGAGGAGGCGGTTTTGTCGTCCAAGTTCAGGAAGCCGTATTCGTGGTTGAACTTTTGCCCGTGGCTCAAGACCCAGCGGATGAAGTGCGCCACCTCTTTGCTGTTTGCGTACTTTGCCGGAATTTGCAGCCCAAAGTTTTCCACCGGAATGGTTTCGATTTTGGCCTCCTCCAGCAGCGAAATGACCTTGTCGACGTCGCGCGATTCCAGCGCCTCCCGCTGCTTGGACTTTAGGGAAAGCGGCAAAAGGCTGATTTCGGATTTGAGCTGCCGCGACTGCAGGTCGTACACGTAGTTGAGCGTGTTGAACGTGACGCCGGTTTTATCCTTCCGGATGGCGTTGAGCAGGTAGATTTCGTCGCCAAAGACCTTTTTCCCCCTAATTTTTTCGGGCGACCGGTTGAAGTAGCCCGCTAAGGCTATCGCCGTTGGGGCCTTGCTTTCGCGGGTGTAGACCGTGGCCGCATACTTGGGCTTCTCATCCGCATCGAAATCTTCGTCCAAGATGTCTTTTTCAAAGACGAGGTTGACCACGTCTTTCTTCTTGAGCCCTTTTCCGGCGCTCTCCAGCAGGGGGTTCTGGGGGTTGCTCACCGGCAGCAGGGCGTAGCGGCCTACGTAAATGACCTTGCTGTCGGCGTTTTCGCCCGAGGCTGCTGCGCCGAATACAACGTGCACCCCGGCGTAGCCCTCCGCTTCCCGACCCGTTTGGAGGCTAATCCGCGTGTTGGGATTTTCCTTTTTGTACTCTACAATCCATTTTTCGACAATGGGGTGCACAAACTTCGTGCCCTCAATTTGGATGTCTTGCGCCGAAAGGCTTCCTGCGCTCAGCAGCCCGAACGAAACCGCCAGTGCGCCATGTAGTGCTGCTTTTTTTGCTGCTTTTTTCATGATTTCATGTTTTTTTTTAGATTAGCAAACTTAATTTTACGGGTGCAAAGGTAGGGGCTTATTTTTTGCCGTGAAATACCACAAACATGGTATTTTTTTGCTCACCGCTTTTTTATCACCAGCTTCCAGTGGTCGCCGCGCTGCACCTGCTCCAGAATGGCGTGCCCCTCGCCCCGCACCGATCCGGGCACGTTGGCGATGGGCTGCCCGTCGTCCAAAAGGATTTCCAGCTCGTCGCCGGGCTTCATGGCGGAGAGCTGTATTTTTGTCTGCACAAAGTTCATGGGGCAGGCCACGCCGCGCAGGTCTTTGAACTTTCGCCCGGCGGCGCTGCGCGGAGGCTCTTTTGGCGCGGCCTGCGGCGGCGGCACGCTCTTGAACTGTAGCGAATCGTCCATGTTCCGGTACAGCTCGGCCACCGCCTCCGCAAGGGCGTAGACCGCCTCCCGGTGGGCGGTGAAGTCCTGCGCTTTTCCTCTTTGCGCCAGCTCCACCAGCGGGCGGAAGCGCTCCTCCACCAGCCCAACGTCGATGAAGCTGCCCGCAAACAGGCGGAACGTATCCGCCTCCGTCTTTGGCTCGGCGCCGCGCGTTACGAGCAGCATCCGGGAGGAGGCGTAGAGCATTTCGTACAGCAGCGCGCTGACGCTTGCCGCATCGCCTGCCGCCTCGCCTGCCGTGCTGCCTGCCGCATTGAGCGCGTCGAGCGCCCGACGGCAGGTGTTGACGCTGCTCAAGTCCAGCTCAATCATGTCGAACAGGCCGGCGGAGCACTCCGCCGTTCCCCGCTCCACGATGCTGAACACCGTTTCGGCGCCCCAGTCGAAGTAGTAGTTTTTGTCCTCCTCAAAGGAGGGCACTGCGCTGTACTCCGCCAGGAGCTTTTCGGCCTCGGCCTTGCCCTCTTTTTCGAGGTAGCTTGTCAGGCTGGGGTAGCGCGGCTGCGCCGCTTGCCAGGCGGCCAGCAGGCGCACCACAAAATTCGGCACGCTGCGGGCGCACAGGCTTCCCACCGGCGCGGCGAGCCGCGGCGATGCGGCGCGGCTGGCGGCAAGGTAAACCTGGTAGCCCGGGTAGATGCGGTCGTTGTGCAGGATTTTGCCCGAAAAGCCGATGTCTGCCCAGCGCTGCTGCCCGCACGAGTTGGGGCAGCCGGAGATGTGGATGCGCGCACCCGACAGCGCGTCCAGATCGAGGGCGCTGTGCAGCAGCGCGCGGCGGATGGCCGTTGCAAGCCCTTTGGAGAGGGCAATGCCCAGCCGGCAGGTGTCGGCGCCCGTGCAGGCAACGATGTTGTTGGCCAGCAGCGGGGCGTGCACGTCGGGCGTCAGCGCGCCAACGATGCGGTAGAGCTCCGGCAGCGCCGCCGAGGGGATGTGGCGAAGCTGAGCGTTCTGCGTGGTGGTGAGGCGAAGCGTATCGCTGCCAAAGCGCTCCGCAAAGCGGAGCAGGCGTTGCAGCGCCGCCACCCGTACGGGGTCGCCCAGCGGGAGGTTGCCGAGCACAAACGGGACGAGAATGCTGCTACACCCGGGCTGCCGCTGGGCGGCCACGTAGCGCTTTTTCCAGCGCTCGTAGCCGGCGTCCGGGGGGGCGCTGTCGGGCGCGGCGCTGTCGGGCGCGGCATACGCCGGCGCAGCCCGCTCGTCCGGCGGCGCTTGGGCGACGAACGGCGGCGCTGTTTGCCTTGCCGCCTCGTAGTACTCCCGTATCAGCCGGAGCGCCTCCGCCTCCCCCAGCCGGTAGAAGATGTAGCGAATGCGCGCCTTATGCTTGTTCTTCCGGTTTCCGTGCTCCGAAAACATTTTTTTCAGCGCCTCCGCCACCGCAAAGATTTCGCCTTCGGGAATGAAGTCGAACAGCAGCCATCCCACCGTTGGCTTGGAGCCGCCGCCGCCGCCCGCGTACACGCGGAAGCCCCGCTCCCCGTCCCGCAGCTGGGCAACGAAGCCCAAGTCGTTGATGGTGGCGTAGTCCACCTCGCGGCCGTTGGAGGAGAAGGCGATTTTCATTTTGCGGGGGAGCAGGTAGGAGTCCGGCTCGGCGATGAGGCGCGTTGTGAGCGCCATGGCGTGCGGCGTGGCGTCGAACGTTTCGTCGTCGGCAATGCCGCTGCTGGCCGACACAAGGATGTTTCGCACCGTATTTCCCCCGCCGCCCTTAGTGCTCAAGCCGATGGCCTGCAGCTCGCGGAGAACAGGCTCCACCTCCTCCAAGCGCAGGTTCTGCAGCTGCACCTCCTGACGGGTGGTGAAGTGCAGCAAATCGGAGCCGTGCCGCTGGGCAATAGCCACGATTTGCAGCAGCTGCGAGGGCGACACAACGCCGCCCGTTGCCCGGATGCGCGCCATGTACACCTCGCTCTTCCGCTGCTCGTAAATGCCCATCGGAACTCGAAACGCCTTAAACTGCACGGCCTCCACCGTGCCCTGCCGGTACGCCCGAACTAAATCGCCCAGCTTATCAATATCCTCGCCTAAGGTATCCGGTAATTTGTAAGTGGTCATTTTGGTTTAGTTAGTATTTAGTAGTTAGTAGTTAGTAGTTAGTAGTTAGTAGTCAGTAATGAGTAATCAGTGGTTAGTGGTTAGTGGTTAGTGGTTAGTAGTTAGTAGGGGCAGGAATCGTTCCTGCTTTCGCAGTTAATGTTTTAGGTAAGCTGTAAATTTTCAACTTTCAACTTTCAACTTTCAACTTTTTTGGAGGCGTGTGGTGCGATGCATAGCCCTGTAGAGACGCACGGCGTGCGTCTCGCTGTGCATTGCGCGTCGGCGCCAATTTGTCGCTGAGACGCACGGCGTGCGTCTCTACAGCGCCATTTCGCCGCTGTTTCGTCGCTGAGGCGCTTTTGCTGCGTAACATGAATCAAATCAACCGAGCGCAGCGAGCTCACGAACACCAAAAATAAGCACGAGTGAGTAAATTAGGTTTTTCGCTCCCCACAATTTATGGCACTACCCCAACTACCCTGCCTAACTACTTACTACTCACTACTTACTACTCACTACTCACTACTAACTACTAACTACTAACTCCCTCAGCTAAACACCCCCGACAGGTACTGCTTTGTCAGCTCGTGGCGGGGGTTGTTGAAGAAGTCGTTGGCTGCGCCGGTTTCAATGACCTCGCCCAGGTAGATGAAGACCACGTAATCGGCAATTCGCAGCGCCTGCCGCAGGGTGTGCGTAACTAAGATGATGCCGTAGCGCTCCTTTAGGCGGAGAAAGAGGTCTTCGATGTGGCGGCTTGAGATGGGGTCTAAGGCCGACGTAGCCTCGTCGCCGAGGATGAACTGCGGCTCTATCGCCAGGCCGCGCGCGAGGCACAGGCGCTGCTGCTGCCCTATGGAGAGGTGCGACGCCGGGGCGTGCAGGCGGTCTTTCACCTCGTCCCAAAGCCCCGCCGACCGGAGGTTTTTTTCGACGATCTGCGCCAGCCGCTTTTTGCCACGTATGCCGTGAATCTTGCAGCCGAACGTGATGTTGTCGTAGATGGACATCGGCAGCGGCGTGGGGCGCTGCGAAAGCAGCCCCAGCTTCTTGCGAACGTGGGTAATTTCGACGCGCTTGCCGTAAATATCTTCGCCGTCCACAATAATTTGCCCGTCCACCTTCACCTTTTCGATGTGGTCGGCCAGCCGGTTGATGGCCTTAAGGAGCGTGGACTTCCCGCAGCCCGACGGCCCGATGATGCACGTAATCTTACGATCCGGGATATGCAGGTTGACGTCCTTCAAAATGTGGTTGCTGCCGACGCGAACGTTCAGGTTGCTGATGCTAATGCTCGCGCTCGTGCTGGCGCTGGCGCTCGTGCTTGCTGCGGTTGTGGCCATGTTGTGTGATTTTGTAAGTAAGTAGCGCCGCAAAAGTAGGGCATTTTAGCCTCCCAAAAAATACCACAAACATGGTATATTTTGCGCTGACGCCAGCGTAAAAAGTCCGGCGCTAACCTCCATTAAGCAGATTTTTGAAGGAAACACGCAGCATTTTCCGGCGCACGGTAAAAAAAAGGAATGTAGCTACTCAGGTACCCTTTGTGACCTTTCTGTTAAAAAAAACAACTACAAAAACACACTTTGTGAAATCTTTGTGAACTTTGTTCCTTTGTGGTTGGAAAAATACCACGAAGACACAAAGAACACAAGGTTTTCACAAGGAGAATTTTTAT
>JAIROF010000031.1 GCA_031257655.1 Prevotellaceae bacterium | reverse complement strand
GGCAGAGGTTGTTCTGCTCCAAGTCTCTCAAAATCTCCTCCGAGGTTTCCTCCATAGCCTGAATGCTGTACCTGTCCTCAATGTAGATTCGAATAATTTCGGATATTCTGGTGTGGAACTCTTTCACGCGCCCCTGCTGCCAGAGCTGTTCGCTCTTGAGCTTGTCCAGCGCTCTGAGGGCGACGATGTGCGCCGGCTCCTTTGGCTTTGGCTTAAAGAAGAGGGGTCGGTTTGCGCTCCGGCGGCTGATGTAGTACACGGCAAATGCGATGAGGGCAAGCAGCAACAGGCCTCCGCCGATGTATGGCGCCGCCTCTGCAATCGTAATGGGGTACTGCACCGGCGGCTTAACGTCGTGGGGGGTAAACGTGCTGTCCATGGGGGGCAGCGCCACCTTTAGCGTAAGCTCGTTGGAGGCAAACGTATCTACCGCCACGCCCCGGTTGAGGGTGAGCATGATTTTGGGCAGCGTGTAAATAACGCCCCCGTCGAAGGAGGTGAGCGTGTACTTACGCTGCACGCTCACCCTGTCCTCCTTTTTCTTGTCGCGCAGCGTATCTATCGCCGATGTTTTTACAATTTCGACGCCCGGCATAAGCGTATCGCCCAGCGCGGGGAAGGAGAACAGGATAGACTTGCTGTACGACACCTGTAGCGTCATATCCACCTGATCGCCCACCAGAATGCTATCCTTGTCGAGGCTCAGCTTAATGAGAATATCATCCTGCGCCGACGCGAACTTCGCAGCGGTTAAGGCTGCAAGCAGCAGCAGCGCTATGGTTTTACGTGTAAATAGCATTGGTTAATGTATTCGTAAATTCGTAAATTGTGATTTGTAATTCGTAATTGGGCGGGCAAACCCCGCCCCTACACGCCAATCCGTAATTCCTTTCATATAACTAAAATGCAATTTGCTCATTTTTAGCTATATGCCATTTTGCATTTAGCTTTGCTTAATGGGTGACTAATTCCTAATTCGTAATTCCTAATTCGTAATTCCTGTTTCCTGTTTCATCGTTTTTTGAAGAGCGAAATCAGCGGTCGCACGTAGTCTTCGCCGGTGCTGATGCTCACGTTGTCCACCTTGCACTTGGAGAGCGTTTGGAGGATGGCCTGCTCGGTATTTTTCCACCAGCTTTCGTACTGGCTTCGCACGGCTTTTGAGGCCGTATCGACCCATGTTTTTTGGTTGGTTTCGGCGTCCAGCAGCTCTACAATGCCCACGTTGGGCAGGCTAACCTCCCGGTGGTCGTAGGTGCGGATAACGCCAATGTCGTGCTTGTTGGCGGCAATCTTCATGGCGCTTTCGCAGCGCACCGCGCCTTGCGGCGAAAAGTCCATCATGTCGCTGAGCACAAAAGCCGAGCAGCGCTTTTTGATGGCGTTGGTCAGGAACCGCAGGGCTTCGGCGATGTCGGTTTGTCGGCTCTGCGGCTGGAGCTCCAGCAGCTCGCGGATGATGCGCAGCGTGTGCGAGCGCCCCTTTTTGGGCGGGATAAACTTTTCGATTTTGTCGCTAAAGAAGATAACGCCCACCTTGTCGTTGTTCATCCCCGCCGAAAAGGAAAGCACGGCGGAGATTTCGGTAATCAGGTCTTTTTTGAGCCGGTCGGTGGTGCCAAACAGGCGCGATCCGCTCACGTCCACCAGCAGCATGACGGTGAGCTCGCGCTCCTCCTCAAACACCTTTACGAACGGCGACCCGTGTCGCGCGGTAACGTTCCAGTCGATGTTGCGGATTTCGTCGCCGTACTGGTACTCGCGCACCTCGCTGAACGCCATGCCGCGACCCTTAAAGGCGCTGTGGTATTCGCCCGCGAATATCTGCCGCGACAGGCCGCGAGACTTAATCTCAATCTTCCGCACCTTTTTTAGCAGCTCTGTTGTGTTTGTCCTATGTGCCATGCTGAATTTTAAATTTTGAATTGCGCTTCGCGCTGCTCAACCCCTCAACCCCTCAACCCCTGAACTTTGCTGATGTTTAGCAGTGGATATAAATTATCCACAGATTACACAGATTGCGCAGATAAGAATTTCTGCGTCAGCAATACTACTCGCTGATGCTTCGCATCTGATTTTACATGCTTAAAAATAGGAAATTCTGTCGAAAACATGTTTGCCAGCTGCTGATTTGTAGACTCATCCACATCCCATTCCTAATTCCTAATTCTTAATTCCTAATTCTCTACGGTACTTCTACGGCGTTGAGCACTTGGGTTATAATATCCTCACCGGAGACGTTTTCGGCTTCCGCCTCGTAGGTAAGCCCTATTCGGTGTCGCAGCACGTCGTAGCTCACGGCGCGGACGTCTTCCGGGATTACGTAGCCGCGCCGCTTGATGAAGGCGTAGGCCTTTGCCGCCAGCGAGAGGCTGATGCTGGCGCGGGGGGAGCCGCCGTAGCTGATGAGGCCTTTGAGGTTGCCCAGCTTGTAGTCTTCTGGGGTGCGCGTGGCGTAAACGATGTCCACGATGTAGCGCTCAATTTTTTCGTCCATGTACACTTCGCGCACCACCTGCCGCGCCTTTACAATGTCGTCGGGCTTGAGCACGCGCGAGGGCTTGGGAAATTCGCCGGTTACGTTTTGGCGGATGATGAGCTTTTCCTCCTCCTTTTTGGGGTATGAGATGACCACCTTTAGCAGGAACCTGTCCACCTGCGCTTCGGGCAGCGGGTAGGTGCCCTCCTGCTCCAGCGGGTTTTGGGTAGCCATCACGAGGAATGGCTCGGGCAGCTTGTAGGTTTGGTCGCCCAGCGTAACCTGCCGCTCCTGCATGGCCTCGAGCAGGGCGCTCTGCACCTTTGCCGGCGAGCGGTTGATTTCGTCGGCCAGGATGAAGTTGGCAAAGATGGGGCCTTGCTTCACCATAAACTCCTCCTTTTTTTGGCTGTAGATGAGCGTACCCAGCAGGTCGGCGGGGAGGAGGTCGGGGGTGAACTGAATGCGGCTAAACTTGGCCTCAATGGCGCAGGCCAGCGTGTTAATGGCCAGCGTTTTTGCCAAGCCCGGCACCCCTTCGAGCAGCACGTGCCCGTTGCTTAGCAAGCCTATCAGCAGGCTTTCGGTAAGGTGCTTTTGCCCTACGATTACCTTCGACATTTCCATGTTCAGGATGTCAACAAAGCTGCTCTCCTTTTGGATTTTTTCGTTCAGCTCCTTTATGTTTACGTTTGTGCTCATAAGATTTTGTGGTTTGATGGTAACACCTAAATAAATTACAGTAGTTAGACAATTCGGCAACGGTAGCCGACGTGTGATTCCGCTTTCCCTGTGGTCAATCGGCGCCGCTGCTATTCGCAATAAAGGAGCACAAAAGTCGGCATTAATGCCCACATGAGCAGCTAATCACAGCTAAGAAGAATGAACGATTTTAAGGGGTAGAAAATTATTTAACGGAGGCTTACTCCGCCGGCCGAAAAAGTTGCACAAAAACCTCAGCCGATTCGGGTTATATCGCTTTTTTGTTAACATCCTCACGGCCTGCTGCCAAAAATATTTTCAAAGGGGGTTCGATTTTTAATGGATCGCCCCAGGGTGATTTCGTCTGCGTACTCCAGCTCGTCGCCAAACCCCACGCCACGCGCCAGCGCGGAGATTTGCACGGGGTATTCGTGCAGCTTTTTGTAGAGGTAGTAGGCGGTTGTTTCGCCCTCCATGGTGGTGCTGAGCGCCACGATGACCTCCTTTACGCCGCCCGCCGCCACGCGCGCCGTCAGCTCGCCAAACGTGAGGTCGGAGGGGCCAACGCCGTCGATGGGCGAAATGATGCCGCCCAGCACGTGGTACACGCCGCCGTACTGCCCCGTGCCCTCGATAGACATCACATCCTTAATGCTCTCCACCACGCAAATGGTGCTGTGGTCGCGGCGCGGGTTGGCGCATACGCTGCACGTGTCGCTATCCGAAATGTTGCTGCACACGCGGCACTTCTTTACCTCGTTGCGCAGCGTGATAAGCGAGGCGCCAAACCGCTCCACCTGCTCGCGGGGCTGCTTGAGCAGGTGCAGCACGAGCCGCAGCGCGGTTTTGCGGCCTACGCCCGGTAGCGACGACATTTCCTGCACTGCATTCTCCAGCAGCCGCGACGGTAGCGATTGTATGTCCATAGAGGGAAGATGGGATTTTTGGTGTTAGGGGGCGAAGGGGGCGCCCGCTTATATTTTCCTTAAGCCTGCTCTACAGGTAAGCAGCTCGTACATGATTTTTCCCCAAATAAAAATACACGGCACGGCTTTCAGGCAGTACGGGTTCACCAGCTCTTCCCGTACCGATCGGGGGAAAATATCGGTGGGCGATAGCGACGTGAAAATAAAAGCGCAGGTAAACAGGGCTATGTTTACGATATTTTTTTCGCTGCGCACAAACCACACCGCTACTCCGGCAATAGCGATGATGAACGTTGGCGATTCTGCCTTGTGGTTAAACACAACCATCCATAGCAGCGCCGACGCGAGCATCAAAATACGAAACGTTTCGCTCGCGTAGCTTCTTACTTTGAGGAATGGCGCCATAAATGCCGCTGCGCCAACCAGCACCACCACATTTTTGCTGCCGGCGTACCCAAACCATGAGTTTAGCCACCCCATGACAGAGTATCCGTAGGATGCAGCGTGGTCGTGCGAAAGCAAGCCGGCATAGCTTTGCAGCAGGCTGATGTACTGCTGTGCGCTTACAAAAATCAGCGGAACGGCAAACAGGGCAACCGTCCAGCCCAGCGAGTAGAGCGCCAGCTTCAGCTTCTTGGGGTAGAGCAGAAACAGCGCCAACCCGATGACGCCAAACAGCTTTATGTATATGGAAAATACCACGCAGAGCGTTGCCCACAGATATTTATTCTTTTCCAGCAAGCCGACCGCCAAGATTATCAAGCCTGCCATCAAGCCGTTAGACTGCTCATTCTGCATGGAGGTCATTAGCTCAATCAGGCAAATAGCGAGGATTAGGCCTTTCTTGTAGCTGCTGAAAAAGGGCAGGTAGTAGATGGCCAGCAAAAACAGCAGGGCGTTGAGCAAGTTCCATGCGTTGAGGCCCAGCCAGTCGGGCGCTACGGCCAGCGCCCCGAAAAATGCGGCAAACGTTGGCGTGTACTTGTACAAATCAAAATGCTCCTCCGGATGCAGCACGTATAAGTCTTTGCCCTCTTTGAGGTGGTAAAAGGATGATTTAAAAATGAGGTAGTTGTTGTACCTCGTGTATTGCGTTTCATTCCGTTCCTGCTTCCGCTTAGTGCTCAGCATCGATAGGATGCCCGCCGCCAGCGCAAAGGCAATATACGCCAAAACAATGTATTTTCTTTGCGAAAGGATTTTCTGTAGCTTGGTTTTCATTTGTTAGCGAAATTTTCAGGTGATTATGAATTTTGGGTAAATCCTTTTTTTGAGGCGCTATGAAAAATTTTCATAGCGCCTCAAAAAAAGATTAGCCTTATTCCTTATTTTCAGGATTGAAGAAGAATTGTCACGCTCTACTCTCCTCGCCATTTTCGGCTACCCTACGCACAGCTTCCATGCCGCGCAATAAATGCTCGGCGTTGGCAGCGCTTCTAAGCAAATAAGCCGTTTTTTCCAAGCTATTATACTCGCTTATGGGAAGGACTATTACATCTTCTCTCTTCGAGCGGTTTACGATAATGCTTACTTTGTCATTCGATGACTTGTCGAGCCATTTTTCCATATTACGAGTAAACTCTTGATAGCCTAATATTATATTATTGTTCATGGCTGTACTAAAAATAGTTGCAGCGCAAATGTACGACAATTATTTTCAATAATCAAATTAAATGGAAAAAGAAAAAATGCATACCTTTGCCGCACAGCAACCATCCATACAACGCTTATGAACACTATTGATTTCGGGAAACGCGGCGAGGAAGCCGCCAAAGCCTACCTGCTGGCGCACGGGTTCGCCATTCGCGACGCCAACTGGCGGTGGGGTCACAAGGAGCTGGACATTGTGGCGCAAAAAGGGAAAACGCTGCACATCGTTGAGGTCAAAACGCGCCGCGCAAGCTTTCTGGTAGAGCCGCAGGCGAGCGTTGACCGGCGCAAGCAGCAGCATACGGTGGCAGCGGCCAACGCCTACGTCCAGCGGTTTGGCATAGACTGCGACGTGCAGTTCGACATCATTACCGTGGTGACGAGCGGCGACAAAAGCGAGGTAGAGTACCTGCCGGACGCATTTTACCCGACCGCAAGGTAGAGGTTTTTCGGTGTGCCCATTGGCCGTTAGCGCGAAGGGCATTGCGCCCTTACCCTGTTGCCCCCCCCTGATGCTTACAAAATGCCGGAGCAGGGCATGCCTTCAAAAAAACGGCTAATTCTTTTTTTGAGGTGCTCACTACGCTCGGTTACACCTAATTTTAACAACAAAACAACCTCAGTAGCCAAACGAGCAACAATATATAACGACCTCATTACCTCATTATTAACGAATACTTGCGGACAGATGTCGAAAATTGGGAGGCGAGCAAACGGAAAATGAGGTAATGAGGTTGGATTGTGGTTTGCCAACTCGTTGCTACTGAGGTTGTTTTGTTAGAAAAATTAGGTATAAATAAGGTTACCTTTCCAATGCTATACCAATTTTTCATAGCGCCTCAAAAAAAGAATTAGCCCATTTTGCATTCTGCATTTTGCATTAGTTCGTCGCCCTTTCGAGCCTTTTCATGATGGAGAATATGAACAGGGCGGAGAGCAGGCAGCAGATGATGAGCACGCCCCAGAAGGCGACGAGGGGTAGCTTATCCCAGAATGCGCCCAGCACGCCCACCAGCAGGTTGCCGATGGCGGTTGCTGCAAACCATCCGCCCTGCATCATGCCCTTGTACTGCGGCGGCGCCACCTTCGACACAAACGAAATGCCCATGGGGCTCAGGAAGAGCTCCGCCAGGGTGAGCACGAGGTAAGTCCCGATGAGCCACGCGGGCGACACCAGCGTGTCCGAAACGCCGTTGACGTCCGCCGGTGCGGGAAGCCCGACGGAGGCTACCAGGAGGATGATAAACCCAACGGCGGCCAAAAACATTCCGTACCCAATCTTGCGGGGCGCAGACGGCTCCTTGGATTTGCCCGCCAGGTAGGTGAACAGCCCCACGGAGAGCGGCGTGAGCAGGATGATGAACAGCGGGTTGAACTGCTGGAAAATTTGCGGCGTTATGGTCACCATGCTGCTGAGCGAGCCGGCAACGCTCTTGACGTCCACAAAGTAGTCCGCCACCAGCCCGGCAATGCCCAGCAGGATGAGCGCCACGCCTGCCTTGGCGTTGCGCTTGCCGCCAAACAGCCCTATGGTGGAGAGGTAAATGCCGTACACAAACACGATAAACGGAATGATGGCCAGCAGCGAAAACGCCATGTTGAGCAGGGGCGATATGCGGCTTTGCGTGTAGTCGCGGGCAAAGTAGGTCATGCAAAGCCCGTTTTGGTGAAACGACATCCAGAAGAATATCACCACAAAGAACACGAGGAACAGCGCAATAATTCGCTCCCTGACCTCTGCCGGCGAAAGGATAAGGAGCTGCTCGTCCTTTTTTCCGGTTTTTGCGGCCTCCGAGAGCTGCTGCCGGTGGGTTTTGTCGACGGGCTTCCACGTTTTCCTGAATATCAAAAATATCAGCACCGACGCCAGCAGGCTGATGCAGGCCACGGCAAAGGCCAAGCTGTACGACTTGCTCAGCGCGTTGGCCACGTAGTAGGCTCCAAAGGCGACGGCAAAATCTTGCGAAGCCTCGGCGCCGGCAAAGACGTTTGGCGGTACGCTCGCGTGCTCTATCCTGTCCCTCACGGCGGCCGCCATTGCCGCATCGCCGGGGTGCCGGCTGCCGATCAGCGCGTAGTCGGCTGCGGAGACTTGCAGCGCATCGTTGCCGGCGAGCTTTCCCGCCATCGTCAGCTGGTGCAGCCCGGCGGCTTTCAGCTTGAAGAGGTACTCCTGCCTGTCGGCCTGAAACATAACGCCCTCGCTCCGCTTAGCCTTTTTCACCACCTTGGCGCTGTCTTCCGCCGTCAGCGCACCGGAAACGTCGGCAAACGCTTTGGCGGTAAACGCCGCCTCGTCGACCACCCGGTCGTTGAGCGCCACGTAGCTTTTGGCGATAGAGGCGTCGTAAGTAAAGCTGTCCTTTGCCAGGAAGGCGTTGTTGATGCTGTTGGCCACGCCTGGGGCAAAGAAGGCGCCAATGTTGATGAACATGTAAAAAATGGAGAACGCCACATCGCGCTTTGCCTTGTAGAGGTTCGATTCGTAGAGGTTGCCCACCAGCACCTGCAGGTTTCCCTTAAAGAATCCGGTACCCAGGGCGATTAAGGCCAGCGCGCCGTACATCATGATTTCTCCGGTGGCGTTGGCTTCGCTTGGCGCAGCGAGCAGCAGGTAGCCGGCAAACATAACAAACACGCCCAGCAGGATAGTTTTTCCGTAGCCCAGCACCTTGTCGGCAAAAAAACCGCCCAGCAGCGGCAAAAAGTAGACCAGCCCCAGAAACGTTCCGTAGATAAGGCTTGTTGCCGACGAGGAAAGCCCAAACTTTGCCTGCATGTAAAGGGTTAAGATTGCCAGCATGGTGTAGTAGCCAAATCGCTCGCCCATGTTGGTCAGAGCTAATACTAATAGCCCCTTGGGATGACTCTTGAACATAGATTTTTTGGTTTAAATGATTTGTAAGTCGCGTGGGTGTAATTTATTTTTTACCTTTGCAAAGGTAAAAAAAATGAGCTGACTACACCGAGCAAGTTAACAAATTTATGCTGAAAATACTTAAGTCCTCTGACATTCAGCTTGTAGATAGCTACACCATAGCCCACGAGCCAATTTCCCCCGAGGGGCTGGTAGGTCGGGTAGGGGAGGTTTTGGCGCGTGCGATAGCGCAGCAATTTCCGCAGCGGGAGCGCGTGGACATTGCTTGCGGCAAGGGAAAGAACGGCGCCGACGGGCTTGCGCTGGCGCTGGCGCTGGCGCTTGCGCTGGCGGATAGCGGGGCTGTCGGCCTGCGCGTGCTGCTGTGCTATCCGCCGGAGGAGCTGTGCGCAGAGGCGGCGTTTTTTTATGAAAAGGTGAGGCGTCATCGGGCGGTGCGGTGCGAGCAGGTGAGCGCAGACTGCCTGCCCGAGGTCCACGCCGACGGCCTGCTGGTGGATGCGCTGTTTGGAACGGGGCTAAGCCGTCCGCTTGCGGGCTACGAGCGGCAGCTGGTGCAGCGTATCAACGGCAGCGGCAGCTGCGTGCTGGCGGTGGATATTCCGTCGGGCATGCCGTCCGACGGCGGCGCGGTGGAGGATGCCGGCGCGGTGGTGCAGGCCCGGCATACCTTCACGCTCAACGCGCCCAAGCTCTCCATGATGCTTCCTGCGCTGGGGGACTTTGCCGGCGAGCTGCGCGTGCTCAACATCGGGCTGCACCCCGACGCCATCGACAGGGTAGCGTCGCCGTACCGCTACTTCACGCAGGCCGACGCCCGGGAGCTGGTGCGCCCGCGCAAAAAGTTTTCGCACAAGGGCGACTACGGTCGCTGCCTGCTCGTGGCCGGGTCGCAGGGCATGATGGGAGCCGCCGTGCTGGCCGCCCGCGCGTGCTGCCACGCCGGCGCCGGCGCGCTCACGGCGCACGTGCCCGCGTGCGGCGCAGGCGTTATGCAGGTTGCCGCGCCGGAGGCGGTGCTTAGCGTTGACGAGGATGAGCGCTGCCTTACGAGCCTTCGGGACGTGGACGTGAGCCGCTACAGCGCGCTCGCCGTAGGGTGCGGCATAGGCCGCAGCCGCCCTGTAGCCGCCGCGCTGGAGGAGCTGCTGCGGGTCGCCCCGCCGGCGCGTACCGTAGTCGACGCCGATGCGCTCAACATTATTGCAGACAACCCACGCCTGCTCGACCTGCTGCCCAAAAATGCCATCATTACGCCGCACGTTGGGGAGTTTGATCGGTTAGTGGGGCGGAGCAGAAGCGATGAGGAGCGCCTCCTTCGGCAGCAGCAGCTGGCTAAGGAGCGAGGCGTGGTGGTAGCGCTCAAGGGCGCCCACACCGCTGTTGCGCTGCCCAACGGCGTCGTTTGCTTCAACTCGTCGGGCAACGCCGGCATGGCCACCGCCGGTAGCGGCGACGTGCTCACCGGCGTAATCTTGGCGCTGCTGGGGCAGGGCTACGCGCCGGAGCAGGCCGCCTTGCTCGGCGTTTACATGCACGGCGCGGCAGGCGACGCCGCTGCCGCCCAAACAGCGCAAAGCTTTATAACGGCAACGAACATTATAGAGCATTTGTACGCGCTCTGACATTATTCTATAGTAAAAACCCCAAAATCCTTGCAAAAAATGAGCATGAATAAGTATTTGTCCCTCCTGCTGGCGTTGGCGTTCCTATGCTCACCGGCGTTGGCGCAGCGGAAGAAAAAGAACGGCGACGACGAGCGCCCCAAAGCGGAGCTGCGCATACAGCATATAGATAAGGTGCAGCAGGTAGATTCGAGCGGCTTTGTGTACGCGCTTCCGCGCACCGTGCTGCGCCTGACGGTAACGGTGGAGCGGCGCATCTTTAGCGCCGGGCCGTACGCGGCGTACGCCGAAAAGTATTTGGGCATATCCGGCGTACAAAAGGCCAACAGCACGCGCTACCACCTCAAGCACACGGCGCTCACCTCCTACGTTGAGGCCGACGAGCGGCACCTCTACATGGTGCAGCATGCCGGCAACATGCCGCTCAGCTTTTTGAAAATGCGAAGGGACGGGCTTATGCTGCTGCCCGAAAATTTTGGGCGCGCAGAAGCGGCGTTCGATGCCGACGCTTTTGACGCTGCCGAATGGCAGCCATTCACCACGATGGCAATTGATGCGATGTTTCGTGACGTAAAGCCAAAATCGCCGCCCAGGAAGCCCGTCGAAGATTCCGCAGCCGCAGACGAGGACGAGGACGAGGAGGTCGTGGAAGTGGAGCTGCCCGTGCACATTTCGCAGCAGGCCAAGACGCAGGAGGAGCGCGCCTCGGAGGTGGCGCAGTTCATTTTCAGCCTGCGCAAGCGCAAGTACGAGCTCATTACCGGCGATGTGGACATTGCCTTTTCGAGCAACGACGCGCTAAAGGTGGCGCTGAACGAAATCAACCGGATGGAGAGCGAGCACCTCGCGCTCTTTGTAGGCAAAACGGTGAGGCAGGAGGCTACCTACACCTACGACGTAGCGCCGACCCCATCGCAGGCAACCTACCCCGTCTTTAAGTTCTCCGCCGAGCAGGGCGTGCAGCCCTCCGACGGGCAGGGGCACACCATAGCGCTGGAGCTGCGCCCCGAGGGCAAGTATGCCGCCGTTGGCATAGCGCCTGCCGGGGAGGATAGCAGCAGCTTCAGGGTGCGCCTGCCCGATGTAGCGCAGGTGCGCCTGCTCAACGAAAAGGAGGAGCTGCAGCGCGGTCGCTTTTGGATATACCAGCACGGAAAGATGGTGGCCATACGCCCGGAGCAATTCTTAAGCAACGACTAACGCCCATGCCACGCAAGCTGCTCAACGAAGAGCTGAGGCGCGCCAGCATCGATGAGTTCCGGCGGCAGGCGAAGCGTCCTGTTGCGCTGGTGCTGGACAACCTCCGCAGCCGGCACAACATTGGCGCGGCCTTTCGCACCGCCGACGCCTTTGCCGTTCGCGAGGTTGCGCTCTGCGGCATTTGCGCCGCCCCCCCCGACGCCGAAATCCACAAGGCGGCGCTGGGCGCCGAAAACGCCGTCGCCTGGCGGCGCTTCCCCACC
Source organism: Prevotellaceae bacterium (assembly GCA_031257655.1). Taxonomy (GTDB): domain Bacteria; phylum Bacteroidota; class Bacteroidia; order Bacteroidales; family UBA932; genus JAITMY01. The sequence continues at coordinate 340 of JAIROF010000031.1, read as the reverse complement.
ACCATGCAGGCGGTGGAGCAGCTGCGCACCGAAGGATACGAGCTGGTGGCGGTGGAGCAAACCGAAGCCGCCATCCCCCTCAACCGCTTTACCCTCGACAGCAAAAAGCCCTGCGCCCTCATCTTCGGAAACGAGGTGCGCGGCGTTGCGCAAGAAGTGGTGGACGCCTGCGACCGATGCCTCGAAATCCCCCAGCACGGTACAAAGCACTCGCTCAACGTTTCCGTCAGCATGGGGGTGGTGCTCTGGGAGGTGTGCAGGGAACTAAAAACTAAAAACTAAAAACTAAAAACTAAAAACTAAAAACTAAAAACTAAAAACTAAAAACTAAAAACTAAAA
>JAIROF010000165.1 GCA_031257655.1 Prevotellaceae bacterium | reverse complement strand
TCTAACAAAACAACCTCAGTAGCCAAACGAGCAACAATATATAACAACCTCATTACCTAATTATTAACGAAGATTTGCGGACGAGTGTCGAAAATTGGGAGACGAGCAAACGGAAAATGAGGCAATGAGGTTGGATGGTGGCGAGTTAACTCATTGCTACTAAGGTTGTTTTGTTATGAAAATTAGGTGTAACCGAGCGTAGTGAGCTCACGAACACCAAAAATAAGCACGAGTGAGTAAATGAGGTTTTTCACCCCCCCTCAAAAAAATTATTCCACCGCGCTGATTTTCACCTGTTTATGAGTTGTGCCAATCAAACATGGACACCACAAAAGATTGTATAGCACCTCAAAAAAAGAATTGGCTGCACGAATAGCAGCTGGCAAATTCATAAAAAAAGGCTATATTTGCTCCTCATTTATTTTTTTACATTAAGCTATCGTTTATACTATAATTGATGAAAGTAGAGCAGGTAATGGACAGGCTTAGCGCCAAGTATGGCCACGAGCCGGAATATTTGCAGGCGGTGCGGGAGGTGCTCGAATCGGTGGAGGAGGTGTACAACCTTCACCCCGAATTTGAGGAGGCCAACATCATTGAGAGCATAGTGGAGCCCGACCGCATCTTCACCTTTAAGGTGGTGTGGCACGACGACCGGGGCAAACCGCAGGTGAACACCGGCTACCGCGTGCAGTTCAACAACGCCCTTGGCCCCTACAAGGGCGGCATTCGCTTTCACCCTTCGGTAACGCTCTCCACGCTCAAGTTTCTGGGATTTGAGCAAACGTTCAAGAACGCGCTCACCACCCTTCCGATGGGGGGCGCCAAGGGCGGGTCGGACTTCAGCCCCAAGGGGAAGTCCAAAGGCGAGGTGATGCGCTTTTGCCAGGCCTACATCACCGAGCTGTGGCGGCACATTGGCGCCGAAACCGACGTGCCCGCCGGCGACATCGGCGTGGCGGGGCGCGAAATTGGATTCATGTACGGCTGGTACAAGAAGCTGGCGCGCGAAAACACGGGCGTGTTTACGGGAAAGGGCGTCGGCTGGGGCGGCTCGCTCATTCGCCCGGAGGCCACGGGGTTTGGCGCGGTGTACTTTGTGCAGCACATGCTACAGCGCCACAGCCTGGACATTGCGGGCAAAACGGTGGCCATTTCGGGCTTTGGCAACGTGGCGTGGGGGGCTGCGCTCAAGGCCACGGAGCTGGGCGCAAAGGTCGTCGCCATCTCCGGGCCGGACGGGTACATCTACGACGAGCAGGGGCTGAACGCCGAAAAAATAAGCTACATGGTGGCGCTGCGCGATTCGTGCAACGACGTGGTGGCGCCCTACGCCGAAAAGTTTGCCGGCTCGGCGTTCATCGCCGACAAAAAGCCCTGGGAGCTCAAGGTGGACATTGCGCTGCCCTGCGCCATCCAAAATGAGCTCAACGGCGACGACGCCGCAACGCTCATCGCCAACGGCGCGCGCTGCGTGGCGGAGGTCTCCAACATGGGCTGCACGCCCGAAGCCATCAACGAGTTTACGCGCCACCGGCTGCTGTTTGCCCCCGGAAAGGCCGTAAACGCGGGCGGCGTGTCGGTGTCGGGGCTGGAGATGTCGCAGAACGCCATGAAGTACAGCTGGACAAGGGAGGAGGTGGACGAAAAGCTGCGCCAAATTATGAGCAACATCCACGAAGCCTGCCTCAAGTTTGGCCGCCAACCCGACGGGTACATCAGCTACGTGAAAGGCGCCAACATTGCCGGCTTCATGAAGGTGGCGCAGGCCATGCTGGCGCAAGGCGTGTGATTTCAGAGAACGGCATTGTCGGAGCTATTTTAAAACCAAAGATGGATATTAGTAAGCATATTGTTGACCAACGCATTAGGAAAATCGTGGCGGATAATCCTGATAAATTTGCCGACGAAAAGGATGAGAAACAAAAGCTCTCAAAGGCCTTTGTTTGCCTGTCTGTGGCCTCCTACCTGGGCGTTGAGCTGGAAGAAGCCTTTGGCTGCATTACCGAAGGCGGCAACGATGCGGGAGTTGACGCCATATACATTGGAGATGTAGCCGGCTACGACTTTCCGGTTACCCTGTTTCAGGGCAAATACGCTTTTGACCTGAATAAGGACGTCAACTTTCCGGCCAACGCAATTCAGCGAGTAGCCGGCAGCATCAGCGCCATTTTCGACCCCAGCAAGCTCCTGGAAATGAACGAAGATTTGACGCCCAAAGTCGAAGATATTCGCTCATTGATTGCCGATGGCTATATTCCAAGCATTAAATGCGTCTTTGCGAGCAACGGCTTAAAATGGTCGAAGGAGGGGGATACCCACATTGCAAATGCAGGATTTCCGGATAGCCAGGTCAGCTTTGAGCACTACAACCACGAAGGCATTGTAAGCTCTTTGCAGGCAAAAAAGGGAATAAGCGAAGCGTTGCAGCTAACCGGGAGGAGCATTCAAGAAGGGTTTAACTTCAAAAGGGTGCTGCTTGGCAAAATTAACGTCGTAGAGCTGGCCGGGCTATTTGACAGGCATGGAGATAGCCTGCTGGATAGAAACATTAGAAACTATTTGGGGCTGAATAAAAGCCGGGTAAATTCTGCCATCAAAACCACCTTGCTGGGCGACAGGCGGGATAACTTTTACTTTTACAACAATGGCATAACAATGGTTTGCAGCAAGTTTTTCACCAACGAGCTGCAAGAGTCGAACTGGAAAGTACGGGTTGAGGATTTGCAGATCATCAACGGCGGGCAAACGTGCAGGGTGGTACAGCATACCGTAAACGAAAATCCGTATATGGACTACTCCAATGCCTACGTGCTCGTGCGGCTATACGAGCTGGCGGGCGACGCCGACAGCGCCTTAGCTACGGAGATAACCATTGCGACAAACAGCCAAAATCCGGTTGACTTACGCGATTTACGGTCAACCGACGACTTGCAAATACGGCTGGAGTCCGCCATTGCCGAGCTGGGGTACGCCTATAAAAGGAAAAAAGACAGCGCTTTTTCTTCTCCGGAAAAGACCATTCCCTCCGCTGTTGCCGCAGAAGCCATCTATGCCGTATGGAAGAGGAAGCCATTTCAGGCAAAATTTAAGAAAAACGAGCTGTTTGGCGCGTTTTACGGCGATGTTTTTGGCGAAATTAACGCCGCGCAGCTGCTTATGGCCGTTTTTATATACCGATTTTGCGACGCACAGCGCAAAAAAACTATTTTAATCAACAAATTCCCGCACATACCCTACAGCAGCTACTTTATGGCCATGATTCTGGGCGGGCTGCTCCTAAAAGATTTACGGCTTGCGCCTGCCGAGCTGACGCATAGGGTATTTGACCGCGCAAAAGCTTACTTTGAGGACAAGAGAGAAGCCCTCTTTGAGCGGGCAAACGCCGAGCTAATCCATGCGCTAAGCCAGCTGTACCCTGCCCCCGGCTCGTACGATAAAATAGCAAAAAGGCGACTGTCGGCAACTTTCAGGCGCGGCGACTTAATGGAGTACCTGCCGTAGCGCTTTTCCCGGCAGGGCGCTTCACCCCCCTTCCCCGCGCCGAAAAAAAAACGTGCGAAAAAAAGTTGGCAATCGAAGGGGGAAAGGCGTAACTTTGTAAAATAAAAAAATTATGGCAAAAGTAAGAGGAGCAATAGTAGTGGACGTCGAAAAGTGCAAAGGCTGTGAGGTCTGCGTAGTATCGTGTCCTGTTGGGGTGATAGCGCTTGCGCAGGAGGTAAACGGCAAAGGCTACCGCTACGCCTTTATGCACCAGCCCGACACCTGCACCGGCTGCGCCAGCTGTGCGCTGGTGTGCCCCGACAGCGTAATCGCCGTTTACAAGGTGAAAATTGCATCAAGTGAAACCATAGAAAAAAACTGAAAAAGCTATGCCCGATCTACGTTTGATGAAGGGGAACGAAGCTATTGCCGCCGCCGCCATCCGCTGCGGCTGCGACGCCTACTTTGGCTACCCCATAACGCCCCAGTCGGAGGTGATGGAAACGCTGATGGATATGCGCCCCTGGGAAACCACCGGCATGGTGGTGCTGCAGGCCGAGAGCGAAATTGCCTCCATCAACATGGTGTACGGCGCGGCGAGCGCCGGCAAGCGCGCCATGACCTCGTCGTCGAGCCCCGGCGTGAGCCTCATGGCCGAGGGGCTGTCGTACCTTGCCGGGGCGGAGCTGCCGTGCCTCGTGGTGAACGTGTCGCGCGGAGGCCCCGGCCTGGGCACCATACAGCCATCGCAGGCCGACTACTTCATGGCCACCAAAGGGGGAGGACACGGCGACTTTCACCTCATCGTGCTGGCGCCCGCGTCCGTGCAGGAGATGTACGACTTCGTTCCGCTGGCCTTCGACCTGGCCTTCACGTACCGCAACCCGGCCATGATACTCGCCGACGGCGTGATAGGGCAAATGATGGAGAAGGTGGAGCTGCGCCCGCCGCGCCCCCGCCCAACGGACGAGGAGATGCAGAAAAGCGTCGGCAGCTGGGCGGTGACCGGCAAGCGAAACCGCCGCCGAAACATCATCACCTCGGTGGAGCTCGACCCCGCCGTGCACGAAAAGTTCAACCAAAAGCTGCAGGCCAAGTACGCCGAAATACAGGAAAAGGAGGCGCGCTACGAAGAGCTGCTGTGCAGCGACGCCCAATACCTCATCGTAGCCTACGGCATATCGGCGCGCATCGGGCAAAAGGCGGTGGAGCTCCTGCGCTCCGAAGGCGTTAAGGCCGGCCTGTTCCGCCCGATTACCCTCTACCCCTTCCCCGCCAAATCCCTGGCGGCGCGAGCCAGGCAGCTCAAAGGAATCCTGTGCGTAGAGCTGAGCGCAGGGCAAATGGTGGAAGACGTGCGCCTGTCCGTAGAAAGCGCCCTGCCCGTGGCGCACTTTGGGCGCAACGGCGGTATCATCCACTCGCCAAACGAAGTGGCGGAGGCCATGAAAAAGCTGAAAACGAATTGCGAATAACGAAGCACACCGACATAAGCCATGAACATTGAAGAAATTGTAAAGCCCGAAAACCTCGCGTACGCCAAGAGCAAAACGCTCACCGACGCGCCCATGCACTACTGCCCCGGGTGCAGCCACGGGACGGTACACAAGATACTGGCCGAAGCCATCGAAGAGCTGGGCATACAGGACAAGGCCGTAGGCATCGCGCCGGTGGGGTGCGCCGTGATGCTCTACAGCTACCTCGACATCGACTGGGTGGAGGCCGCGCACGGGCGCGCCCCGGCGGTGGCCACCGGCATCAAGCGCACCAACCCCCACCTGCACGTCTTCGCCTACCAGGGCGACGGCGACCTCGCCGCCATCGGCACCGCCGAAATCATACACGCCTGCAACCGCGGCGAAAACATCACCGTCATCTTCATCAACAACGCCATCTACGGCATGACCGGCGGGCAAATGGCGCCCACCACCCTGCTGGGCATGAAAACGGCCACCACGCCGCAGGGCCGCCAGGCCAACCTCAACGGCTACCCCTTTAAGGTGTCGGAGCTGATGGCGCAGCTGCCGGGCGTATCCTACGTGACCCGACAGGCCGTCCACACCCCGGGCGCGGTGAGGCAGGCAAAGCGCGCGCTCAAAAAGGCGGTCGAAAAAGCCTACGCCCAAAAGGGGACGTCGTTCGTTGAGGTGGTGGCAACGTGCAGCTCCGGATGGAAGCTATCCCCCACAGAAGCCAACCGGTGGATGGCCGAAAACATGCTGCCGTTCTACCCCCTGGGAGACCTGAAAGACAATTGAGAATTGAGAATGCAAAATGCAAAATGGCGCGAAGCGCTCCCTCTGCCCTTTCCAAGGCAGCCTGTGGGAATTGGCTACGCTACATTACGTGCTGATTTCGGCGTAAGCCCTCTGTGCGCTTCTGTGCAACCGCTGTGCGCCGCTGTGCAATGCTGACACAGAGGTGCACGGAGGCTGCACAGAGAACCACAGGGAAAGGACATCAAATTTAGAATTTGTAAAATGAAAGAAGAAATAATTATCGCCGGCTTTGGCGGGCAAGGCGTGCTGTCGATGGGAAAGATACTGGCCTACTCTGGGGTTATGCAGGGTCAGGAGGTAACGTGGATGCCCAGCTACGGCCCCGAAATGCGCGGCGGCACAGCCAACGTCACCGTTATCCTGAGCCGCGACCGCATTAGCTCGCCCATCATCCACGAGTTTGACACGGCCATCATCCTCAACCAGCAGTCGCTCGACAAGTTTGAGGGAGCGGTAAAGCGGGGCGGCCTGCTGCTGTACGACCCGAACGGCATCACCGCGCCGCCCGCCAGAGCAGACGTCAGGGTATGCAGGGTGGCGGCTACCGAGGAGGCGGCAAAAATGGGCAACGCAAAAATCTTCAACATGATTGTGCTCGGAGCATTCCTCAAGGTAAAGCCCATTGTGCAGCTGGAAAACGTGGTGAAAGGCCTCCAAAAATCCCTCCCCGAGCGCGCCCACAAGCTCATCCCCATGAACGAGCAAGCCATCCTGCGCGGCATGGAGATAGTGGAGGGCTAAGCGCTCCGCTCGGCGTAGCGCCCACGCTGCGTCGGGCTAAAACAAAAACAGCGCACAGATGGCGCAAACTTTTATTGATTTGCACAGATTTTAGACATTTGGCTGCGCCGAGCTCCGGTTCTTCAGCTGCGTAAATCATAAAAATCTGCGCCATCTGTGCGCTAAAAAAACAAATCGCAGCTTTTGGCCATGCGGGGGTATAAAAACACGTATAAACCGTTGATGCCGATTTACACGCTTTTTATTGTAAGGGAAGTGCGAAGTAAGCTATTATCCAGGAGCATTAGGTCAAAATACATCAACCTTGTTCTTAATTCTTTTTCGGCAGATAAGCCGATATAGTCTTTTTCCTGCTGCTCGGACGAAAAAAGGTATTTAAAACCGTTTGCTTCGTAAAACCGTCCCGTCGCTTCATTATTGTAAGCATCTATGGTGAGGAAACGGCAACCTGTTTTATTTTCAGGTTCCAAAATCCAAAGTTTAATGTAATTCAACAAATTGGAACCAATACCTTTCCCTTGAAAATTTTCGCTTACCGCTAATCGCCCTATCAATGTTGCAGGATAGCTGCTAAGCGACTTTTCATGCGGAATATGCTCCATCATTTTTTTACGCCTGCTGTTGGGCAAATTCCGAGCATCAATGCTGGAGTTGGATAGCGTAAAGGCGCACACAATAGTCGAAAGGTTGTTCTTCGGAACAAAACAATACGTTTTTCCGAGTAGCTGCCGTTCGTAGTTAGCGGCATCCTTTAAAAAAAACGCCTCTAAATCCACGTCGCCGCAATGAAATTGCGACCATTCGATTTCTGTTTTTTCGCTAAGCCGAAATCGCACATACATTTCCCCAAATTTCATTCCGATTTTTCTGCAATTCGCTTTCTATACTCAGCCTCAATTTGCTTGAAGCCTTCTATAGCCTCTTGTGGAATTTTGTGCGTACCGCGCAGCTTTTCGTTTTTTTTGATGTCCCGCAAAAACCTGCGCGCCACTTCGCCTTCCAATACCGGTATGCTTCTAATAGGAGTTGCCATAAAATGGTTTTTTATTAATTGTAACGACAAAAAAGATAATATAAGACAAAGATAATATAAGACCGTCAATTCCCAATGCAATTGCGCGTAAACAATACGTTAAGGAGCTTGACGCAGGCTGTTTCGAGCCGCTTCCTGCCTGCCGGCTTCTATGGCGATAACGCCGCAATGAAATTGCGACCATTCGATTTCTGTTTTTTCGCTAAGCCGAAATCGCACATGTGTTTCCCAAAATTTCATTCCGATTTTTCTGCAATTCGCTTTCTATATTCAGCCTCAATTCTTTTGAAGCCTTCTCTTGCCTCTTGTGAAATTTTGTACGTACCGCGCAGCTTTTCGTTTTTTTTGATGTCCCGCAAAAACCTGCGCGCCACTTCGCCTTCCAATACCGGTATGCTTCTAATAGGAGTTGCCATAAAATGGTTTTTTAGTAATTGTAACGACAAAAAAGATAATATAAGACAAAGATAATATAAGACCGTCAATTCCCAATGCAATTGCGCGTAAATATACTCCGCTCGGTCGAAAGCTGCGCTTTGTTTTTTTAGCGCGCAGATGGCTAAGCGTAGCCCAGCTCCCTTGCCTTTTCCTGCATGTAGCGGTAGGCCTCGTCGTAGTCGTTGTGTATAATGCCGTCGAGGATGGCCTCCTTTATGGCCTCCTTTATGATACCCACCTGTCTGCACGGCGGCAGGTGGTAGGTGCTCATGATGAGCTCGCCCGATATGGGCGGCTGAAAGTTCCGCACGCGGTCTTTTTCCTCAATTTCTTTGAGCTTTTGGCGCACCAGGGCAAAGTTTTGCAGGTGTCGCTTTACGGTATTTTCGTTTTTTGAGGTGATGTCGGCTTCGCAGAGCAGCATCAGGTCGTCAACGTCGTCGCCGGCATCAAAGAGGAGGCGTCGCACGGCGGAATCCGTCACCTCTTCCTGCGAAAGGACGATGGGGCGCAGGTGGAGGCCTACGAGCTTCTGCACGTACTTCATCTTTTCGTTCAGGGGCAGCCGGAGTTCCTGAAAGATTTGCGGCGTCATCTTCGCGCCCAGAAATTCGTGCCCGTGAAACGTCCACCCGTGCCCCGGCTCGTAGCGCTTGGTCTGCGGCTTGGCCACGTCGTGCAGCAGCGCCGCCCAGCGCAGCCACAGGTTGTCCGATTTTTGGGCTACGTTGTCCAGCACCTGCAGGGTGTGCAGAAAGTTGTCCTTGTGCTGCTGCTTCCCAACGGTCTCCACGCCCTTTAGCTGGTAGATGTGCGGCAGGATAAGCTCCAGCAGCTCCAGCTCGTCCAGCAGGAAGAATCCGGCGGAGGGCCTGGTGCAGGCCATGATTTTGTTCAGCTCGTCGGTGATGCGCTCTGTGGAGACCACCTCTCCGGCTATTCGCCGGCGGTTTCGGCGTATGGCCTCCTTGGAGCTGCCGTCTATAGCGAAGCCCAGCTGGGCGGCGAAGCGCACGGCGCGCATCATGCGCAGGGGGTCGTCGCTGTAGGTGGCGTCGGGGGCGAGGGGGGTGCGCAGGCGGCGGTCGTGCAAGTCCTGCACGCCGCCAAAGGGATCGACCAGCGCCCCGTAGTCCTCGGCGTTGAGGCTAAAGGCCATGGCGTTGACGGTAAAGTCGCGGCGCAGCTGGTCGTCTGCGAGCGTTCCGTTCTCCACGATGGGCTTGCGCGAGCTGGCGCGGTACGATTCCTTGCGGGCGCCCACAAATTCCACCTCCACTTCGCCGTGGCGCAGCATGGCCGTGCCAAAGCTCTTGAAGACGCTCACGCCGGTGTGCAGCTCCTTTGCCAGCGCCTCCGCGAGCGCAATGCCGCTGCCCTCCACCACCACGTCGATATCCGTTGAGGGGCGCTGGAGAAAAAAGTCGCGCACGTACCCGCCAATCACAAAGGCGCGCACGCCCTGCTGCTGCGCTATGCGCGAAATTTGCCGAAATATGGGAGATGGGAGATGTTCCAACGTAAAAAAGCTGATTTTTTTGCGCCCATGCCGCCGGAGCCGCAGGGCGCATGGACATATTTGAATATTTTAGGGGGCAAAGATAGCAAAGAAATTTTGAATTTTGAAGGCCGAAAATCTTTGGGGATGCCCATGCTCTATTGATGTAAACTTTAATTGGCAAATAATCGAACAGGTATCCAACCTCATTACTTTATTACCTCATTTTCCGTTTGCTCGTCTCCAATTTTTCATTAATAATGAGGTGATGAGGTTGTTGCATGTTGCTGCTTGCTCTGCTACTGAGGTTGTTTTGTGAGGAAAATGCGGTCTACCGTATCGTTTCGAAGATTTCGACAGTAGCGCTCGATTTGTTCAGGGTGTAGAAGTGTATTCCCGGGGCGCCTCCTTCGAGGAGTCCCCGGCATTGCTCAATGGCATAGTCTACGCCGATTCGGAGTATGCGGTCGGGGTTATCTTTGGCGGCTTCGAGCTTATCCGCAAGCCCGCCGGGAATGGTAGCGCCGCTCAGCTTAAAGAAGCGGTTCAGCTGCGCATACGAGGTGATTGGAATAATTCCGGGAATCACCCGGCAGCCTATACCGGCCTTACGCACCTTTTCTACAAAGTCGAAATACGCCCGGTTGTCGAAAAACAGCTGAGCTATCAAGAAGTCGGCGCCTGCGTCGGTTTTTTTCTTCAGCTGGAGGATATCCTGCTCCAGCGTTTCCGCCTCGGGATGCTTTTCGGGGTAGCAGCCTGCTCCGATAGTAAACAGGCGGTTAAACTCTCCCGACACCAGCGCTATCAGCTCCGAGGCATGGGCAAAGCCGTCGGGAGGTGGGGCAAAGTCTGCGGCGCCTTTTGGCGGGTCGCCGCGGAGGAGCATAAGATTTTCAATGTTTTTTGACCTAAAGTAGCGGATGTCTTCGAGCACCTTGGAGCGCGAGGCGCCCACGCACGTGTAATGCGCCATGACCGTCAGCCCAATTTTGTTTTGGAGATAATCGACCAGGGCAAACGTACGTCCGCCGGTGGAGCCTCCTGCTCCGTAGGTGACGGAAACAAACGAGGGCGAAAGCTTCATCAGCTGCCCTACGTTGACGCCGAAATCTATCGCCGAAATTTCGTCTTTCGGAGGGAAAAATTCAAAAGAAAAAGTGCGCTCGTTCTGCGCGAAGATATCCGATATTTTCATATATTCTGCCGCCTTATTGTAACCCAAAAAAAAATAAAATACTCCAGCACAAAAGTACAACAAATATTCCTAAACTCAGAAACTATTCTTAATGGGTAATGGTAAATGGTTAATGGTTAATGGTTAGTGGTTAGTGGCGCAAGCCAAATCTTTAAACTTTGAACTTTAAACTTTGAACTTTAAATCTAACATCATGCAATTCCAACAAATCATACATTATGTTCATGGCCGTCATTTGCGAACCGACTGTCCGGAAGCGCAGGCAGCCATTATCGGGACGGGCGCGCATAAGCCGGTTGTAGAGGCGCTCCTGTCGCTGTATGCCCACCGGCATACCACGCCTGTGTTGCATGTCGAATGTGCGGAAAATGAAGTGGCGGACAGGATAAATGATTGCCGGCAACGCAATATCGTGGCGATTATTGCGGGCAATACCCATTTCCAGCCGGACGAACAACCGTTCTCCGCCGCCGTAGTAGCGCCGGCGGCCAACATGCGGTCGGTGGAATTATACAGGCCGGTGTTGGAACATCCGCAATTGGATATTTTTTCGGTCATCGGTTTCCAGACTTACCTCACCGCCGCCGGCGATATAAAATGGCTGCACGAACAGGGCTACGAAACATTGCGGCTCGGCGCATTCCGCGACTGTCCCGCCGAAGCCGAACCGCTGCTCCGCGAAGCGCATCATGTATTCTTTGACCTGAATGCCCTGCGTGCTTCCGACTCCCCCGAAATGCACCAACTGTCGCCCAATGGCCTGTATGCCGAAGAACTTTGCCAGTTAGCCGCCTATAGCGGCCGCTCGCCCAAATTACAAACTTTCCGGTTATTCCATTTCCTGCCGGCTCTTACTTCTACAAGCCTTACGGCGCAAACCGCCGCGCAGACATTGTGGCACCTGCTCGAAGGCATTGCCGTACGCCACCAATGGCATATACCCAACAGTACGGCGCATATCGAAAAAATTATTGTAGATACCGGCGAAAACGGCCAGTCCATCACCTTCCTTCACGACACTATCGCCGGCTACTGGTGGTTGCAGATACCCCTGACCGGCGGCTCGCACCGCTACATTGCCTGCCTGCAGGAAGACTACCGGTGCGCCTGCCGCCACGAAGTGCCGGTACGCTGGCTACACTATTTCCAAAAATTCAATTTGAAGCGGGACGGGTGAAGAGAGCCAATGCGAATTAAGAATTGGAGTGACTATTTAAAGATTTAAAAATTTAAAAATTTAAAGATTTAAAGATTGGGCTTGCGCCACTGCGCTTGCGCGACTTATGACTAAAAAACATTTTCCACTCTCCATTCTCCACTCTCCATTCTCCATTCTCCATTCTCCACTAAAAAAATCTCCCCCCAGGAGAGCAAAAAAAAAGTTCTTAAAAAATTGACTGCCAACAGCAAAGAAAGCCGAAAATGATTAATTTTTCACGAATTTCCTATGCCTGTATATGCGTCGAATTAAAAAAAAATAGACGAGATGGCCTGAACTGTTGCATTTTTAAAAAATTTACTACCTTTGTACTGATTTTAATTATACCAGTTAAAATCTCCGCATAAAGCTATTGTTATCAATTTTTTAAAAAGCACAGATGAATTCTTTGCTCTTTTGTTGTCGTCTATTCTGTTATTATTGATTTTCATATTGCTATAT
>JAIROF010000111.1 GCA_031257655.1 Prevotellaceae bacterium | reverse complement strand
AGACGCATACTACTGATTTTTCTAACTTGTTTGTTTGGAAGCATTAAAACATGTCATTATTAATCCACATATTATTAATGATTTACACATTGGATTTTTTATAATTATTTGTCATTCTGACATTTGTAAAATGTGGGAAACTTGAATTATAATTATTCATCTATCAGGGCTATCCGATAATACGCCACCAATGACGAACCCAGCAAAAGACAATCGACCAAATTCGATAAGATTCTCGGCTATTAGTAGAAATAAATTTTTTATTTTTTTCATACGTGAAAGTTCGACTTAAAATACTTCGCAAAGATAAATCATTTTGGATATATACCAAAAGGGGTGCATTTCAACTTGTCGTTTTTTCATAACCCGCGTATTCGTCATTGCGTTTTCCGGCGTGTCCGTCATTGCGAACGAAGTGAAGCAATCCGGAGAATAAAACATCCGGATTGCGTCACTTTGTTCGCAATGACGAAGCGACAAGTTGAAGTGCACCCCTTGCGGCAAGTGCGTGCAAAAGTACGGTTTTTTTTGCTATTTTTGCACCCAAAAGGTAAAAAAGCATTTAGATGAAGTTAGCGCTAGAGAAAAGGACTAAAATCGTTGCCACCATCTCCGACCACCGGTGCGGCGTGGATTTTTTGCAGGAGCTCTACGAAACGGGCATGAACGTTGTGCGCATCAACACCGCCCACCAAACGCTCGAGAGCTCGATGAAGATTGTAGAAAACGTTCGCAAAGTCTCCTCCAAGATCGGCATTCTGGTCGACACCAAAGGGCCGGAAATTCGCACCACGGCTATGTCCAACGAATCCGGATTTGCGGTGGCGGCGGGCGACGTGGTGAAGATTTCGGGCAACCCCGCCGCCCCGTCGAGCCGCGAAATGCTGCACGTGAGCTACGCCGGCTTCGTGCACGACGTGCCGCCGGGCGTTGCCGTGCTCATCGACGACGGCGACCTGCAGCTGAAGGTGGTGGACAAAACGCCGGACTTCCTGCTCTGCAAAGTCCTGAACGACGGCGTTGTAAAGGGGCGCAAGACCGTCAACATCCCCGGCGTGGCGATACACCTGCCGCCGGTCAGCAGCCGCGACGTGGAGTACATAGGCTGGGCGGTGAACAACAACATCGACTTCATTGCCCACTCCTTTGTGCGGACGAAAGCCGACGTGCTGGCGGTGCAAAAAATCTTGGACGAGCGCCGCAGCCACATCAAAATCATTGCAAAAATCGAAAACCGGCAAGGCGTAGACAACGTTGACGAAATTCTGGACGTGGCCTACGGCATTATGGTGGCGCGGGGCGACCTGGGCGTAGAGGTGGAGTTTGAGGAAATACCGGGCATCCAGAAAATGCTCATAGAGAAATGTCAGGCGCGCGGCAAGCCCGTGATTATCGCCACGCAAATGCTGCACAGCATGATAGCGCACCCGCGCCCCACCCGCGCCGAAATAACCGACGTGGCCAACGCCATCTACCAGCGCACCGACGCCATCATGCTGAGCGGCGAAACGGCAACGGGCGCCTACCCCGTAGAGGCGGTACGCGCCATGAGCAAAATCGCCATCGCGGTAGAAAAAGATTTGCAGCCCCACGAGCGCCAGCCCAACGTGGGCATACGGGACAAGGTGGCCATTGTGCTCTCCAAGTCCGCCGTGCAGGCCAGCCGGGAGCTGCCCATCCGCGCATTCGTAACCGACACCTACTCCGGACGGGTGCCGCGCTACCTGGCGGCGTTTCGCAGCAAAAACCCCATCTTCGTGTTTTGCTACATCGACCGCCTCACGCGCGAGCTCGCGCTCTCGTACGGCGTGTACTGCTACCCCGCAACACCGCTGAAAAACAACGACGAATTTTTGCGCTACGCCATCCGCTTCCTGCGCGACCAGCGCTGCATCAACAGCGCCGACATGGTTGCGGTGATGGCGGGAAACTACTACGCCAAAGGCGCCACCACCTACCTCGAAATAGGCATTGTGCAAAACCTGATAAGCGAGCTCAACCAGGAAGATTACTATGCGTCGTAGCGTTTTTGTGCTGATGGCGCTGGCGCTGGCGGCGGCAACCTCCGCGCAGCCCGGCGGCGCTCCGGCGGACGACGAGCCGACGGACGACGACGTTACCGCAGAGGCGCTGCAGGCGCTCACCTACAGCCGCTGCGAAGATGCGCTGAACATGCTCATAGACCGCGAGCGCAGCCGCGACACGCTCAGCCGCGAACACCGGCAGCTCAAAGCCGAAGCCTTTACCTGCCTTGGCTCCTACAAAACCGCCCTGGCCATCTACAGCAACCTGCTAAAGGAGGACGCCAACAACCCCCTGTACCTCTACCGCCGCGCGCGGCTGCACGGGATGCTGGGGCAGTGGAAAAAAGCGCACGGCGACTGCGCCCGCCTAACCCGCCTCCGGCCCGACGATAGCGCCCACTGCAAACCCTGCGGAGAGTACGCGCTCAACGCCCAAAAGTACAAGGAGGCCGTAGCGCTCCTGCGGCGCCGCCTCGCAGCGCACGAGCAGGACACGGAGGCGCGCTATGCGCTGGCGCTGGCGTACCGGGGGCAAAAAAATGTAACGCAGGCCCTGCTCCTCATCAACGAATGCCTCGCCGCCAACCCCGAGGAGGGCAAGTACTACGCGGCGCGCGCGCAAATGTACGAGCAAACGGAGGCGCTCCGCTTTGCCGCCGCCGACTACCACACCTACCTCAAAAAATATCCCAACGACCACAACACCTGGCTACAGTACGCGCACATCCTGCGCAAGCTGGGGCGCAAAACCGAAGCCTGCAAAGCGCTGGAGCAATCCGAAATGCACGGAAACCTCGACGCAGGAAAGGTGCGATACCGCTACTGCAGGTAAAAGAAATTTTTGGGATGATGAATTTTGTATCTCCGGCCCCGCAGAATAGCCTGCTGCCGATGTAGATATATACTGCGCTCGGCATAGCTTTGTGTAAAAATAGCACGGTAGACGGCGCAGATTTTTTATGATTTACGCAGGGCGGCGAGTAACACTGCCCTCCCCCACCCTGCCTTCTTTACGCGCCTTTGCTGCGGAGATACGTAGCAAAGGTAAACGTCAGCCCGCTGACGTTGCAGGTCATAGCGCTGCTGCGGGCTACCTGTACCCAATCCTTTTCGGATATTTCGGGAAAGAAGGCATCGCCCTCGACGCTGGCGTGCACGTGGGTAACGTGCAGGCGCTGCGCCAGCGGCAGCGCCTGACGGTAAATGCTGTCGCCGCCAATGATGAACACCTCGTCGCCCTGCGCCGCCTGCAACGCCTCCTCCAGCGAGCGGGCTACCGCCAAGCTATCGCCGCCGGATGCGGGCATGGTTTGCGATATGACAATGTTTTTCCTGTTGGGGAGAGGCTTCCCGATGGACGCAAAGGTTTTGCGCCCCATGATGACGGCGTGGCCGGTGGTGAGCTGCCTAAAGCGCTTCAAGTCCTCCGGAATACGCCACGGCAGCTGGTTGGCGCTGCCAATAACGCCGTTGTCTGCCACGGCTACGACTATGGAGATTTTTTCAGAATCCAAAATAAAATGTAAAATAATGCAGAATGCAGAATGCAGAATGTAAAATGTAAAATGTAAAATGTAGAATGTAGAATGCAGAATGCAGAATACTTATACCTGCGCGGTCAAAAATTGCGATTTGTTTTTTTAGCATGCTGATGACACAGATTTTTAATGATTTACGCAGATGGGGAAGCGGCTAAAATCCGCATAAATCATTAAAAATCTGCGCCATCAGCGCGCTATTTTCGCACAAAACCCCTGCCAAGCGCCGTACAATTTTCTAATTGGGCGGGCAAACCCCGCCCCTACACGCCTGCGCCAATTCCTAATTCTTAATTCTTAATTCTTAATTCCTAATTCCTAATTCTCTTATATCCATTTCACGAGGGCAAAGTCTTGCCGGTGTGGGAGGTCGGGGTGCTTTGCGTAGAGGCGAACGCCGGCGAAGATGACGCCGGGCTTTTCGGGCAGCACGTCGATGGCGTAGGTGGCGACGGAGCCGACGTGCGATACGCAGGTGTACTCCGAGGTGTTTATGATCTTCATTCCACCGGTAGCATCCTGCTCAGCCACGACCATTTCTACGCCCACATCTTCGGGGTCGAGCGAGGCAATGTCCAGCTGCACCTCCGACTGGTACACGTTTCCCAGCATGACCTCGTCCTCCTGCATGTTGAGGCGCTTCCGGAAAATCACCTCAATGCTGCCCCAGTGCCGGCTTACGCGCCTTTTCCACTCGGCTATCTCTTTTGCCTTGGCAAAATCGTTTTTGCAGACGTCGCTGCTCCGCGCGTAGAGCTTGTTGTAGTATCGCTCCTCGTAGTCTTGCAGCATGCGGTTGGTGGTGAAGTTCGACGCCACCTTTGCGATGGTATCCTTTACCATCTTCACCCATTCGGTGGGGATGTTGCGCTCGTTGCGCTTGTAGAATTTCGGGGCGATTTCGTTTTCGATCAGGGCGTAGATGGTTTCCGAGTCGAGCTCGTCCTGAAAATCCTGATGCTCGTACGAGCGCTCCATCGGCAGCGCCCAGCCGGCGCCTTCCCGGTATCCCTCTACCCACCAGCCGTCGAGCACCGAGAGGTTCATCACGCCGTTCATGACGGCCTTTTCGCCGCTGGTTCCCGAGGCTTCGAGCGGGCGGGTGGGCGTGTTCATCCACACGTCAACGCCGGTTACCATTTTACGCGCCACGCGCATGTCGTAGTTTTGCAGGAAGAGGATTTTGCCAATGAACTGCGGGTACTTCGATATTTCCACGATGCGCTTTATCAGGTCTTGCCCGGCCCGGTCGGCGGGGTGCGCTTTTCCGGCAAAGACGAACTGTACGGGCATTTGCGGGTTGTTGACGATGTTGTTGAGCCTGTCCAGATTTTTGAAGAGCAGGTGCGCCCGCTTGTAGGTTGCAAAGCGTCGGGCAAAGCCGATGGTGAGGATGTCGTCGCGAAACATCTCCTTAATTTCCACTATTTGTCGCGGCGTGTGGTACTTGAGGATTTTGCTGTCGCCAAGGCGCTGCCGGATGTAGCGCATCAGCTTGTTGCGGAGCTCCTGCCGGATTGCCCAGATTTTTTCGTCGGGCACGCTGTATATTCCGTCAAAGCAGCTTTTGTCGTAGTGGTGCTCCTTAAATTCGGGGCCAAAGGCTTCGGTTTGCAGGCGCTTCCACTCGCTGGAGGTCCAGGTATCGTAGTGCACGCCGTTGGTCACGTAGCCGATGTGGAGCTCTTCGGGCTGGTATCCTGGCCAGAGGCCGCAGAGGATTTCGCGGCTCACCTTTCCGTGCAGCCAGCTCACGCCGTTCACCTCCTGCGAGCAGCTGCAGGCCAGGTTGCTCATCGAAAACTTTTCGCCGGGGTCTCCGGCGTTCACCTTTCCGAGCTTCATCAGGTCTTCCCACGAGGTTTTGAGGCGCTGGGGGTAGTGCGATATGTAGGTGCGGAGGAGCCCTTCGTCGAAGGTGTCGTGGCCTGCGGGGACGGGCGTGTGGGTGGTGAAGAGCGAGGATGCGCGGACAACCTCCAGCGCTTCGGAGAAGGTGAGGTTTTTTTCGTGCACGAGCTCGCGGATGCGCTCTAAGCCAATAAAGGCGGCGTGCCCTTCGTTGCAGTGGTACACGTCGGCCGCTATGCCCAGGGCGCGCAGGGCGCGAATGCCGCCAACGCCCAGCATGAGCTCCTGCTTGAGGCGGTTTTCCCAGTTTCCTCCGTAGAGCTGGTGGGTAATGCTTCTGTCCTCCGGCAGGTTGTCTTCGAAGTCGGTGTCGAGCAGGTAGAGCTCGGTGCGGCCAACGTTGACGCGCCATACGTGCGCAAACACCGTTCGCCCGGGCATGGCGAAGCTCACGGTGACCCACTTGTTGTCCTTGTCGCGCACGGGGTAGGCGGGGATTTTCATGAAGTCCTGGTCGTCGTACTCTGCCACCTGATCGCCGGTTGCCGAAAGCTTTTGCGAAAAGTAGCCGTAGCGGTACAGCAGGCCTACGCCAACCATGGGCGTGCCCTTGTCGCTCGCCTCCTTGAGGTAGTCGCCGGCCAGGATGCCCAGCCCGCCGGAGTATATCTTGAGGGAGGTGTGCAGGCCGTACTCCATGCTAAAGTAGGCCACCTTGTAGCGCACCACGTCGGCGTGCTCGGGCAGCCGGTCTTGGGCGGGGGTGTTGCCGAGGTGGGCGTCGAACAGGGCCGACTTCTGCGCCATGTAGCGCTTAAAGTCGGCGTAAACGGAGGCGAGCCGCGCCAAAAAGTCGCGGTCTTTCTCCAGCGCCTGGTAGCGCGTGAGCGAAAGCATCCCCAGAAAGGCGATGGGGTTGTACCCGCTCTGCACCCACAGCGGCTTGTCGATGGACTTGAAGAGCTCCACCGCCTCCGGGTTCCAGCTCCACCAGAGGTTTTTTGACAGCTCCTCGAGCGAGGCGAGGTTTTGCGGGATGTTTTTCTGGACAATGATGCGGTTCCACATCGGCTGGTTGGTCTGCGGGATGGTGTTGACGTACGGGGTAACCTCCTCGCGCATTTGGCTGATGACGCTCTCCATGCGGCTGTCAACCTTGTCGAGGGCAATGCTGAACGCCTTTTTGTAGTAGTAAATCAGGTTATCCCAGAGGGCAATGGAGGAGACCTGCCTGGCGTTTTCGCGCACAGCCTCAAAGTCGCTGCCCGATAGGTCGGCGTGCTCGAGCACCTTTTTCACCATATCGTCCACCACGGCGGCGTCGTTTCCGTCTTTTCGCGCTATCACCTCAATGCCCGGGTGGTCGGACTGGTAGTGAACGTTGACCCACAGGCCAAATCCGGCGAGCGTGGTGGTGATGGTGGGCACCCGGAAGGCCACGCTCTCCATCGGCGTGTAGCCCCACGGCTCGTAGTAGGACGGGAAGATGGACAGGTCGAGCCCGATGAGGAGGTCGTAGTACTTTTTGTTGAACACGCCGTCGGCGCCGTTGAGGTAGGAGGGGCAAAAGAAGAGCTTCACCTTATCCTCCGGGCGGTTGGCCAGCCCCACGCGGCGCGCGAGGCTCAGCGCCGGGTCGTACTGCGTGTCCACCAGCCCGTGGGTGGTGTACTTTTCCTCCGGCGGCTGGGCGGCGCCCTTGTTGGCGAGGTTGTAGAGCAAGTCCTTGCGGGGGCCGTGGTGCCCCGCCGGCACAAGGATAAAGGCGTAGATGGGGCGGCGGAGGCCGGGCGACTGGTTGAGCTGCCCCAGCGATTCAATGAACACGTCTATCCCCTTATTCTTAAATTCGTAGCGCCCGCTTATGCCCACCAGCAGGGTGTTGGCTGCGGCCGGGCAGCCGAGCAGCGCTTCGGCCACCTCCAGCAGCTTTGCCCGGCCGTCCTGCCGCGCGGCCTCAAAATCTTCGTCGGAGGGGACAAAGCTGTTGTCGAAACCGTTGGGCGTTACCAGATCGACCTTCTTCCCCAGGAAGGCTTTGCACTCCTGGGCGGTGATGTCGCTCACGGTGGAGAAGCAGTCGGCGTGCTGGGCGGCGCAGCGCTCCAGCGAAAGCTTTGCCGTAACGTTGAACTCGCGCGCCTTAAAGTCGACGTCGTAGCTGTTGAGGCCGCTGTAGAGCGGCAGGCCGTTGCCCGCAATGCAGCGCCCCATGACGGTGGCGTGCGTGGTGAACATGGTGCCCACCTGCGGCACGTGGCTCTTGAGGTAGAGGAGCCCCGAGCCGGTCATCCACTCGTGGAAAACGGCAACCACGCGGTGGCGCAGGGAGAGGTTAAAGCGCAGGTAGCTCTCTATCACCTTGCCGGTGGCGTAGCCAAACAGGGCAGGCTCTATGTAGTCCCACTGCCCGGAGATGGAGTCGAGCTTGTACGTTTCCCAGAACTCCGAAAAGATTCTATCCTTTTGCGAAATAAATGAGGTGTAATCTACCAGAATGGTAGTGGGCGATCCGGCGATATCCCAGCGGCCAATGCGGATGCGCACGCCCTCCTCCTGCACCTTGAGGCGCCACGCCTTGAGCAGCTGCAAATCTTCGATAAATTCGACGCTGCCGGCCGATTCGTTCAGCACATCGGGGCCTACCATGATGTGGCGCTTTACCTCGCGCGACATGCTGTGCGCCTTGGTCGAAACCACCGTATGAATGCCGCCCACCTTGTTGCAAACCTCCCAGCTGACCTCAAACAGGTAGTCCGGGCTGTTTAATGTTTCTTTTTTCATGTTAATTTCGTTATAAGCCTACAAAAAAGCGTCCAAAGGTACGGAAAAAAAATACACGGTTTGCCAACTGTTAATAAAAAAGGCGCCTTGCCATGCTCCCGCAGCGCCGAACTTCGCCTCGGCGCCGCTACCTCGTGGGGGTACACTCAGCGTTTTTGTGCTAAACCTCACCCCCGGCTTCTCTCCAAAGGAGGCTGCGTGAAAAGCAGCATGGGGTTTTACTACGGTAGGTGATTGCCCCTTCAGGGCTTGTAAATGCCTTGCGCCGGAGTTATGTTATTCGTATTTATGCTGTACGCGGGTATATTTTGTGCATTGGCTACGCCGAGCTCCGGTTCGCTCCGGTTCGCTCCGATTCCCCGTAGGGGAACAATATCAACCGAGCGTAGCGAGCTCGTGAACACCTTTGTAAAAAACACATCGCGGAGGGCGTCCAGCTGCTCTTTGGGGCAGAGGTTGTTCTGCTCCAAGTCTCTCAAAATCTCCTCCGAGGTTTCCTCCATAGCCTGAATGCTGTACCTGTCCTCAATGTAGATTCGAATAATTTCGGATATTCTGGTGTGGAAC
>JAIROF010000101.1 GCA_031257655.1 Prevotellaceae bacterium | reverse complement strand
GTATTATGCTGATTATAAATCATTTACATTAATAAGGTTAATGAGGTTGTTATTTCTATTATATCTCTCTGCTACTGAGGTTGTTTTGTTATTAAAATTAGGTATAAATTAGGTTTTTCGCTCCCTACAATTTATGACACTACCCATTTTCGATAAGATTTAATGAGCGCAGCAATTCTTCATCCGAAACGGCTACGTCTTCGGCGGTCAGCCGCCGGCTTGCAACGGCTTTTTTTCGGAAAATATCGAAAGCATCGCGCCAGAAGTCGGCCATTTTTATGTTGGGTAGCGGCTTTGAATCGTAAGCTTTGCCGTATTTTCCAAGCAACAGCGCATCAAGCGCGTAGCCCGACAGCTCCTGATTGGTGCTTCCCGACCGTAAGTAGTATTTCATCGACAATCACGCCCATTGTGGAGCGAATTTTATTGGGCAAATCTTCCAAAAGCTTCTTCGCCTCTTTTACGCCTACCGTTTCGCCTTTATCATTTTTGCCGATAACAAGCGTTCCGCCGTTGGCATTTGCAAAACCGCAAATCCACTTCAAGTAGTCGTCCTGCCAACTTTCTTTCCATTCAAGCGCTTGAATATTGTCCATATCCTAAATGTTGATTGTAGCGCACTGGCGCTACTGCGATTTATAGGGCTGCTTTGCAGCGGGATGCGTTCAGAGCTCAGGGATCGGAGAATCAGCGCGCATACCTCACAATCCTGTGCTTACCCGAGCCGATTTCTACGGTTACAAAGCTGCCGTTTGCCGTTGCCTTTTGCGGAGCTTCGTCCACCGTTACGCTATATTTTTTTGAGGCTACCGGCAGCATGATTTGCGCGGTAGCGTTGGCCGGAATCTCTACGTCTAAAATAAGTTGGCTGCTTTGGCGGTTGTCGAAGGCAACAAAGATATCGCCACGAATGGTGGGCGTTTTGAGCGCTGCATGCTGCAATGCTGCCGGCTGCGGCTTGATGCGTATTTTCTTGAATCCCGGCTCAAGCGGCTCCACTCCCATGAGCTTGCGGACAATCACGTTTCCTGCCGCAGCGCCCCAGATGTGGTTCCAGTCCTGGTTGGGCTTGTACTTGTTGTCCCAGGCCTCCATTGCGACGGTAGAGCCGCTGCGTATCATGTTGTACCAGCTGCGCTCCTCTGTAGACGACAAGAGCTTTAGCCCGTATTCGGCGTCGTGCGCATCGTAAACAGCGTCCAGCAGCGCCTGCGCTCCGTAAACGCTGCAGGCAAGCCCCCGCGAGCGGATAAAGTCGAGCATCTTTTGGCGGTACTTCTCCGGCGCTATGCCGAATGCCAGCGGGTACATGCAGGCGTGAAGCGAAGCGTGGTCTGTGCCTGTTCCGTCACGGTAAACGCCCCGCTTATAGTCGAACAGCAGCTTGTTCATTTGATTTTTCACCCGTAGAGCGTCTTGGGCAAGCTGCTCCTGCTCCTGCGCTTTTCCCAGCGCGCCGGCAATAGCGCTCATGAGGCGTAGCGCCTGGTAGTGGTAGGCGTTCACCACCGTGTTATAATCGGTAAAGACATACCCGTCGCTTTCGCCGGGCGGCCAGTCGACAATGTCGCGAAAGCCCTGGCCGCTGAAGTGGATAGCCTGCAAAAATTCGCTCGTCACCTTGCCTGTTCTGGTGCTTATCAGCCCGTTGCTTTCCTTTAGTCCCCGCAGCGTTTTCACGCTCAGGTCGTCGTAAAACTGCTGCAACGACGCGGGGTTGCCGGTGTAGAGGTAGTCGCTCCAGGCCAGCAGCACGGTTTGCAAATTCCACTCGGTAGGCCAGGTGGGGCAGCGAATCAGGTACTCGTTGCTGAACCGGGCAAATTCATAGCATCTGTCAACGGCGTAGCGCGTTGGCTGTCCGACGATAATATCGCCTTCGTAGGGGATACGCTCCCGGTCGCCGTCTACAAAAATGCCGGCAAACGAGGTGGCCTTTACCGAGTGCTTGCACATGTCCCACACCCTGTTGAGCACCGTATCGGACGAATGGAACGTTGCCGCCGTTTCGTCGAATGGGTAGTGAACCGTTTGGCGAACAATGCGGTCGGCACGCATCGTGGCGGCGGGGCAGCGCTCCAGCTCGCAGTAGCGGAATGGCAAGACTTCGCCCGTATAGCCGGGCATCAGCATGGCCTTTGCTCCGGGGTGGCTTACCTCCGTATTGCGCTTGTCCGGCCTTATTTTTAGGGAGTAGGTGTGCGCTCCTTTCATCAACGGCAGGCGGTATGCTGCATAGCGGATGGTTCCTCCGGGGCGGCGGTTGATTTGCCCGTTTTGCAGGCATTCGCCGAGGTGAAGGGTAAGGGTATCCGCTTCGCCGGCGGCGGTGAGGGTGAGCTTGAGGCGCCCGAAGGCGGCGTTTCCGAAATCGACTAAGAGGCGGCCATCGGCTAAGGGGTGCACTTTTTCCGGATATTCATCGCTCACCTGCAGCGGATAGCGCGCCGTTGCTGCGTCCAGCTGGGCGGCGGTGGTAAAGCTGCGCACCCGCGAAAAGGGGCTTTCTGCGCCGTGGTTATCCCAAACCTTCACCTTCCAGTAGTAAACGGTGGAGGGCTGCAGGGGCTTCCCTTCATAGAGCACGGCGACGGAGTTGTCGCTTTCCGTGCGCCGGCTGTCCCACATATCGGCTTCGTCCTTTGCCAGCAGCTCCGGCGCGGAGGCGAGCAGGATGCGGTAAGCCGCTTGCAGCGTATTCGGGCGGTGGGCGTTTACCACCCATCCCAAGTAGGGGTTTGGGCGGCGTATGGCGGCAAGCTGGTAGCGCTCTACCGCTGTTTGGAGCTCCGACAGGGCAAGGTTGGACGGGTATCCGTCGAGAAAGACGCAATCGGTATGCTCCAGCATGTCGGTGGTGAGGTGCGCCGGCGCCGGCAGCCGAAGCTGCGCTACCTCCTGCCCGCCCGTTGCCCGGGGGGCGGCGGCGGGCGCTACGCGCGGCAGCCAAAGAAAAGCGCAGGCAGCCCATAGCCATGTGCGCATACTTGTCATCATATTATCCGGGGGATTTTTAGAGGTTCCCTTGTGCTACTTCAGCTCTTTGATGCGGATATTCCTGAACTTAACGTGAGAGCCATGTCCGAGGAACCCGATATGCCCTTTTTTGTTGAACAGCCCGGGATGCTCCTGCTTATCCGGCGTACCGTTTTTTGTAGCTTTCCGGATATTTCCGTCCACGATAACCGTACCGTTCAGGGTTACCTTAATGTTGTCTTCGGCGGCCACCACCTCCTGGTAGTTCCATTCGCCGGCGGGCTTTAGAAATCCTCTTTTTGCCGGAATGATTCCATACACGGAGCCATGGTACTGGTATGGGGCAAGGTCTCTGTAGATGGGCGCTTCGCTGTCCAATATCTGGAGCTCCATTCCGACGTAGGCGGCGTCGCCTTCTAAGGGTGTACGGATGCCCAAGCCATTGTTTGCTCCGGGCGTCAGCTGAAATTCAAAGCGGAAAATGAAATTCCCAAATTCGCGCTTAGTGTACAAGTTTCCGCCGTGTCCTGCGCTTGGATACAAGGCAATGCAGCCGTTCTCCAGCGTATAATCCACGGTGTTGCCGGTCCACTCATGCATGTTTGTTCCGTCGAACAAAATCCGGTAGCCTTCTTTCTTTTCTTTTGCCGACAGCACGAAAGGCTCGGGGCGCTTCAGCTCTTTGACGTAGATGTTTCGGTAGTACACTTTGCTTCCGTGCGCCTGCAGCTCCAGCTGCTCTACGGGAAATATCGGCAGCGAGCGGTCCCAGTAGTTTTCCAGGATAACGTTATCTACCACCAGCACTCCGTTGAGGATGACCGTTACGCGGTCGCCAACCATTTTGATGTAAAATGCGTTCCATTCGCCCAGACGGTTATCGGCCACTTTTAAGGGCGTAGAAGGGTTTGCCTTATTGTTGTACAGCCCTCCCGAGCCTACCTGAGCGCCAACATTTGTCCGGGCTATATTCCAGATTTGCACCTGCGGCGAGCCGCGCAGGTAAATTCCCGCATCTGCTTCCGGAGAGGGCTCTAACTTCCAGTCCACATACATTTCAAAGTCGCCGTACTGCCGGCTGGTGCAGAGGTTATCGCCTCCTGCGCCGTCAAACACAAGCACGCCGTCCTCGGGGATCCAGTGCTGCCGGGCGGCTTTGTCTGCCAGGGTCTGCGCCTGCGCCAGCTTGGCCGGCTTCATTTGAGCGCGGGTAAGCGGATTCCCCACAAGCCCTTTCCAGCCGGTCAGGTCTTTGCCGTTGAAAATAGCGGCAAACCCCTTTTCGTTTGGCATTTCGGACAGGTGCTTGCGGATGGCTTCCTTTTGGTACGAGGCGTCGGGGTTATCCAAGATGCCGGATGCTTTTTCGAGCAATCGCTTCACATTTTTTCCGGTGTAGCTTTTATTGTTCAGCGCAATATTCATCACGGCGCCGGCCGCACTTTGCTGCAGCGGCGGCTGGTCTAAGTATTCGCCGGCCAGCAGCATCCCCAGGTACGAGCCGGTTTTCCCTATATGCTTCAATATTTCATTCCTTTGGTCGTCATCGCCGGCCATGTCGAGCGCATTGGTCAGGAAAATACGGCGATTTTCACCGGTCAACCCGGCAGAGGAGGCCAGCTGAATATACCGCTTCAACGCCCTATCAAAATAGCCGGACGCTTTGGTATCTCGGCAAATGGCCTCCAGCTCGGCGGCAGATTCAATGCCTTCCCAGCCCAGCAGCGCATGGAATGCCGCATCTTTGTCCTGCGCGGTGGCGGTTTTGAAGCGGTCGGCTATCAGCTCCAGCGCCTTGCGGTCGCCCGAGGCCACCAGCACGGGGTAGTAAAGCGGCTGCTTGGCCTGCGCCGTTTTGCTGAGCCGGGCAACAAGCATTTCCAGCTGCTCGGCGCTCGGCAGGCTTTTTAGGGCTGCGGCTATAGCTTGCTGAACAAAGGCAACCGCTGCCGTATCGCTTTTCTCCAAAAGGTCGTATAAAGCGGGAATGTCTTTCAGCGCTACAACGTCTTTCAATGCGGCGCCGGCAGCCCGGCGCACTTCGGCAGCAGGCGCATTGAGCTGCTCCAAAACGGCGGGGGCCTGCCCGTCGGCTTTCCGCATAGCCAGCAGCTCCAAAATCGCCACCTTTCCCCTGGCACTTGCCGTAGATAAGCGCGGCGTAAGGAGGGGAACAATATCGCCTTTGGCAAACGAAAGGACATTTCGCGCCAGCGCTATTTGCCGCTCGTCTGCGCCATCCAGAAGGGCGACCAAAGCCCGAATCGCGGCCTCTTCGCCCGACTTTGCCAGCAGCGCGGCTGCCGCTTCTTTTACCGCCATATCCTTGTCTGCCAGCTGCCGGACAAAAACGCCGGTGAAGGCGCTGCTTAGCTGCCGCTGCTTATCCGGGTTGTCGAAAACCTTGGCAAACCAGCTCATAATATCCACCTTGCATTCGGCGTTGGCTTTTTTCAGGTAGCCCGCCAGCTCTTCGCTCAGCGCGGCAACATCGTAGTCTAAGGCGTACTCCAGGGCGGCATTCCGGTAATCGCGGTTTTTATCCTTCAGGGCGTCTTTCAAATATTTGGCAACCTTGTCTGGCTGGGCAGCCATCAGCGCCTGCAAAGCGGCTGCGCAGGTTTGCACCTCGCCGGCTTTCTTTGCCTGCTTCCACAGGGCTGCCGCCGCCTTTTCCGCCTCTTCGACGTTGCCCTGCGCCAGCAGGCGATTAATCAGCGTCAGGTAGGCGTTTACCGCCCCCGTTACCTCCGGAGCATAGCGCACCTGGCCGGCAGCGGCTGCCAAAACGGGCAAGGAGGCCGCCGAGCCGGTGCGACTTAAGGCATACCAAACGGCTCCCCGCAGCCGGATATCGGCATCAGCGGCCAGGGTTTTCAAGATTTTTTCGGCGCCGGCGGCCTGTATATGGCCAATGGCGCGAACAACGTTTTCTTTTTGCCTGCTGCCCAACGGCTTGCCCAGCGCATCCACCAGGGCCTGCCCCGACGCGGCGCTGCGGATAGCCGCCAGCGCCACCGCCGCCGGGCTGCTCAAGGATTCATCGCCCAGCAGGGAGGACAGCTTGGCGACGCACTCGTCCCCTCCAACTACCTCCAGCTGACGGATAACAAACGCTTTTGCCTCCGCATCGCTGAGCCGGTCTATTGCGCTCAGGTAGGCGTTTACAACCGTAAGGCGCCGGTCGCTCTGCTCCGGCGCCGAAGCAAAGTGGGTCAGGCCGCTCAGCGCAAGCTCCACCTTCGCTTTTCCTTCGTCATTGGTTTCCAGCATTTCCACCAGCTGAGCAATACCCTCTTCACCGGCGCTCAAAAGGTCTTCTTGCTGTTGAGTATAAGCGCCTTTATCTTGCGCGGGAACCTGCGCCAACACGTCGGCAATAACGGTAGTGGCTGTCCTGTTGGCGGGGGATTGGGCGCAAATGCTGCCCGCCCATAGGCATGAGGCAAGGAGTAGTAAGAATATTTTCTTCATTTTATGCTGTTTTTACAATGTTAAATAGTCCAGGGTGATCGCATGGGAGGGTTGAGCAGGCGGTTGGCCGCATCATCGTTGACAAATTCCAGCTTCACCGGGTCAAAATTCAGGGGTCGGTTCAGCCGCAAGGCCACCAGGCCCATGTTGACAATCGTAGCGGAGCGGAATCCGTTTTGCTCGTTGAGGGCAAACGGTTTTCGGGTTTTCACGCTTTCCAAAAAATCGGTTACCTGCGCTTCCGGCTCCGGGTAATCCGCCAGCTTTTTTTCCCAGCTCGGGATATCGCAGGCAAAGTTTTTGTACACGTTTCCCTTTGGGCCGGCAATGTATGGCGCTTGGGGATTTCCGTAGTCGCCCCCCCAGAGGACGATTTGGCAGCCGTCGTCGTAGGTATAGGTAATGGAGCGCCACGTTCCGATGGCGTCAGGGTGCTGCTGCGGGGCGTCCACCTCCACCTTTACCGGGCTGGTGTAGTCCTTGCCGAGGATGTACTGCACCGGATCGATGTAG
This sequence comes from Prevotellaceae bacterium, assembly GCA_031257655.1. Classification (GTDB taxonomy): domain Bacteria; phylum Bacteroidota; class Bacteroidia; order Bacteroidales; family UBA932; genus JAITMY01. The sequence continues at coordinate 1,439 of JAIROF010000101.1, read as the reverse complement.
TGCTGCCCCATATCGCCCAGCCCACCGCCATCGTAGTCCCAGTAGCCGCGAAAGGTTTGGTGCACCCGATGCGCGTTGTAGGGCTTATAGGGCGCCGGCCCCAGCCACATGTCGTAGTCCAGCGCTGCGGGGACGGGCTGAGGCTCGAGGTACTCTTTTCCCACCCAGTAAAATTTCCAGTCGAAGCCGGTGTACTTGCTGATGGTTACCTTGAGCGGCCATCCCAGCAAGCCGCTTTGCACCAGCTTTTTTAGCGGTTTTACGGGCGTTCCCAGCCCATAGAAGCTATCCGCAAAGCGAAACCAGGTGTTAAGCCGGAAGATTCGCCCGTTTTGGCGTACCGCCTCCATCACCCGTTTCCCCTCTCCGATAGTGCGCGTCATCGGCTTTTCGCACCAAATATCTTTGCCGGCCTTGGCCGCTTCGACCGACATGATGCCGTGCCAATGGGGAGGCGTAGCAATGTGCACGATATCCACATTTTTGTCCAAAATCAGGTCGCGGAAATCGTGGTAGGCGGCCAGCTTGCCCTCCACCAGCTTTTTGCCCAGCTCCAGGTGGTTTTTGTCCACATCGCAAATGGCAACCAGCCGCGTGCCGGCGTAGCCGGCATGCCCGCGCCCCATGCCGCCAACGCCGATAATACCTTTGGTGAGCTGGTCGCTGGGGGCAACATAGCCCTTGCCCAGCACATGGCGCGGAATGATGGTCAAGCCCACCACGCACCCCATCGTTTTTAGAAAATCCCTCCGATTTGTTTGCATAACTTTTATTTAAATAAAAAATTTCAACATGCGCCAAAATTTTATGCCGCTCCGGTTTTGGTAATTACGGCCTTGCCAAACATGCTCGCATTGCACAGCACCGCTAACCATCGGCTTAGCCAAAAAATCCTGACATTTATGCGCCGCACGGCCAAAAGCTGCGATTTGCTTTTTAGCGCGCAGATGAGGCAGATTTTTATGATTTGCGCAGATTTTAGCCATTTGGCTGCGCCGAGCTCCGGTTCTTCAGCTGCGTAAATCAAAAAAACCGCATCATCTGTGCGCTATTTCCGTACAAAACCATGCCGAGCGCAGGATAAGGTCGACGGCAAAGTTAGCATGAAATTTTGGAATTACGCACAAATGGATAAAAAAATTCGGCAAAAATTTACAGGCGTAAAGACATAAAATTATTCAGCCTTCGCAAGCTATTTAATTTGCGAATACGAACATTTTACAGCAAATCTATTTTGTAAGACAATAGAAATCAGCGTTTTTGTGTTATACCTCACCCCCTGTCCCTCTCCAAAGGAGAGGGGAGCAGGTACTCGACATTTCCGTCCTGCCGAATTGCAAATTCGGCAGGACGAAAAAAGCGAGTACGCCGCATCCGTACGCTAAAGCATACGGGCAATCAAGCGCCGTCCCTGCGGGACTTGCAGAAGTCGCGAGCCT
>JAIROF010000202.1 GCA_031257655.1 Prevotellaceae bacterium | reverse complement strand
GACGCCCTTCACCGAAAGGTCGCCATCGTCGTTTGTACACGCCGTTAGCAGCACGGCTGCCGTCAGCGCTAAAGATAGTAGCGTGTGTGTTGTTTTCATTTTGCTTGTTTGTTTTTGTTTTTTGATGTTTTAGCTGTGATTTTTTTATTTGATTGACTATTAGGATTATTAACGGGATTTACTTTTATATTGCAATTTATATCAGCGAAATACATAATATCGTATAGCATCGCGTGTTAACCATTAACCGTTAACCATTAACCGTTAACCATTAACCATTAACCATTAAAACTCTCGCTCTTGCCAGCTCCAGACCGTCTTCGCAGCGTGTAATGCTGTAGGTGCGGCATTCTTCTGTCGTTTGCCGCATGGAGATGGCGTAGTGTTCGCCGGCGCGCGATTCGCGGAGAAAGTTCACCTCTAAGGTTTTCACCTCTTGGTCGTCCCGGTGGAGGTGGGGGAAAGCGTCCAGCAGCCAGCGCGCGTAGCAGGCGTTGTTCACGTGCCCGTTCATGTCGATGTCGCTAAGCATGATTTCCCGTGCGGGGGATGTTTCGGCGTCGCTGCCGGCGGGCACGGCGGGCAGCTTTTCGGGCGGCTCGGGGATGGCGTGCCGGTCGAGCACGTGCGGAAAGGCCGAGCCGAAGCGCTCAATGCGCTGCGGCCGCCGCGAGGCAACGTCCACCATGATCCAGGCGGTAGAGGCCACGGCCACCACTTCGCCCTGCGCGTTGAGCAGCTCAAAGTCGCGGTTGCCCATGAGGGCGCCCGGCGCCTTAGACCACGTGCGCAGCAGCAGCTCATCGTTCCACCTGGGGTAGGCCCACACCCTTAGCGTGAGGCGCGACAGCACCCAGAACAGCCGGCTTGCGCCCAGCGTATCGAAACCAAATCCGTTGGCCGTGGCGTGGCTGCCCGCAGTTTCCTGCAGAAAGTGCAGCATAGCCGTGAGGCTAAGGCGGCAGCGGCTGTCGGTGTGGTAGGAGTACACCCGGTACGAATCCTCCCTAAAAAACGGCGGCTCAAATTTACCTGTATTCATAGCTTTATAATTTTTGGTAGCTTAGTAGCGTCATAAATTGTTGGGAGCGAAAAACCTAATTTTACACCTAATTTTAGCAACAAAACAACATCAGCAGCAGATAGTTAGCCAACCGCCATCCAACCTCATTACCTTCATCACCTTATTTTTCCGTTTGCTCGTCTCCAATTTTCATTAATAGTAAGGCAACCGAAGTTTTCCGCCCCACAATTTATAACACAACGCTGATTTTTACTTATTTACGAATTATATCAATCAAACATGGACGCCACCTGCGTTCACAGCTCCATAATTTTCAGCTTCCCCTCCTGTTCACCTGTACGCCGGGCTATTTGCTCCAGCAGCTGCGCGAGGCGCTGCTTCTCCGGGCTATCCTCCTCGTTGGCGTCGGCGTACCGCTCGCCGCGCTCCTCGATGCGGCGGAGCACGCCGCCAACGGTGATGGCGTGGATGTCCGCAGCCGGCTGGTAGGCGTTTACCTTGGGGTCGTCGGTCACGGTTTCGCACACAATGCCGCAGCGGATGAGGTTAAAGAGGAGGTCGCGCGTGATGCGCACGGATATGTTGAGCGCCGCCGCGATATCCGACGAGCCCATGGGCTTTTCGCCGCCGGCAAAATTCTTGACGATGCGGTGCACCACGAGCAGCGAGAGCAGCTTTCGCTCGCGTATGCTCAGGTTTTGGGTGCTGGCGCCGTATTCGTAGTGCTGCACGTTTTGCGCGGCAAAGGATATCTCGGCGCCAAACAGCAGGATGAGCCAGCTGGCCTGCGCCCACAGCAGGAACAGCGGAACGGCGGCAAAGCTGCCGTATACGGCGCTGTAGCTCGACGCCATCACCTGCGAGTAGATGTAAAAGTTTTGGACAGCGTGAAACAGCGTTCCCGCAACGATGCCCGCCACGAGCGCGGGCGCCGGCCGTACCTTTGTGTAGGGCATGGCCACGTACACAAAGGTGAACACCAGCCACAGCAGCAGGTAGCTGAGCGCCTTAAACCCCACCTTGGCCACCGGCACAACGTAGGGGTAAATCCCCAGCTCGGTTGCCAGCGAAACAACGCGGGCGTGCATCACCACCGTAATGGAGCTCGACACGATGAGCAGTATCGGCGCAATGAGGAGCACCGAAAGGTAGTCGGCCACCTTGCGCGGCCACGGGCGGGCGCGCTTCACCTGCCAAATGTAGTTGAACGACGTTTCGATGTTGTTGAGCAGGTTCAGGATAGCCCACAGCAGGAACAGCACGCTAAAGCCCGCAATAAGCCCGCTCCGCGAGCGGCTGAGCATCGACTCCGAAAAGTCGAACAGCAGCGCCAGCAGCTCCTTTTGCCCGGCAAAGCGGTCGCGCAGCAAGTCCAGCAGGTAGTCGTTCAGCCCAAAGCCCTTGGCCACCCCGATAACCATAGCCAGCACCGGGACAAAGGCTATGAGCGTGTAAAACGTCAGCGCAGAGGCGCGCAGCGATATCTTGTCGACAAAAAAGCCCCGCACGGCGATAAAAATGACCTTGAGCAGCTTGATGAGCATGAAATCGCGGGCGTTGACGCGCGTTTTGTTGATGTGCCAAATATCGTAGGTAACGAACTGAACGCTCTGCCGATACCACTCCACCAGCCTTTTCATGCTACGCCCCCGAATTTCTGCATAAACTTCGCCGTATCCACCACGCAGCGCTCGTGCGTTCCGCGCCCAATTTCGCCCTGCTCATCCCGCGCCGCCACCTCAAACAGCAGGCGCCGCCCGTCGACCTTCACCAGCGTGGCGTCGCCCCAAACCCTCATGCCCACAGGCGTAGCCTTAACGTGCGTAACGCAAACCGCCGTGCCCACCGTGGCGCAGCCCGGCGGCAGGTGGGGCTGCACGGCGCTCATGGCGGCGTTTTCCATGAGGCCTATCATGGCCGGCGTGGCGAGCACCTCCACCAGCCCCGAGCCGTACCTTGCCGCCGTATCCTCGTCCGCAACAACCTTTGCGGAGGTGCGCTGCAAACCCTCCTTAATCGTATGCTCCATAAAATAGTTGCTTTTTTCGGTTAGTATTCAGGCTTCAAAAATAGCGTTTTATTTCGTGATTTCTAACAAAAGACGTATATTTGTCGCTCAAAAAATAGCTACACAATGAAACGAGACGACAAAATTTTTGACCTTATACGGCAGGAGCACGCGCGGCAGGCTCATGGCATTGAGCTAATTGCATCAGAAAACTTTGTAAGCGACCAGGTGCTGGAGGCTATGGGGTCGGTGCTGACCAACAAGTACGCCGAGGGCTACCCCAACGCCCGCTACTACGGCGGCTGCGGGGTAGTCGACCAGTCCGAGCAGCTGGCCATCGACCGGCTTTGCCGGCTCTTCGACGCCGAGTACGCCAACGTGCAGCCCCACTCCGGTGCGCAGGCCAACGCCGCCGTTTTGCTCGCCGTCCTCAAGCCCGGCGACGCCTTTCTGGGCTTCGACCTCTCGCACGGCGGACACCTCACGCACGGCTCGCCGGTCAACATTTCGGGGCTCTGGTTTCGCGCCCTGCCGTACGGCGTACGGGAGGACACGGGGCTGGTGGACTACGACCGGATGGAGCAGCTGGCGCTGGAGCACAGGCCAAAGCTGATAATCGGCGGCGCGTCGGCCTACTCGCGCGAGTGGGACTACCGCCGGATGCGCGCCATTGCCGACGCCACCGGCGCCATCCTCTGGGTGGACATGGCGCACCCGGCAGGGCTTATCGCGGCGGGGCTGCTCGACAACCCCTGCCGGCACGCCCACATCGTAACCTCCACCACGCACAAAACGCTGAGAGGCCCCCGCGGCGGCGTGATTCTGGCAGGCAAAGACTTTGAAAACACCTGGGGCGCAAAAACGCCCAAGGGGGAAGTCAAGAAAATATCGCAGCTGCTCAGCTCCGCCGTTTTTCCGGGCATACAGGGCGGCCCGCTGGAGCACGTCATCGCCGCCAAAGCCGTGTCGTTCTACGAAGCGCTACAGCCCGAATTTAAAGCCTACCAGCAGCAGGTAAAGCGCAACGCCCACGCCATGGCAAAAGCGTTCGTCAGCTTAGGCTACAAAATTTTTTCGGGCGGCACCGACAACCACCTCCTGCTGATAGACCTGCGCCCAAAGTTCCCCAGCCTCACGGGAAAGCAGGCCGAAACCGCGCTGGGGCAGGCCGACATCACGGTCAACAAGAACATGGTGCCCTTCGACACGCGGTCGCCCTTTCAGGCCTCCGGAATTCGCGTGGGAACGCCTGCGGTAACGACCCGAGGCCTCAAAGAGAAAGACATGGAGCACATCGCCGCCCTCATCGACAAAACGCTATCGAACGCCGAGCGGGAGAGCGCCATCGCCGAAGTTCGCGCCCAGGTAAGCAAGCTGACAAAAGACCTGCCGCTCTTTGCATGGTAAAGCGCTTTTGGATTTTGGGATTTTGGGATTTTGAGCCGAGCGTAGCGAGCTCACGAACACCAAAAGTAAAGGCGCTGCCGTTATTTGTGTGGAAGTAGAATGCTAAAGATACATCAGCTCAACTTTCGCATTCATGCAACTTGTTAATTGTGAACGTTTCGCAACAAAGTTGTTTTTGCGTTCTATCATTTGTTAGACCTCACCCCCGGCCCCTCTCCAAATGAGAGGGGTGGCTTGCGCCGTAGTTCGTGTCTCTGCTCCCCACTCCGATGGAGAGGGGGCGGGGGCCGCCGCGTCCCCCGCCGCCCCCCGCGGCCGGCCCCCCCCCCCCGGGGGGGGGGGAGGTATAGCTGTAGAATGTGCAGCAATTTAATCATTTAGATGGCCTTCACGCAAGTAACGGTAGAACCGAATTAAATATTCATTCACCCAAAGAAATTGTAGGATATGA
>JAIROF010000197.1 GCA_031257655.1 Prevotellaceae bacterium | reverse complement strand
TTTTGCCGGTAGAGCGTCGTAGCGTTTGGGGGTTTTTATGGATTTCCCTTGTATTTCTTGTTATGTTTTTTCTTTCCGGTATGTACTCCGCGCGGTCGAAACCGGCGATTTGTTTTTTTAGCGCGCAGATGACTCAGATTTTTATGATTTGCACAGATTTTAGCCCTTTCTTCAGCTGCGTAAATCATAAAAATCTGCGCCATCTGCGCGCTATTTTTACACAAAACTATGCCGAGCGCAGTATAGGAATTAGGAATTAGGAATTAGGAATTGGCGCTACACGCCTGCGCCAATTCTCAATTCTCAATTCTCAATTTTCAATTCTCAATTCTCCTCCAGCCTGTTGTTGCTTCCGAGTACGTTTACGATTTTGTGCTTGTAGAGCTCCTTTAGGCTGTCGCGGGCAGGACCGAGGTACTTTCTCGGGTCAAATTCGGCGGGTTTGGTGGCGAACACTTCGCGCACGGCGGCTGTCATGGCAATGCGTCCGTCGCTGTCGATGTTTATTTTGCACACCGCAGAGGTTGCCGCCCTGCGCAGCTGCTCTTCGGGGATACCCACGGCATCCTTCAGGGCGCCGCCGTACTTGTTGATAACCGCTACCAAATCCTGGGGCACGCTCGATGCGCCGTGCAGCACAATGGGGAATCCCGGGATGCGCTTTTCTATTTCCTCCAGAATGTCGAAGCGCAGGGGCGGGGGGATGAGTATTCCCTGCTCGTTGCGCGTGCACTGCTCGGGCTTGAACTTGTTGGCGCCGTGCGACGTTCCGATGGAGATGGCCAGCGAATCGACGCCGGTTTTCTTCACAAAGTCCTCCACCTCTTCGGGCTGGGTGTAGGTATGGTGCTCGGCCGATACTTCGTCTTCCACGCCGGCCAGGACGCCCAGCTCGCCCTCCACCGTAACGTCGTACTTGTGGGCGTACTCCACAACTTTGGCGGTGAGCGCCACGTTTTCTTTGTAGGGGTGGTGCGAGCCGTCGATCATCACGCTCGAAAATCCGTACTCCACGCAGCTCTTGCAGAGCTCAAACGTATCGCCGTGGTCGAGGTGGAGCACGATGGGGATGTTTGCGCCCAGCTCTTTGGCGTACTCCACCGCGCCCTGCGCCATGTAGCGCAGCAGGGTTTGGTTGGCGTACTTGCGGGCGCCGCTCGACACCTGCAGGATTACCGGCGACTTTGCTTCGACGCACGCCTGAATGATGGCCTGCATCTGCTCCATGTTGTTGAAGTTGAAAGCGGGAATAGCATACTTGTTTTCTATTGCCTTCCTGAAAATTTCCCTTGAGTTTACAAGGCCTAAGTCTTTGTACGAAATCATAGCTTGAAAAATTATAAATTAAACGGGTTGAAAAACTCCGCAAAATTAGATGAAAATCCCGGATTTCCAAGCGCACGGGATGAAAAAAAGTTTTTTTAGGGAACCTCTAAAAACCAGCTAATTCTTTTTTTGAGGCGCTATGAAAAATTTGTATAGCCAATCTCCCACACTTCTCCCGCATGGCGGTGGTATAGTAGGAGATTGGCTACGCCGAGCTCCGCTTCGCTCCGGTTCCCTCCACTTCTACCACACGAGACGGTGGTATGGTGGGAGCTCGGCGCAGCCAATCTCTTCCAATGCCATACAAATTTTTCATAGCACCTCAAAAAAGAATTAGCCGGTATAGGGTGTTTTTAGCTATCGTACAAGCCTCCTTTGAGGGGGAAAACACCCTTGAGGCTTGAGTAGGAAAAACGGGAAAAATGCGTACCTTTGTCGCCCGCAGCTACAAGGGTTGCGGAGTTTTTTTTGTGATGAAGAATTTTACACAGGGGAAAATCCTGCCGCAGCTCATGTCGCTGGCGCTGCCCATCATGGGGACGGGCTTGGCGCAGCTGGCGTACAACTTTGCCGACATCTTCTGGGTTGGTCGGTTAGACAGCCGGTCGGTTGCGGCCGTGTCCATAGCCGGCTTCATTGCGTGGATTACCTTTTCCATAGCCTGCATTACGAAGGTGGGGGCGGAGGTTTGCATTGCGCAGGCCATAGGGCAGCGCCGGCTTGCCACCGCACGGCAGCTGGCGGCGCACGCCGTTACGATAGCGGCGGTTGTATCGGTGGTTACGCTTGCCCTTTTGCTCTGCTTTATGCGCAGCATAGTGGGGCTTTTTGGCTTGGAGGCGGATATCAGCGAGCAGTGCATCGACTACGTAAAGATCATGGCGTACTGCATGCCCTTTTGGTTTTTTGCCCCCACGTTTGCGGGCATATACAACGCAACGGGGAATAGCCGCACGCCTTTTGTGGTGAGCACCACCGCCATTCTCATCAACATTGTTCTCGATCCGTTTCTCATTTTCGGGGTAGGTTTTTTTCCGGAGCTTGGCGTTCGCGGCGCGGCTCTTGCCACCGGCTTGTCGCTGGTGGTAGAGTTTTTCGTTTTTGTGGTGCTGCTTCTTCGTCCGTCCACGGCGCCCTTTTCGGGTTTTCGTTTTTTCACGCCGCTCAAGCGGAGCCTTTCGCTGCGGCTGTTTAGGGTGGGCGCGCCGGCCTCGCTGCAAAGCGCGCTGTTTGCCACGCTCTCCATGACGCTCTCCACCATTGCCGCGTCGATAGGCGGGCACGTTGGGGTGGCGGTGCAGGGGGCAGGCTCGCAGATAGAATCGCTTTCGTGGATTACCGCCAACGGCGTTTCGACGGCGCTGGGGGCGTACATCGGGCAAAACTACGGTGCGCAAAAGCTGGGGCGCGTGGCAAAAAGCTTTGCCGCGGGCATAGGCGTGGTGTCTGCCTACGGAGCGCTGGTTGGCGCGTGCTTCATGCTGTTTGGGGAGGAAATTTTTGCGCTGTTTATTCCGGGCGACAGCGCCGTGATAGCGGAGGGCGGGCGCTACCTGTACATTTTTGGCCTGTCGCAGATGTTTCTGTGCGCCGAAATAGCCGCGAGCGGGGCCTTCAACGGGCTGGGTCGGAGCTACTATCCGGCCGTGGTAACCATTGCGCTCAACGCGCTGCGCATTCCGCTGGCGGTAGCGCTGTCGCGCTACATGGGCTTGTCGGGCGTGTGGTGGGCTATGTGCATCTCCACCCTGCTTAAGGGGGTTATCCTGACGGCAACGTTTCCTGTTTTTACTGGGCGGATAAAAAAGCGGCTTCGGCAGCCAGGTGGGGCAGGCGCGTAGGGGCGGCGTCTACTTTTTTCCGGGGTTGTTGGCTGCGGCCTCTTTTATGTTTTGCAGCATGGTTTCCGCAACGTTTTTTGTTGTTTGGTTGGCGAACTCGTTGTTTTTCACCTTTTCGTACCAGAATTGCGCTTTAGCGTCATTTTTTTTCAGTACGCCGTCGAGTCCGAAGTAGTATGCCGATGCGAGGGAGTACTGCGCGAACTCGTTATTTGCCGTTGCCGCTTTTCTGTACCAGCTGAGGGCTCTGCGGTTGCTCACCCTCACACCGTTTCCGTATTCGTAGAGCTCCCCCAGGTATCGCTGGGCGTGCGCCAGGCCCTGCTTTGCGGCGCGCTTGTACCAGTGGGCAGCCAGGCGGGGATTTTCGGGTACGCCTTCGCCCATTTCGTACATGGCGCCCAAGTTCATTTGCGATATTTCGTCGCCCTGCTCAGCCGCCTTTTTTGTCCAGTAGAAAGCCTGCTTGATGTTTTCCTTTACGCCGTGCCCGTGGTAGTAGCAGCTGCCCAGAAAGAATTGCGCCCCCGCAGAGCCGGCTTGGGCGGCCTGCTTAAAGAGCTTGGTAGCCATCACATAGTTCTTGTTTTCGTAGCAGCTGGCGCCTTTGTAAAACAGCTTTGCCGCCTGGGGCGTTACCTTAAACTTCCTTACCTGGTCGCCGGAGTTTTTCACCCCCAGCGCGTTTGAGAAACGCAATACCATTCCTAAGAGCATCTTGTCTTCCACCGTAAATGTGTATTTATTCCCCCATTTAATCCCGAAATGGAGATTAAAAAATAAAAGCGTGGGACTATTAACCTACCGCTTCTGAGGTCTTAGGACACCTTTGCGCAAAATAAGTAATATGCCCACGCTGCTTAAATACAGTGTGGGCGTTGAACTACTTATTCTAATGCGCTTTGTGAAATCTCCTAAGTTTCAGAAGCCAGAATAAATGCTAACGCTTTTTTTTAGATATTAGATATTAGATATTAGATATTAGATATTAGATATTTAGATGTTAGATGTTTAGATGTTAGATATTTAGATGTTAGATATTAGACATTAGACATTAGACATTTATTAGATG
>JAIROF010000184.1 GCA_031257655.1 Prevotellaceae bacterium | reverse complement strand
TTGGTTGTTATTCTCTCGGCTACTGAGGTTGTTTTGTTAGGAAAATTAGGTGTAACCGAGCGTAGTGAGCTCACGAACACCAAAAATAAGCACGAGTGAGTAAATGAGGTTTTTCGCTCAAAAATATGCTATTGCGCTGATTTTTACCCATTTATGAATTATATCAATCAAACATGGACACTGCCTTGATAAAAGAAGGGAACCTCTAAAAACCCCAAAATCAAGGCTTGCGGCTGAGGCAAAAGCGGAGTTTACTAAAGTAAATGAGCATTTTGCTGAGGGAGCGTAACGCAGAGCTTGGGGTTTTTAGCGGTTCCCAGAAAAAATCCGTTCGGCATCACCCCTTAATGCGCAGCTTTTCGTGGGAGTATCTTCCGCTTAGCATCGGCAGGTGCCTTTTTTGCAGCTTCGCTAAAGCGTCTACGCTGCCGGTAGCGAAAAATTCGTAGAAGGGTTGGGTGGTTGTTTCGTCGTTTAAGAGGTTGTATTGCTCAAGCAGGCGCTTTACCTGCGCCGCCACGGCCGGTGCAGGGTTGACGATAACCATTCGCCCCTGCGTTATTTTTTCGATGCCGTCGGTCAGGAATGGGTAGTGGGTGCAGCCAAGCACCAGCTCGTCTACGTTATCGTCGAGCATGGGTTGGAGGTAGGTGCGCAGCAGCGCCAGCGCCTCCGGCGAATCCTCCCTACCCTGCTCTACCAGCTCCACCAGCCCGTTGCCGGCCACAACGTGCAGCTTTACGCCGGCGGCATGGCGCGCCTTGCTTTGCTTGAACAGAGGGCTTTGCAGCGTCCCGGCGGTCGCCAGAACACCCACAATGCGCGTTTTGCTTTGCTTGGCGGCAGGCTTCACGGCAGGCTCCATGCCCACAAACGGTATGTCGGGAAACACCCTGCGCAGCTCGTCGATGGCGGCAGTCGTAGCGGTGTTGCACGCCACTACTACGAGCTTGCAGCTCTTGTCGAGCAGAAACCTTACGATGCTCTGCGAGCGCTTCCGCACCTCGTCCGCAGGGCGCAAGCCGTAGGGGCAATACGCGGTGTCGGCTACGTAGCACGCGCGCTCGTGCGGCAGCAGCGCCGCAACCTCACGCAGAACGGACAAACCCCCTATCCCCGAATCAAAAATACCTATGCTGGCTGATTTTCGCAATTAAAGTAATAAGTAAAAAGTAAAAAGTAATAAGTAATAAGTAGTGATAGACGCTGGTCGGCTACACATTCTGTCAATGCTGTGGCAAATATGGCACAATAGCTATAGAAAAACACGCAGAGAAAAACACGTAGAGAAAAACACGAGCTGCTCAAGCGCGTGAAATAAAAATCAAGGCTTGCGGCGGAGGCAAAGGTCGTAACGCACGCAAAAGTACAAGAAAAACTCGGGTTTCCCAAGCGCGTGCACGAAAAAAGTTTTTTTTACAGCGGAAAACCTTTGAAAATTCCGGATTCCCAAGCGCAGGGGAATGAAAAAAGGTTTGTACAGCGGAAAAGTTCAAAAATCTTTCCTACTTTTGTGCTTTCCACAAGCAACAATATCTCCATGCATCTTTTTTACACCCCCGACATATCCGGCGAGGCCTACACGCTCAGCGAAGAGGAATCGCAGCACTGCGCGCGCGTGCTGCGGCTGGGCACGGGCGATGCCGTGCACCTCATCGACGGGCGCGGAGGGCTGTACGCCGCGCAAATCACCGAGGCGCACGACCGGCGCTGCACCGTGCGCATAACCGGCGTGCAGCGCGAGGTGGGCAAGCGGAGCGGCTTCCTGCACGTAGCGCTGGCGCCAACAAAAAGCGTTGAGCGCTATGAGTGGTTTCTGGAAAAGGCCACCGAAATAGGCGTTGACGAAATTACGCCGCTGCTCTGCGAGCGGTCGGAGCGCAGGACGGTGAAGGCCGAGCGCTCGGAAAAGGTGGTGACGGCGGCGGTGAAGCAATCGCTCCAGGCCTACCACCCAAAGCTCAACCCCATGCAGGACTTTGCGGCTTTCGTGGCGCAACCCTTCGACGGCCTGAAGTGCATTGCCCACTGCATGGCGTCGCAAAAGAGCCTGCTGCAACACCTCGCTCAGCCGCAGGGACGCGCGCTGGTGCTGATTGGCCCCGAAGGCGATTTCAGCCCAGCAGAGGTGGCGCTGGCTCGCCAAAACGGGCTGGTGGAGGTCAGCCTTGGCTGCAACAGGTTGCGCACCGAAACCGCCGGCGTGGTGGCCTGCTGCGTGGCGCAGCAGAAGCTTTGAGCGATGCGGTGGCGCTACCAAAGACGAAATCGGGTTGCACGGGCGCAAGCCCGCAGCGAAGCGTATCGCGGCGCAGCCCATCTCACCGGAATTTTCATAGCGCCAAAAAAAAAAAAATTAGCCAAATAGCGCAGGAGTAGCAAAGCTCAAAATTTTATGCTACATTTGCAAAAAAAAAACCTGTTAAAGTTATGAAACCCACCACCACCCTATCGCTACTTTGTAGTGCGCTCCTTTTTGCCGCCTGCCAACCGGAGCCGCAGCCCGACTACCTGAACACCAAGCTGAGCTTTGAGCAGCGCGCAGACGATTTAGTCGCCCGCATGACGCTGGAGCAAAAGGCGCTACAGCTCTGCTACGACGCGCCGGGCATCGACAGCCTGCACCTGCCGGCCCACAACTGGTGGAACGAGTGCCTGCACGGCGTGGCGCGCACCGGCATTGCCACCGTTTTTCCCCAGGCCATTGGCATGGGAGCGATGTGGGATGACGAAGAAATGTTCCGCATTGCCACCGCCATCTCCGACGAAGCCCGCGCCAAGCACCACGCCTACGCCGCGCAGGGAAAGCGCAACATCTACCAGGGGCTGAGCTTCTGGACGCCAAACATCAACATCTTTCGCGACCCGCGCTGGGGGCGGGGAATGGAAACCTACGGCGAAGACCCCTACCTGACCGGAGAGCTGGCGGTGGACTTCATCAAAGGCTTGCAGGGCGACGACCCAAGGTACTACAAGGTGATAGCTACCGCCAAGCACTTTGCCGTGCACAGCGGGCCGGAGCCGGTGCGCCACGCGTTCGATGTGTACCCCTCCGGCTACGATTTGCTCGACACCTACGCGCCCCACTTCGAAAAGACGGTGAGGGAGGGCGGCGTGTACTCCGTAATGTGCGCCTACCAGCGCTTGATGGGCGTCCCCTGCTGCGGAAGCGCTTTCCTCGAAAACCTCCTCCGGAATGACTGGGGGTTTGAGGGATACATTGTTTCCGACTGCTGGGCGGTGAACGATTTCTTCAACCCAAAGGCGCACCATATCGTCGAAACAAAGGCCGAAGCTGCGGCAATGGCGGTAAAGGCCGGTACCGACCTCAACTGCGGCAACTCCTACCCTGCCCTCGTGGAGGCGGTGGAAAAAGGGCTTATTACGGAAGCCGAGATAGACGTGTCGGTAAAGCGAATGATGGTGGCGCGCATGAAGCTGGGGCAGCTCGACCCCGACAAGATGGTAAAGTATGCGAAAATTCCCTACAGCGTGGTAGACTCAAAAGAGCATCAGGCGCTGGCGCTGGAGGCGGCGCGCAAGTCAATGGTGCTGCTCAAAAACGAAGGCAGCCTGCTGCCCCTGAGCAAGGAGGTGAAAAAGGTTGCCGTTATTGGGCCTAACGCCAACGATACGGAGGTGCTGCTGGGCAACTACAACGGCTTTCCGTCGAATCCGAAAACGCCGCTGAAAGGCATCCGCGAAAAGCTGCCGCACGCGGAGGTGCGCTACGCGCAGGGCTGCCCGCTGGCGGCGCAGCTGCCCTCCCTCCAGCCCGTGCCGGCGGAGGCGCTCTTTACCGATGCCGAGAAAAAAACGCCGGGGCTCCATGCCGAGTATTTCGACAACGACCGCTTTGAGGGTGCGCCAAAGCACGTGAGGGTCGACCCAAACGTCTGCTTTGAGTGGTTTACAACGCCGCCCTTCGAGGATTTGCCCTACGACAGCTTTTCTGTTCGCTGGACGGGCGTGTTAGTTCCCCCCGTGAGCGGCAGCTACGCGATTGGCGGCGAAGCGTTTCGCGGCTTCAAGCTCTACCTGGAGGAGGAGCTGCTGCTGCAACAGCGCTCCGACCACCACCCGAGTAAGGTGTACGAGGTGCGCACCCTCGAAGCCGGTAAGCCCTACCGCATCCGGATGGAGTATTCGCAAAAAGACACCGAGTATGCCCTGGCACGCCTGCTCTGGGAAAAGCCGCAGCCCGACTTGAGGCAGGAGGCCGTAGCGCTGGCAAAGCAGTCGGACGTGGTGATTTTGTGCATGGGGCTTAGCCCCTTGCTGGAAGGCGAAGAAATGAAGGTAAAGGTGGAGGGCTTTCTGGGGGGCGACCGCTTAGATATTAAGCTGCCGGCGGTGCAAACCGAGCTGATGCGCGAAATCTACGCCCTGGGCAAGCCCACCGTGCTGGTGCTGCTCAACGGCAGCGCGCTGGCGTTTGGATGGGAGGCGGAGCATATTCCCGCCATTCTGGAGGCGTGGTACCCGGGGCAAGCCGGCGGCGCGGCCATTGCCGACGTGCTTTTTGGTGATTACAACCCGGCCGGGCGCTTGCCCCTCACCTTTTACGCCTCCGTAGCGCAGCTGCCGCCTTTTGACAGCTACGACATGACCGGAAGAACTTACCGCTACTTTGACGGAAAACCTCTCTACGAATTTGGATACGGGTTGAGCTACACCAAGTTTGAGTACAAAAACCTCAACGCGCCCAAAACCGTTAAGGTGGGCGAAAACATTGCGCTGTCCGTAGAGGTGACCAACACCGGCAAGCACGACGGCGACGAGGTGGTGCAGCTCTACGTGGCGCATGAGGATGCCAAGCGTCGCGTTCCCATCCGTGCGCTGCAAGGGTTTAAGCGTATTCACATCAAAGCGGGGGAAACAAAAACAGCCGATTTCATACTTACCCCGCAGCAGCTGGCCCAGATTGACGTAAACCGCTGGGTGACGGAGCCCGGCAAGGTGCGCCTCTCCGTTGGCGGAAAGCAACCCGACAGGGAGGCCATTGACGCCCGCAGGGTGGCGGAGGCGAGCGTTTCTCTTGAAGCGCCTGGAATCCGGCAGGCAGAATAAAAAATTCGGCTCCTCCCGTACGGCATGGGTATGGTGGGAGATTGGGGCTAATTCTTTTTTTGAGGTGCTATGAATAGCATTGGATGAGGTTAACTCATGCTACGCATGTAGCTGTCTGGACGCTGATTTTTTTTGATTTGAATGATTGCTACGATTGATGGCGCATGGGTGCGACGCATAGCGCTGTAGAGACGCACGGCGTGCGTCTCACTGTGCATTGCGCATAG
>JAIROF010000114.1 GCA_031257655.1 Prevotellaceae bacterium | reverse complement strand
GTTTGTTTGGAAGCATTAAAACATGTCATTATTAATCCACATATTATTAATGATTTACACATTGGATTTTTTATAATTATTTGTCATTCTGGCATTTGTAAAATGTGGGAAACTTGAATAAGGAAATTGCGATTTGCTTTTTTAGCACGCAGACAACGCCGATTTTTTGGTGATTTACGCCGATTTTGGCCATTTCGCCGGCTGCGTAAACCATAAAAAGCTGCGCCATCTGCGGGCTATTTACGTACAAAACCATGCCAAGCGTAGCATTGCCTGCGCACTCGCCACTTGGTGTTCGTGATATCGCTCAGCTCAACCCCGCCCGGCTCCGCTCAAAGCTCAGTACCCAAACAGCTGCTCCTGCGTCAGCTTTTCTACGGCGCCAAAGGTGGCCATTTTTTCAAAATCAACCGCATTTTCGTCGCCAAGGATGCAGTAGGTGTAGGGAAGGTTTTTCACGTGCTTTTGCTGAAAATTCTTCACGTCGCCCAGGGTCATGGCGGGCACTTTTTCGAACACATCGCGGCGAATGTCGTAGGTGAGCTTCATTTGCTGGGCGGCGTCGTAGGCCCAGAGCACGCCGGCCTTGGTGATTCGCTCGGTGCGCAGCCGCTCAACGACGCCCTTCTGCGCCACCTTAAACGCGGCCTCGGATTCGGGCATGTCGTTCAGAATGGTGTTGAACACCTCCACCGCTTCGCCCATCTTGTCGGTCTGCGTGGCGATGACGGCGCTCATGTATATCGACCTGTCTAAGCGGGAGGGCAAGGCGTACTGCGCCGAGGCGGAGTAGGCTAAGCCGCGCGCTTCGCGCAGCTCCTGAAAAACGATGGCGTTCATGCTGCCGCCAAAGTATTCGTTGTAGAGCGTTACCACGGGCACCAGCGCCTTGTCGTACTTGCCCAGCTTGGAGGTCATGGTGAGGTACACCTGCTTGGCGTCGTAGTGGGCAAAGAGCACCTTTCCGCCGGTGGGCTGCTCGGCAAAGGGCGCCTCTGGCGGCAGCTTCTTGAGCGGCTTGGGCGTTTTGTGGTAGCTGTTCAGCGCGGCAAGGATGCCGGCGTCGCGCTCGGGGCCGTAGTAGAAAACCCGGTGCCGGTAGCCCGTAAGCCCGCGAATTTTGTCCACCAGCGCCTGCGGGTTGAGCTGCCGGAGCTGCTCCTCCGAAAGGATGTTGGTGGCCGGCGAAAAGGCTCCGTAAATGCCGTAGCTGTTCAGCCGGCCAAAGTTGGCGGACTGGTTCAGCTTGGCGTTAGCGCGCGACTTGAGCATGTCGTCAACGAGGTTGGCGTAGGCATTTTCGTTCACCTGCGCGCGGGCGAGCAGGTGCTCAAACAGCTCGAGCGAGGCGGCCATGTTGCTGCTCAAGCCGCTCAAGCTGACGTAAACCCGCCTGCCGGACGAGGACACGTTAAACGACGAACCCTTCTTGTAAAACTCCTGCTTCAGCTGCTCGGCGGTGTACCTGTCCGTGCCCAAGTACTTGAGGTACGACGCCGCCAGCGGCAGCTCCCGGTCGTGGTCTGCCCCCATGTCGAAAACGTACAGCAGCTCAAACAGCTCATTCTCCTTATTCTGCTTGTAGAGCACCTCTACGCCCGATTTTAGCTTTAGCTTGCTCAAATCTTTCTTAAAGTCGAGGAACACCGGCTCAATCGGCTGCACCGGCGCATTTTTCACCTCCGTCAGGAAGGCGCTCTCTGCATCCCGGTTGAGCTGCACCGGCGTAATTTCGGGCTTGTCTATCTTCTTTTCGTTGGGGTCTTTTCCGGTGCGCTTGTACACTATCACGCAGTTGTTGCCCAGGCGCTCGTTGGCAAACTTCACCAGCTGCTGCTTGGTTATCTTTGCCATGCGGTCAACGTTTTCCACCTCGTCTTTCCACGCTATGCCGTGCGTAAATGCCGACACGAAGGCGCTTGCGCGCGCAGCGTTGCTCTCCATTCCCTGTATGGTGTTCAGCCTGAAGTCGGTGATTACCGCCTGCAGCAGCCAGTCTTCAAATTCGCCGTTCTTGAGCTTCTCCACCTGCTCAAGGAGGAGGGTTTTGGCCTCGTCCAGCGTTTGCCCCTGCTTGGGCGTGGCCTGCAGGAGGAGCGCCTGGTAGTCGGCCAGCACAATGGGCTGGCTGGTGGCGCGCAGCAGCGTTTGCTGCTGGGTGATGTTGAGGTCTATCAGGCCGGCCTTTCCGTTCATGAGCACCATGTCCAGCAGCTTGAGCATGTCGGCGTCTTGGCTGGAGGCGCCGGCAAAGCGAAAGCCTATGGCAACGCTTTCGGCCTCGCGCCCATACACCGTTTTTTCCTGCACGGCCATAATCGCGCTCTCCGCCGGCGCTTGCAGCGGCGCCACCTCCCGCCACTTAAAGCCGCCAAAGTAGCGGTCTACGATGGCGATGGCCGTATCGGGGTTGAAGTCGCCCGACAGGCAAACGGCCATGTTGTTGGGCACGTAGTAGCGCTTGAGGTGCTTTTTGATGTTGGTGATGGAGGGGTTTTTGAGGTGCTCCTGCGTGCCGAGTATGGTCTGCGTGCCGTAGGGGTGGTGGGGGAAAAGGCCGGCGAGCATTGCCTCGTACACCTTGTTGACGTCTCTGGTGAGCGACATGTTTTTTTCTTCGTACACCGTCTCCAGCTCCGTGTGGAAGAGGCGGATGACGGGGTTGGCAAAGCGCTCGGCCTGAATTTTTGCCCAATTTTCGATTTGGTTGGAGGGGATATTTTCCTGATAGACCGTAGCGTCGTCGGAGGTGTAGGCGTTGGTGCCGCTTGCGCCAATGGCGGACATCAGCTTGTCGTACTCGCTGGCAATGGCGTACTGCGCCGCCAGGCCCGACACGCTGTCTATCTGGTGGTAGATCACCTTGCGCTGCAGCTCGTCGGTGGTGGTGCGGTACACCTCGTAGCGGCGCTCAATGTCGTCGAGCAGCGGCTTCTCCTTGGCGTAGTCCGACGTGCCGAAGCTCGACGTGCCCTTAAAAAGGAGGTGCTCAAGGTAGTGAGACAACCCCGTGGTTTCGGGCGGGTCGTTCTTTCCCCCCACGCGCACCGCGATGTAGGTCTGGATGCGCGGCTCCTCGGCGTAGGCGGTGAGGTAAACTCTAAGCCCGTTGTCGAGCGTGTAAATACGCGCCTTGAGGGGGTCGTTCGGCACGGTATCGTACCGGTACTCTTTGCCGAAGGTGGAAAGCGCCGCCAGCGAAATCGACAATATCAAAAGGGTCTTTTTCATCTTTTTATTTTTTTTATTGGGAAAACAAAAATAATTCATTCAGGTGGTAAAGATAATCATTTCTTCAGATTTATGCTGCGCTCGGCATGATTTGGTACGAAAATAGCGCGCAGGTGGCGCAGATTTTGGCTGATTTGCACAGCTTTTGGCCATTTCTTCATTTGCGTGCTGTTTTCGCTATAGCAGAGAGTGTTGAAAGAAAAAATGCTTGTCGTTGACGCGCTTTTCAATAGCCTCTTTTTTCAAGATTACGTGGAAATTAATTTAAATTCAATGACACATGAGAAAAATATTTTTAATTTGCCTGTTGCTATCCGGCATCGGCATGAACGGTTTTGCACAGGAGAAACCGAAAGAGGATGTCGAAACGCCGGAGCTACTCGCCGGTCAGCGGAGCGTCGAAAAGGCGAACGACTTGGTATGCAAAACAAGCGTGGATTGCAGGCTGCAACTTCCTGCCTTCGACCGCAGTCAGACGAAAATGTCGGCGCAATGTTGTGGGGACTGACGCAAACAGACCTTCCCTGGGGATGCCGCCCGGAAAAACTCCCGTACACCGGCGAATGGCAACACGATTTGTTCCGTAACGATTTCACGCCTTACAGGGAAAGCGAACTTGCGCTTATCAAAAAGCTAAACGGGAAATAAGGAGTGAAAAATTAATAACATATAATTTCGGTCATTATGACGATAAATAAATAGCGCTATTTCTCACTCTATTTCATTTTCACTACATATAAAATCGGATTGTCGTCTTCCAGCACCTGCATTCCTTTCACATAGTCTGTGGATATTTCTTGAAGTTCTGCGGGATTAATTACGGCTACAAATTCGTTACTTGCTGTCACATATTCAAAGAATAAGGGATGATTTCCCAGATATTTGTCAACCATGTTTTTTATGGAATAATTTTTTGTGATACGGGATTTTTTATCATAAATACCAATCGCAACTTCTTTTTTATCCGAATAATAGAATACCGCATGGCCGGAATTTTGTATAAATGAATAGATATCTCCCCTCGTTGTTTTTATTTTTTCTCTTAAAGCATCCTGGCTGAGATTTTTCAGCTCCGAAAAATCTATCGTATTTTCGCCGAAATCAATTGCATACTGTTTAATGGCATCTTTATGGTCTTTTATCAGGTAAATATAGTTGTCCATATCTCTTCTATATTGTATGTGAGAACGGACAACATTCAGAGGATGCACAAGAATCACCATGTTTTCACCGAAATCTTTATTCGGGAAAAACTTTTGCGTAATTTTGAATTTACTATCCGTTATCACCAGATTAAAAAAATCTTTTTCTCCACCGATAAAGTAAAAATGTTCGTCAAGGCATTCAATTTTATAAGTTTTTAAATCCGATTCCGCTGTATATTTTTCCTTGAAACGTCCGGCATAATCGTAACACCTTACTATGCCGCTTTCGCAAAGCAAAAATATCTGCCGGTTCGCGCTGTCAATACAAAAATCCCGCAACTCGGCATATTCACCCGGTCCATTACCAAAATTGCCAATTGTATTCAAGAATTTTCCATTACGGTCAAAAACCAGCAGCTTATTGTTACCCTGTCCAAATAAGTCATAGATGAAAATCCTTTGGCTGTCGAAAACAATTTTCCCTGTCATTTTAATCAGACTGTTATCGTTTGTTTCCAGCTGAATAAAGTACGATGTGTCGATATATTCCGACATCAATAAATTTTCATTGCTCGTTTCCGTTGAAATAATAATTTCATCCGCATCGAACTTTTTTTGTTCTTTTTTACACGCAACGAGCGTAATAACCAAAATAATGTATATAAATCTTTTCATATTCTGTCCGTAAAAATATACTCGCCCGAGCCTGTTTCTACAGCTCCTTTTGTCGGCAGCACAACTGTAGCCTTTGTATTTACAGGGATTTTCACTTTCAACGTAAAGATACCGTTTTCGATTTTCCATTCGGATACAATTTTTCCTTTGATAGAATTATAAGAGCCTTTGGCCCACGTCAACGAGCCTCCCAGACGCGGATGAACGGTGAAATGCTCATATCCCGGATGGCTGTCGTCGGGATTGATTCCCAAAATATGCCGGAACATCCATTCGCTCACAGCGCCAAAGGCTACATGGTCCAAAGAATTCATGCCCGATTTATTGATACCCCGTTCCGGAACCACAGCATCCCATCGCTCCCAGACGGTTGTAGCGCCGCTATTTACCGGGAACAGCCACGACGGAAACCGTTCCGATTCGAGCAGGCGGTAGGCGATATCCGTACGTCCGCAGCGCACAAGCTCCTGCATCAGCATTGGCGTGGTGATAAAACCCGTCGAAATCCGGTAATCGTATTCTTCTATACATTTCAACAAGTGTTCGAAGGCTTTTTCGCGCAGCGCCGGAGGAATCAGGTCAAAGCCAAGGGCAAGCGCATACGTCCCCTGCGTATTGCCTTCGATATAGCCGTCGCTGCGCATCCACGAAGCGACAAATTTCTCCCTTATCCTGCGGGCTAAATCGCCGTAATGTTCTGCGTCGGCGGGATATCCGAGTGTTTTGGCGATGTCCGACAGCAGCTGTGTACTATAGGCAAAAAAAGCGGTAGCGAACAGGTCGTCGATGATTCCTCCGCGAGTAGTGCTGTAGTCCGACGCCGGCGGGTTGTCGATAGTGTTTGCGTTGAGCCAGTCGTTGTTGTGGTTATGGCGGATTTTCCATATCAGCTCCGGATTTTCTCTTTCGGTAGCGTCGATATGCTTTTTCATTGCCGCATAAAGTTCGCCAAGCGCATTGAGGTCGGCATAATTTTGATACATTCTCCAGGGAATGACTAAACCTGCGTCTGCCCATCCGGGCGCTCCGACCCATCCTTTCCAGTAATCCGCGTAAGCCAGCGAGGGTATCATGGAGAAAAACTGTCCGTTGAAAGCATTTTCGTTCATGTCGCGCGCGAGTTTTGCGTAAAACGCCGCCATATCCATGTTGAAGATGCTGCTTTGGCAGAATATCAGCACGTCGCCGGTCGCGCCTGTCCGTTCGTCGCGCGAAGGGTTGTCGTGCAGGATGCTGTACATATTATTGCGCTGCGTCCACGCTATATTTTGATACAGCCGGTTGAGCTTCGGGTTCGAGCATTCAAATTCGCCGGCAATTGCCGGGTCGGACGACACAGCCCTGGCGGTAATCATGTCCGCCGTAAGCGGGACCTCAAGCCCCGAAACTTCGGCGTATTGAAAACCGTGATATGTGAACGAAGGGTCGAAACAGTCTTCTTTTCCCGAAAGGATGAAAGTATCTGCCGCCAAGGCATATCCGAGACTTTCCGTGTAGAGGCTGCCGTCTTCCTTGAGCCATTCTCCATGCCGTACAGCAACGGCGGCGCCTTCTTTTCCCTTTACTTTCAGGACGCAGTGTCCGGCAATATTTTGTCCGAAGTTGACGGTGTAGCTTCCGCCATGCGGTTTTATTTCCACCGGTTTCAGCTCCCGGTGTACGCGTATAGGTTCGTTTTTCTGCGACACGAGATTCCGGTTAACGCTATGGTCTTCGCAGGCCTTACCCCAGGAAGCATCATCGAATCCGGGTTTGTTCCATCCGGGGATGATTTTACGGGCGTCGATGGTCTGTCCGCCAAAGTTGTCGGCCCGGCGAATATAGCCGTCGGTGTTGATTTTCCACGAGCCGTCGGAAACGAGCATTTCTCTGGAACCGTCATCATAAGCTATCACCAGCTGAGCGATTAGGCGCCGGTCGAGAGCATAAAAGCCGCGATGCGGGAAACAGAGGTTCCACTTTATCCCGCCCAGGCGTCCGAGACACCATCCGTCGGCAAGCGTGGCGGCGAGTACGTTTTCGCCTTTTTCGAGCTGTTCGCTCAGGTCGAACGTCTGATATTGCAGACGGTTGAAATAGTTTGTCCATTCGGGAGCTTGCAGCTGGTCGCCTATACGTTTTCCATTCAGCCACACCTCGTAGTAGCCTAATGCGGAGATGTACAAAATAGCCTGCTTCGGCTGTTTGCCTACGGTAAACGATTTGCGAAGCAAGGGCGAAGGAGTGTATGGCGGATTTTCCCAGTAGTTTCTATCAAAATCTTTCGACCGGTAATGATTCCTGATATACCGGTCGTAGCTTCTTAACGCCGTATCGGGTTTGTCGCCTATCCAGCGCGCCTGCCATTCAAACGGGTGCATAATTCCGGTTATCCAGTAAGCCGGCTCGCTCCACCCGGATTCCCCGGCCTCGCTCCGGATTTTCACTTTCCACCAGTAGCGCTGCATGCTTTTCAGGGGCGCTCCTTCATAAAACACCTGTGTTGATTTGTTTGAAAGCGTCTCGCCGCTGTCCCAAGCATCGCCCTCATTGTTCGACAATTTTGCCGGCGACGATGCTACCAAAATCCGGTATGCCTTTTGCGTCTGGTTTTTCGGGCTGCCGCCGGGCTGCTCTATTTTCCATGCCAAACGCGGCTGCGCAAGGTCTACGCCAAGCGGATTGGCAAGATATTCGCAGGTCAGCCCTGTGGCATAAATATTCTTTTGCAAAAACGGCGCCGAATAGCATGAAAACGAAGCGAAAACCGTATGCATTGCAAACGAAATAATCTGGAGGCTTAAAAATTTGTATTTATTCATTTTATGAGTGAAGATAGCATAATTTTGTCGTCGTCTGCGATTGAGGCTGCTGCGAGCTGGGGGAGCTTAGCGCCGCTCAGCTTGGCGTTGCAGTATGCTGCGATAAAGTTTTCCACGCTCAGGTCTATATCTTCGTCGTACGGTTTTCCAACGCCGAGATTTTCAGGCCAAAGCTTCGACTGCTCAACATCGGCAATGGCTTCCCGGAATTTACCCGCTTTCAGGTTTTCGAGGGCGCAAAACAGCCATGCTTTTCGGTAAACCGTCCGCCCTTCGTAGGCTCCTTCGTTGGGCAGCACGTTCAGGCGCGAGAGGTATTCGGTACATTCGCGGTATTTCTTCCGGGCAAGCATAGCCGCCGCATACTTCAGCCCCAGCATGTCGTTGTCCGGAAAAGCGGCTACGTACTCTTTAGCTTTCTCATACATGGCGTCGTACAGGTGTTTTTCCTGAAAATAGCGCACCAGCTCCAGCCCCGTGCGCCACGACTTCTCCATCTGCTCGGCGCGAAGCAAATCGTTCAGGCGCTTTTCGCCCGCGCGGCAGCTTGCCCGCGCCTGGTAGAACACCGCATCGTTGGGCGTGTCGCCGCACTGCTCCCACAGCAGCGCCGCCTTTCCATGCTCACCCAGGAAAGCGTACAGCAGCGCCAGGTAGTACTTGCCGGCCCACTTATCCGATTTTCCGGCAGCCCATTCGAGCGCCGGGAGGGTTTCGGTTCGGAAGGGGAAGACCATCCGCACGGGCAGCGAATCGGCGCGCTGCAGCAGGGCGGCATAGCGCCGGTCGCCCTGCCGGCAGAGCAGCCATGCGCTGCGGTAGAGCGCTATCGGGTAGTCCTCCGCAAGAGCGTACAGCTCCAGCGCTTCGTCGCAGCAGCCCAGCGCCTCGTACCAGCCGGCCATGTCCATGAACGTTTCGTGGGGCAGCTCGCAGCGAATATGCTCCCGGAATCGCTCTTTGTCTTTCGCCAAACCCGTGAGGCGATACTTTTCAAAGCGGGCGTAGTGGTTGAGCGGTTCGTGCTGCTCGATGCAGGCAATAGCTTTTTCGGCTTCTCTTTTTTGGCTGTTTTTGCGCAGGGCTACCGCCTGCAGCTGCCATGTTTCGCCGTGATGATTTCCGGCGGCGGCGCTTTGCCCTGCATGCTGTAGCGCCTGCGCCCACTGCTGCTGCTTTGCGGCCTCCTTTGCCAGGCAGAGGTATGCCGCCGCGCGGAGCGCAGGCGAGAGCGCCGCCGTCTTAAACCCGTCGATAGCGTCGATGCTTTTGCCGATTTTGCTGTTGGCCAGCCCGTACAAAAGGTTGCCATCGGGGTCGTAGGCGTTGATGGCCAGGATGAGGCGGGCGCAGGAATCCGCCTCGGCAAACCGTCCGCGGCGGCAATACAGCGAGCCGAGGTCTCGGAGCGCATGGATAGCATACGGTTCCATTTGCAGCGAGCGCTTTAGCAGCGATATGGCGTTGTCGCAGCGGTTTTCGTTCATCGCCTGCTGCCCTTGCAGGTAAAGCCCATACGCCGAATTAGGGTCGAACCCGGGCGGAGGGGTTACCGGCCGGGCGAGCCGGCTGTCGGCGGGATTTTCGGAGTAAACCAGCCGGTTGTCGCCCAGCACGACGGTTAGCAGGCTGTCTGCATCGCTCAGGGCGATGGCGGCTTGCCACGGCTGCAACACGCCGAGCGAAAGGCGTTCGCCAAAAATCTTACGTCCGTTTGCCCACACCGCAAGCTCGTCGTTGACGCGCTGCGCGGGCGAAAAGCTCAGCGCCACGCTGTCGCCTGTCCTGACGACGTTGAGCGCACCCACGTCGTTGGCCTTTACTATGCCCCCAGTTTCCTTTACCGGATACCAGTATTCCTTCCACGTGTCGGTGGCGCAGGGCGCAAAGGAGTGCTGCTTAAAAGGCGTGCCGCCGCTTTGCGTCACCGCCTGATTGTAGAGGCGACCGGATTGCAGCTCGACGTACTGCCCGTCGGTATCGGTGAGCAGGTCTTCCCATATCATGCCCGAGCGCGACAGCCCCCACAGAAAAATTTTCATGCCCAGCTTGTCGTTGAAGGGGGCGTAGTGCACCGACCCGAAGCGGTCGTTTTCGTAGTATGCGCCGTAAAAATCGTTGTAGCAGCCCAGCACGTGCATCGACTTTGCGCCGCCGAAGCTGTGAGCGGCGTAGCGCGACAAGTCCCGCCCCTTTTCGTCAAAGCGCCACGAGTGGACGTCGCCTTCGTGGCCGATGTAGTACTGTCCGGGAAAGCAAAAGGTCAAGTCGGCGGCGGCGCGGTATCCGGCGTTCATCCAGTGGTAGTAGGGGCGCGAGAAAGGCGTGGTGTTGCGCCAGGTGGTGGCGGTAGTGAAGTACGCCTTGTCGGGTTGCAGGTTGACCTCCACCTGCCACCACGTTTGCGTAACCATGTCGAAAGCCGCAACAAAGCAGCTGACGCTGCCGTCCCTGTTTCGGCGCGTTGCGTAATCGACCGGCGAGGCGGTGGTGGGCGCATGGCCAATGATGCCGAAGTTGATCTCCACGCCGCCGGAAGTCCAGGGGC
This sequence comes from Prevotellaceae bacterium, assembly GCA_031257655.1. GTDB lineage: Bacteria > Bacteroidota > Bacteroidia > Bacteroidales > UBA932 > JAITMY01. The sequence goes on along the minus strand of JAIROF010000114.1, from coordinate 15,645 downwards.
CGCGCATGGCGATGTTGCGGAACTTGACGGCGTGATTGTAGTAGATGAACTCTTCGCCGGAGCTTTTCTCCACCGCGCCCCATATCTTCCCGCCAATGGCGGGGATGAGGGTGACGCGGATGTAATCGTTTTCGAGCACGACGGTGTTCCACTCCTGCGGCTGTCCCTGACGCGCGTAGCCGTCGAACTTGAAGTAGGGGTAAAAGGCGCTTTCGGGATGAGGCGTCGGGTCGGGGTCGCCAAACGGGTAGGTGGTCAGCGACACGGCTTCCTCCCGCACGGTAGCCTGCTCGCCGCAGGATGCAAGCAGAAATATAGCCGCTACGGCAATGCTTTGCAGCATTGCCGGGAATATAGCCGGTAGTACAACTTTACGCATGATTAGGGGTGCTTTTTTTTAAGCTATCGCTATTGTTACTCTACCGTCAGCAGCGCGCCGGCGCCGGGAGCGAGCCAGTCCTGCTCGCCCTCAAAGCGCACCTTCCCTTCTCCGTAGGGGCTGACAAGCAGTATTTTTCCTTTTTCCTTGAAGGCGACTTGCAGCCGAACGGATTTTTGAATATCCTTATTGACAATCAGCAGATAGGGTTTGCCGTCGGGATCGACAAATTCGCCCACCAGCAGGTTGCCTTCGCCGATGGATTTAAGGTGCACGGCGGAGGCTATTCCCTGTCCGCTTTGGGGGACGTTGCCCACGTGAAAGACGTTGACGCTCTTCAGGGTGCAGTACACCGGCGCCAGGGCGTGAATTTGCAGGTTGATGCTGCGCATCTGCTCCCACGTTTTTGTCCGGTGGCCAAACTGGTCGACCGGCGCCAGCCGGTAGTTACCGAGCGTGGGCGCATAGTGCGTAAAATAGCCTACGCCCCGGCCTCCGTAAGCCAGCGTGGAGTACACCTGTACGCCCAGCGTTGCCGGCGAAGGATCGGCGTAGCGAAAGTGCGTATTGCTGAGTATCACGTTCCAAAACGGAATGCCGTACTGCAGGGATTTCTTGCGCACGGTTTCCAGGTTGCTGTAAAACCGGTCTTCGCTCAGCGTTCCGTCATCGAAAAGCGAATAGTTGTCATACGACACATACTTTGGCTGACAGCTGCGCACAAATTCGTCTACGTGCGCCTCGTAGCCCTTCGACCCCAGCTGCCCGTCGGAGGCGTAGTTGGGAAACAGGTTGATGTAGGGCAAAAAGCCCTGTTTTTTGATGGCAGCTGACCATAGCTTCAGCCTCGGGAACAGCGAGGCGCTCGGCTCATCCTTAATGTAGATGGCGTAAACGGCTTTCCGCAGCTCCGGCGAGCCGATTTCGCCCAGCGCCGCCGTTAGCGTTGCCTCAGCCTGCGGCGGCGACACGTCCGGATAGGAGGCGATGCGCTGGTCGTAGAGTATGGCGGCGAGCTGGTAGGGAAGGGCATGGCGGACGTACCTTGCCGGAATAAATCCTGTGGCGTTGTACCCGCAGTCGAAAAGGTCTTTCATCAGGTCGGCAGGGCTGGCCATGTCGCCCCACGCACCCTCCGAAAAATCGGGCGTCGGCACGTTGCCCCACGGAAAAATCATAAAATCACCGGCTTTCACCCGCGTGTGCACCACAGCCTCGGAAAGCTTTTGCGCCGCCAGCCCCGGCGCCAACATCATTACCAACAGCGCAGCCATTAGCGGTTTGCGCAAGAATAAGTTGTTTGCCATATTTGCAAATTTTTAAGCGTTTATCTGTTATCCTAAATAAATCATACTTTAAAGCCGCAAACATACGTAAAATTTTCAGATGCGCCAACGGGCAACCCCTTATCTCCAACCTTATTTAACAACAAAACGCTTACCAGCAAAGATGTATCCCACCTGCCTGTGTATGATTTAATTCAACTTGCGCAAGCGGTATATCTTGCTGATTTACTCAATAGCCCCGCCCCGCCCCCTCTCCAAAAGAGGCCGCAGTAGGAGACGGATGCTTTCAAATTCTCAATTCTCAATTCTCAATTCTCAATTCTCAATTCTCAATTCTCAATTCTCAATTCTCCGTCGCGCCGCGCATCACGCATCATCATCATCATCCAGCCCAAAAATAATTCCGGCTCAGAGAGCGATGCGCAACGTGCGTTAAAACGAATACCGAAGGGTTGTACCGAAGGTTCTCGGGTCGCCCAGTACGCCTGCGTAGTGGCCGATATTGCCGGCTCCGGGCAGCAGCTGCTCAAAATACTCTTTATCGAACAGGTTGCGCGACCATACGAATAGCGCTGTTTTTTCCGTTGCGCGGAATCCTAATCGCGCGTTGAGGAGCGTATACGCATCTATCACCAAATACTTTGAGGGCGAGGGATTGGACGAAAAGGAGGAGCGATAAAAGCCGTCGATGGCAAAAAACCATTCGCCTTTTTTCCCGAAGAAGCTGGTCGGCAACGTTGCCTCGCCGCCAAAGGAGGCGGCCCACTGGGATATGCCGGGCAATCGGCCGCCCGAAATGTCTTTGAAGTAAACCGATTCGCCGTTGCTATTTTTCAGGCCTGTTTCCTCCAGCGGGAGCGGGGCGTTTTTGAACGATACATATTTTCCGTCGGTATAGGCAATGGAGGCATACAGGGAGAAGTATTTGAAGCTTTTGCTTCCTTCGAGCTCCACGCCCAACACCCGTACTTTTTCGGCGTTGGCGAGGTATCCGCGGTTTACGGCAAGCTCAGCCGCTTGTACTTGCGCTTGGTAGCTATCGACTTCGGTATCAAAAACCGTAAGGTTTAGCGTGGAGTTGGCTATCGGCGAAGTTTTTGCCCCCACTTCAAAATGGTGCACTTCCTCCGGCTTGATGACCGCCAGCTCTACCATCGGCTTACCGTCGGCGCTGGGCAATCCTCCGAGGTTAAGCCCGATGGGCTTGAAGGATTCTGCATAGGTGCCAAAAATATGGATACGCTTTGAGGGGGCAAAGGAAAGCGTCAGCTGGCCGGAGACGTTAAAGTCATCCTCCCTCTTGTTGAAAGCCTGATCGCTGTACACCTTCTTTTTCAGGGCAATCAAATCGGGATTGTCGGTTTCGAGGCCGCCGTAGGTTTGGCGCTTGAAGTCCACCTGCTTGTCGTCGTAGTTAAAGCGAATGCCCGGCAGCAGCGTCCACTTGTCGGTAATAGCCCATTTCAGCTGGCCGAACACGGCGCCGCTAAAGGTGTTGAGCTTCGGGTAGGTTTTGATTCCGTATCCGTCGAACAGGCCCGGCGTTGCCCACAAGTCGCTCTGCGAATCTTGCGCAAAGCGCCACTGGAACTCTCCCGCCTCTTCGGTATGGGCCGGATTTGGATTCAGCTGTTGGCCAAAGGCAAAGAGGCCAACCACGCCGCTCAAGCGAGACGACAGCTCGCCCGACCAGCGTACTTCCTGCGACCATTGCTGCTGCTTCGACGGCGCCTGCGAAAGCGCCAAGCCTTGCACGCCGAGGAAATCTCTGTCGTTCGAGGGATCCCAGTTCCAGTAGCGCCATGCCGACGTAGAAGTCAGGATTCCCGAGCCGAGCTTGACGTCAACGTTAAGCGAAACGCCGCCCAAGTCTTGCCCCGACCGCCATGGCGTGTCGTGGTCTATAGTGCGATCGAACGGGTTGAGGCTGGGCAGCTGGTAGCCCAAGTCGGAGATAATTTGGTCAAACTGCCGGAAATCGGCGCGCTGAGTGCGCACAACGCCGGCAACCACCTGGGCGTATCCGTCGGGACGCTGCCGGGTAACATCGCCGGACAGAATGATATCCACCTTGCCTGACGGGGCATACAGCAGCTGCAGCTTGCCGCCGAGGTTGTTCTGGTCGTTGGTATACTTCTGCGTCGCTACGTTGTAGACCAACCCGTCGCGCTGCGTGCCGGTAAGCGAAAGCCGTGCCGCCAGCTGCTTGGACAGCGGGCCGGTGAGCGAGACTTTTGTCTGGATAAATCCGTAGCTGCCAAAGCTGCTCTCAAACGTAGCGCCGGGAGTGAATTGAGGCTTGCGCGTTGTGATATTGAGCGTTCCGGCGGTCGTGTTTTTTCCGAAAAGGGTGCCCTGAGGACCGCGCAGCACCTCTATCCGCTCAATGTCTATAAAGTCGAGAGTAGCCGACGCCGTGCGCGCGAAGTAAACGCCATCTACGTAGAAGCCCACGCCGGGGTCGATGCCGTCGTTCGTTAGCCCAAAGGTTGTCCCCAGACCGCGAATGCTAAGCCCCGTGTTGCGCGGATTGGAAGAGTAGAGCTGGACGGTAGGTACCAGCTCTTTCAGCCTGTTTACGTTGAAGGCGCCGGCATCGTCAATTTTGGCGCCACCAACTACCGAAATCGGAATCGGAATATCCTGAACAATTTCCTTACTGCGCCGAGCGGTAACCACCAGCTCGTTGAGCAAATTGTAATCCTCAACGAGCGCAATGGCTACAGGCTCCGATGGCAGCTCGTAAATGTCGATTTCCTGCTTTTTGTATCCAACAAAGCTAATCTCTAGCGTCGCGGGCAGGGAGGATACGTCGAGGCTGAACTGTCCGCGCTGTCCGGACGTTGCTGCCTTGAAGCTTTTTTCACTTTTTACAACCACATTTGCGCCTGTGATGTATTCGCCGCTGGTTCGATCTACAACGTATCCTTCGATGGTGATGGTTTTTGCTTCCGGAGCGGCGTAGAGCGGCGCTACGCCGGGCAGGGTTGCCGCAAGGAGAAGAAAAAAAATCCTTGCAGAGGAGAGCTGGCCTGTGCCCTCAAAATAATTTATTATCTTTGCCATAAGTAAATTTTTTTTACTGCCGCCTCTTCGGTCTGATTTTTCAGGGTTGGACAGAGGAGGCGTTTTTTTTATTGTTATTTAAGATTGCTAAAAACGTTAGAAGTGTAGACCTGTTGCTACGGCCCGCTATGGAGATGAGCCGAAGAAAACAGAAAGGTTTCGTAAAAAATCTTTACGAAGCGTCCGCTTAGAGGAAAAATAATATGTTGACGTGAGCTGCACATAAAAAATAACCGCTACCACTTTACGGAAGCACGGGTGCAAAGGTAGCGCGGCATTATCCCAAAAACAATACCATGAACGTGGTATATTTCCGCTATAAATACCGATGAGGTTAGTACGCACTTGTCTTACATGCAGCACCTGCAGCGAAACTCTCAACCCTGTAAGGCTTGCTCTATAGTAATCCCCGGCGTAAGCTGGGGGAGCGCTTACGAATTACGAATTAGGAATTAGGAATTACGAATTAGGAATTACGAATCAGTCGCCCATTAAACAAAGCTAAATACAAAATATCAAATAACTAAAAATGAGCAAATTACATTTTAGTTGTATGAAAGTCGCCTATTAAGCAAAGCTAAATGCAAAAATTCAAATAACTAAAAATGAGCAAATTACATTTTAGTTATATGAAAGTCGCTCATTAAACAAAACTAAATACAAAATATCAAATAACTAAAAATAAGCAAATTACATTTTAGTTATATGAAAGTCGCTCATTAAACAAAGCTAAATACAAAATGTCAAATAACTAAAAATGAGCAAATTACATTTTAGTTATATGAAAGTCGCCTATTAAGCAAAGCTAAATGCAAAAATTCAAATAGCTAAAAATAAGCAAATTACATTTTAGTTATATGAAAGTCGCCTATTAAGCAAAGCTAAATGCAAAAATTCAAATAGCTAAAAATGAGCAAATTACATTTTAGCTATATGAAAGGAATTACAAATTTCCCACCTCTTTATCAATAAGCTGCGATAAGTCGCAAGCAGCTAAATTTCCTGTTTGCGAAAGAAACTCCTGCAAAGGGAGCGATTGTCTGAGAAACTTTTCGTATCTTTGCCATCATTTGAAGTTCAACTATTTATGTCACTTCGCCACAGGAGCGGGTGAATTTTTCGAGCGGCAAAGCATTGGATAATTTGCTATATTTCTATGCTTTGCCATTCATCAATAAAAAAACAGGCAGCTTTTAAGGAAAAACAGGTGGCTTTGCACCCCGTAAAATACAGCTATATGGACAATCCTATAAAACAATTAGATAAGGCAACGAGCGACAAGATAAGCTTCATTACTTTCATTGTTCCGGAATTTGCGGCAGCGTACAAAATGAATATTCAGGACGCCTACTTTTACCTGAAAAAGTACGGTGGGTGGGATTTCCTTAACAAGCACTGGTGGGCATTACATACCGATAATGTGCTATATACGCTGCATAATATATACGAAATTTGCTATAAAAACGGAGGACGACGCTGATGCAGGTGTATCATGGAAGCTATACGGTAATTGATGAAATTGATTTGTCGAAAGCGCACCTAAACAGAGATTTCGGGCAAGGTTTTTATGTCACTAAATATCGCAAACACGCTGAAAATTGGGCAAAAACAATTGGCGAAAAATACGGTAATGAAGGGTTTGTTACAGAATTCACTTATTACGACTCCGCATTTACAGAAAATTTGTGTAATGTAAAGCATTTTGATGCATATAACGAGGAGTGGTTGGATTTTGTGGTACTGAATCGCAATCCGATGGCGCCTAAACCGGTGCATAACTTTGATATTGTAGAGGGGCCTGTTGCCGACGACAAAGTTCAGCGAACTTTAGCGAAGTATCTGGAGGGAGAAATTTCAAAGAAAATCTTCTTAAAAATGCTTTCGTATCACGAGCCTACGCATCAGATTTGTTTTTGCACTATGCGCTCCTTGCTCGTTTTAAACAAAAAGCATGACAACAATATTTTCTGCATTGAAGACATTGCCGAGCAAATTGTAGAGCAGCTGACATCTACACAGCAAATCAACGAAACCCAAGCCGCCGACATTTTTTATGCATCGGCAACGTTCACGCGCCTTGCCGACAAAAACACGGAGCTCTACAGGCAGCCATGGCAAAAAATTTACGCGCTGCTAAAAGCGGAGCTGGAAACAAGCGAAAAAAAATCATGAAAATATGCAGCTTTGCACCTCGTAAATTACAGCTATATGGACAAGCCTACAAAACAATTAGATAAGGCAACGAGCGACAAGATAAGCTTCATTACTTACATTATCCCAGAGTTTGCCCGCGCGTATAAGATGGGCGTGCAGGACGCCTACTTTTACCTGAAAAAGTACGGCGGGTTGGACTTTTTGCGTCGCCACTGGTGGGCTTTGCATACGGACAATGATATTTGGGCCGTGCACGATATTTACTCCATCTGCCGTAAAAATGGAGGCATGCGATGAGGGTATACCACGGCAGCTACGCGAAAATAGACCGGATTGACCTGTCGAAATGCCTGCCGCACAAAGATTTTGGCAGAGGATTTTACGCTACCAAGCTCCGCGAGCAAGCCGAAAGCTGGGCAAAAATTATAGGCGAAAAACACGATACGCAGGGATTTGTAACCGAGCTTGAGTTTACCGAAACCGCTTTTGCAGAAAGCATTTGCAAAATAAAGCGTTTTGACAGGTACGACGACGAGTGGCTCGACTTTGTGGTAATGAACAGAGACCGCAACATCGCGGAGCCGGCGCACGATTTCGACATCGTAGAAGGCCCGGTGGCCAACGACAAGGTGCAGGTAACATTACGATTGTACCTGAAAGGAAGAATTGGCAAGGAAAAATTTCTTGATATGCTGAGCTACCACGAAAAAACGCACCAAATCTGCTTTTGCACGGCAAACTCATTGCAGCTTCTTGATATGGTAGATGATAGCGATGATATTTTCATTGAGATGGCGGACATAGGCGAAAAAATTGTCGGAAAGCTGATTCTTGACTTCGACTTTGAAGAGGAACGGGCAACGGACATTTTTTATGCATCGGCAACGTTTACGCGCCTTGCCGAAAAAAATACGGAGCTCTACAGGCAGCCCTGGCAAAAAATTTACGCGCTGCTAAAAGCGGAGCTGGAAGCAAGCGAAAAAAAATCATGAAGCCTGTGACCTTGCAAGTCGAAAAATATATTTGTCCGAAAACATCACGCTGGCTACACAAATTTTAGGGGTTCCCTTTAGTAATTTCCGCAGCTGGGAAAAAATGGCTAAAAACTGCGTAAATCATTAAAATCTGCGCCACCTGCGTGCTAAAAAACAAATCGCCATCTTCGGCTGTGCGGAGCATATACGTAAGCGCAAACAACCATTTAAAACCCTCAAAATAGCAATGTACCGTTTTTTTCGACCCCTGTTCTTTCTGTTTAGCCCCGAGTCCATGCACCGCTTCATTATGGCTATGCTTGGCGCGCTCCGGTTTATCCCGTGGGGTAAGCGGGCGGTGACGAGATGCTGCACCTTTCGGCAGGCGTCGCTCGGGGTAACCGTATTCGGCATTGACTTTCCCAATCCTGTAGGCTTGGCGGCAGGATTTGATAAAAATGCCCGGCGCGTAAACGAGCTCTCCTGCTTAGGGTTTGGCCACGTTGAGGTAGGCTCGGTAACGCCGCTGGCGCAAGGCGGAAACCCCAAGCCGCGCTGCTTCCGGCTACCCGATGACATGGCCATCATCAACCGCATGGGCTTCAACAACGACGGGGTAGAGGCGGTGGTGAAGAACCTGCGCAGGCGCAACCCCAGCGTGGTGGTGGGCGCCAACATTGGCAAAAACACCCTCACGCCCAACGACCATGCCCCCGACGACTACGCCGCCTGCTTCGCCGCGCTTTACCCCCACGCCGACTACTTTGTGGTCAACGTCAGCTGCCCCAACGTGACCTGCCTGCGCGACCTGCAGAGCCGCGAGCAGCTCACCGCCATTGTGCGGCGGCTCACCGCCATTCGCGCCCGGCAGCCGCAGCGCAAGCCCATCCTTCTCAAGCTCTCCCCCGACCTCACGCCGCCGCAAATAGACGATGCGCTCGCGGTCATTGCCACCGAAAACCTCGACGGCGTGGTGGCCGCCAACACCACCACGCGCCGCGACGGGCTTAAAACTCCCCAGCACAAGGTCGCCGGCATGGGCAACGGCGGGCTAAGCGGTGCGCCGCTCACGCAGCGCGCGCTGGAAATGGTGCGATACATCAGCCGCAAAACGCAGGGCAAGCTGCCCATTATCGGCGTGGGCGGCATTATGGCGCCGCAGGACGCAATGAACATGCTGCGCGCCGGAGCTTCGCTCGTGCAGCTCTACAGCGGGTTCATATACCAAGGCCCTACGTTCGCTAAAAAAATTTGCAGGGCAATTGCCAGCGCCTGACGCCGGTGAAGCCAAAAAATCTCAGCAAACTTATATAGAAATATCCTTTCTCGTTAACCTTTTCCTACGAAATTTTCAAAAATATTAGGGGCTATTTTGCCGAATTTAAGACGAGTTTGGAGTGTAATCCGGCTGTAGGAGTTGTAATTTCGGTATTATTATGCTACCTTTGCATAAAATGCTTTTACTTCAACAAAGCTACAACGTTTAATGACCGGCATCGCAAAAATATTACTCCTCACGTGTATCATTGGGCTTGCAGCGCTCACCACCGCTTACGCCCAGCCCGGCGCAAAGCGCGGCGAGACAAGCGCCTCCTCAAAAGCCGCTCAGCGAGCATGGTCGAAGGTAAAAAAACCGCTCTGCGTAAGCTTTGTAAGTAAAGACATTCGCTTTTCAAAAACCGAAGTTCCCGATGTAGCCGAAGAAATTTTTTGGGGTGAAACCTGCTGGCGCGGCGAGCGGATTGGCGCGCAGCTGCTGCTGTGGAGCGGCACGGGAGCCAGCGACGTTGCCCTCCACGTGTCGGACTTGGAAACCTCCGCCGGACAGAAAATCAGCGCAAAGTGCTGCACCGCAGGGTTTATGCGCTACGTCATGAGCGATGAATTTGGCGCCGACGGCTGCTCCCCGCGCCAGAGCGCCCGCCTCGACTCCGCGCCGGTGGCCGACGCCATCGAGTACAGGCCTACGGTATCCATCCGTAGGCGAACGGTGCAGCCCGTATGGTTTTCCCTGAATGTGCAGCCCGAAACGCCCGCCGGCAAGTACAAAGGCTTCATTACCGTAACCGCCAGGGAGCTGCCGGACCCGGTCACGCTCACCATCAACGTCTTTGTGCGCAATCACCTCCTGCCGCCTGCGCCGCAGTGGTCGTTCTACCTCGACATGTGGCAAAACCCCATCGCCGTGGCGCGGCGCCACAACCTCACGCCGTGGAGCAAGGCGCACTTCAACGCCATGCGCCCCGCCATGGCGCAGCTGGCGCAATGCGGCCAAAAAGCCATCACCATTCCCCTGACCGACAACGCCATTGAGGGCGCGCTGCCAAACGAATACGAATCCATGGTAACCCTCACGCGGCGCGTGGACAACACGTGGAGCGCCGATTTCACCAAGCTCGACCTCTGGGTGGAGTTCATGATGAGCCTTGGCGTCAACCGCGAGCTGAGCTGCTACGTGAGCAGCCGGAGCGTGCAGACCTTTTCCTACTTCGACCAGGCAAGCAACAGCATCAAGGTGCAGGAAATGTCCGCCGGCAGCCGGGAGCACGGCGAATACCTCAAAAGCTTGCTGGAGCTGCTCACGGCGCACCTCAAGGCGAAGGGTTGGCTTGACCAGACCGCCATTTGCCTGCAGGAAGCGGGCAAGGAGCGCCTGCGCAGGCTTATAGACCTCGTGGCAAAGGTGGACTCCGGCTACAGCATCAGCTACACCGGCCGCTACTTCGCCGACGTCCGGCGCTCGGTGAGCCGCTACAGCGTGGCGCCAAAGCCGTTTGCCGCCAGCGCGCGGCGCGACGCCGACGGCAGAGAAAATCGGCTGCTGTGCATCTACTCGCCATGCAGCGACGCGCAGCCCGGCACGTACACCTTTTCGCCGCCCGCCGAAGCCGCGTGGCTCTGCTGGTACGCCGCCGCCAACGGGCTGGACGGGTACACGCGGCAGGCCTACAACAGCTGGGGCAAAAATCCCCTGCAGGACGCGCGAAGCGCCTCGCGCGCGGCGGGTTTCTACGCCATGGCGTACCCCAACGGCGCATCGTCGCTCAGAATGGAGCGCCTGCTGGAGGGAATACAGGATTACGAAAAAGTAAAAATCCTCTTACGAGACTTTAACGGCGTTAATAACGTGATAAACCGTGAAAAATTGCAAAAAACGCTCCGCTCTTTCACCCTCGAAAGCCTCAAAAGCAAGCCCGCAGGACAAACGGTAGAGGAGGCAAGAATTATACTGAACTCACTGTAAGCCTATTTTTATAAGCTGATATATCTTTAATATTGTACTACTAAAAAACCATCTGATTATGGAAACAATAACATTTAACCAGCTGCGCCGGATTAAGGATGCGCTACCCGACGGAAGCACCCACAAGATTGCCGATTTGCTTGGCGTAACCGTCGACACGGTGCGCAACTTCTTTGGCGGAAACCACCTGCAGGCGCAAACCGCCGGCATCCACTACGAGCAAGGCCCCGACGGCGGGCTTGTTACCTTCGACGACCCCACCATGCTCAACCTTGCGCGAAAAATTTTGCAGGAGCACAAAATTACGCTCCCCTAATGCGCTACGCGCTCCAGCGAAAAACAGCTACGACAAGTTGACGGCGCTCCTCACAGCCCTGCGCCGTCAGCTTGTCGTTTGTGCTGCTTGGGGAGGCGTTTGGCGCGGTCGAAAGCTGCGATTTGTTTTTTTGGCGCACAGCTGGCGCAGATTTTTTATGATTTGCACAGATTTTCGCCACTTGGCTGCGCCGAGCTCCGCTCCGGTTCTTCTGCTGCGCAAATCATAAAAATCTGCGCCAGCTGCGCGCTATTTCCGTGCAAAACCATGCCGGGCGCCATCGAGCTATTCGGTTCAAAAAAAATTCAAAATTTCCTTGCTTGTCGATATCATCGTTGTTGGCGCCGGCGCTGCCGGCGTAGTGGCAGCCGGCCGCGCCGCCGAGCTGGGCGCAAGCGTGCTCCTGCTCGAAAAAATGGAGAAGCCCCTGCGCAAGCTGCGCATTAGCGGCAAAGGGCGCGGCAACATCACCAACACCAAGCCGCCGGAAGAATTTTTGCAAAAAATCTACCCCGACGCAAGCTTTCTTCGCCCCGCATTTTCGCTGTTCTTCAGCGCCCAGCTGGTGCAGCTGCTGGGCAAAATAGGCGTGCGCACCGTCGAGGAGCGAGGCGGGCGCGTGTTTCCGGCGAGCCAACGGGCGTGGGATGTGGCGGAAGCCTTAACCCGCTGGGCGCGGCGCGCGGGCGTAGAGCTGCTGTGCCATGCGCAGGTGGCAAGCATTGCGCAGCGCAGCGATGGGCTGTTTTCGGTTACCTTTCGCCACAAGGGGGCCACGCGCACGGCGCAGGGCAAAAAGCTGCTGCTGGCCACCGGCGGGCTTGCCTACCCTGCCACCGGCTCCACCGGAGATGGCTACGGATGGGCAAAAAAGCTGGGGCACCGCATCGCGCCCCTTCGCCCCGCGCTGACGCCCATCGAAGTTGCAGGCTTTGCCAAGCATGGCTTCCGCGATTTGACGCTGCGCAACGTAAAGCTGACCGCCACCGCCGATGGCCGGCCGATAGGAGAAGCGCTTGGCGAGCTGATGTTCACCGGCTTTGGCGTATCGGGCCCCATTGCGCTGCGCCTGAGCCGGAGCGTTGTCGACGCGCTGCAGGCGCAGCGCAAGGTTGCGCTGATGCTGGACTGGAAGCCCGCGCTGAGCCGACAGCAGCTCCAAAACCGTTTGGAGCGCGAGCTGCAGCGCAGCGAAATCCATAGCGTTGGCGCCCTGCTGCGTAAGCTGATGCCCGCGCCATTTATACCATTTTTTGCGGAGCAGGCCGCCCTGCAAATAAGGGCTAAAGTTTGTGAAAACGACAGGCAGCGGGTAGTAGATACCCTCAAATGTTGTACCTTGCACGCTTTTGGGTACCGCCCCTTTAGCGAGGCAATTATCACAGCAGGAGGCGTTTTGACGGATGAGGTGGACGGCGCTACCATGCAGTCGAAGCTGGCGAAGGGGCTTTACTTTGCCGGCGAGCTGCTCGACGTTGACGCCGATACGGGGGGATACAACCTCCAGATAGCGTTCTCCACCGGCTGGCTGGCCGGAAGTAGCATGGCAGCCGACAGCCCACAGACCACGTCTTGGGAGTAGGATAGAAACAGTAGTTAAATAGATGATTTAAGCTTGATTATGATATATAGGTTGGGATTGGATGTTGGGTCAACAACTGCCAAAATAGCCGTCTTGGATACCAACGGCGCGCTGGTGTACAACGCCTACCGCAGGCACAATACGCGGGTTACCGAGGTGGTGTGCACATTTTTTGACGAAATGAGGGAGAAGCTGGGCCGCTGCCGGGTAAGCGCCATGGTGACCGGCTCGGCAGGCATGGGCATCTCTGAGGCTGCGCGGATTCCCTTTGTGCAGGAGGTGGTGGCCGCATCGCGCCTCATCTTTGAGAAGTACCCCAACGTCCGCACGCTCGTGGATTTGGGAGGGGAGGATTCCAAAATGATTTTCTTCCACCCCGACCGCCAGCCGGACATTCGCATGAACGGGAACTGCGCAGGCGGCACCGGCGCTTTTATCGACCAAATGGCCATGCTGCTCAACATCCCCATCGAGGAGCTCAACAGCCTCATAGAGCCTGCGTACACGATTTACGCCATTGCCTCGCGCTGCGGGGTGTTTGCCAAAACGGATGTGCAAAACCTCATCAGCCGGGAGGTTAGCAAGTCGGACATTGTTGCGTCCGTGTTCCATGCGGTTGCCATGCAAACGATGAACACCTTAGCCCGCGCCTGCGACGTGGCCCCCAAGGTCATGTTCTGCGGCGGCCCGTTCTCCTTTCTTCCCCTGCTGAAAGACTTCTTCCTGAAAGCCATGCACCTCCAGCCCAACGATGTGGTCGACGCCGACCATCCCGAAATCGTATCGGCGCACGGGGCGGCGCTCATGGAGGCGGCGCGCCTCGAGGTGGACGCCGACGACCTGCGCAGGCGCATAGCGGAGGAGCGCGTGGCGACAGCGCCGCGCAGAAACGCCCTCCCCGTGCTCTTTGCCAACGACGCGGAGCGCGAGCGCTGGCTCCTGCACGAAAAAGAGGTGGAGATGGTGAAAAAAGTACCCGTAGCAGGCTATCGCGGCGCCCGCTGCTACGTGGGGTTAGACAGCGGCTCTACCACCACCAAGATTGCGATTATCGGCGAAGACAAGGAGCTTATCTACAGCTACTATGCGCACAACAACGGCAACCCGCTCTACGCCGTCAAGAGCGGCCTGCAGGAGTTTGCCGATAAGCTGAAGGCGGCCGGAAAAAGCCTGAAAATTGCCGGCAGCGCCGTAACCGGATACGGCGAAGACCTTATTCGCGCGGCCTTTGGCATAGACCACGGCGTGGTGGAAACCATTGCGCACTACACGGCGGCGCACTACCTGAACGAAAACCTGAGCTTTGTGCTCGACATTGGCGGTCAGGACATGAAAGCAATCTTCATCAAAAACGGCGAAATCAGCCGCGTGGAGCTCAACGAAGCCTGCTCGTCGGGCTGCGGCTCGTTTGTGGAGACCTTTGGCAAATCGCTCGGCTTCACCGCCCCCCAATTCGCCGCGCTCGCCTGCACCGCCACCCACCCCTGCGACTTGGGCACGCGCTGCACGGTCTTTATGAACTCAAAGGTGAAGCAGTCCCTCCGCGAAAACGCTACCACCGCCGATATCGCCGCCGGGCTATCCTACTCGGTTGTCAAAAACTGCCTCTTTAAGGTGCTAAAGTTTAACGACCTGCAAGAGCTGGGCGATAACATTGTGGTGCAGGGCGGCGCCTTTAAGAACGCCTCCATACAGCGGGCGCTCGAAGTGGTAACCGGAAAAAAGGTTACCTGCAGCAAAATCCCGGAGCTGATGGGCGCCTACGGCGCCGCGCTGATCGCTATGAACGGAAAAGCGTGAATTGAAAATTGAAAATTCGCGTTACTGTGTAGCGTCCATGATTGATTGATATGAACTTTAATTGGCAGATAATGGCTAATTCTTTTTTTGAGATGCTATGAAAAGATTGTATAGCCAATCTCCTACCACTTCTCCCGATTGGCGTAGCGTGCACGCTTCGCCTGCTATTGTCTGAGCTGTGATTTCTTTGATTTAAGGGAACCTCTAAAAACCCCAAACTCTGCGTTACGCTCCCTCTGCAAAATGCTCATTTACTTTATTTTGCCTCAGTCGCAAGCCTTGATTTTTGGGTTTTTAGAGGTTCCCTTAAATGATTGGGATGATTAATTGTGTCATAAATTGTGGGGGCGAAAAACCTCACAGTTTGTGGTACGACGCTGATTCTTACTTGTTTGTGAATTACATCAACCAAACATGGACGCCATCCCCCCAAAAAAACGAATCGCAACTTTTCGACCGTGCGGCGCATTATATCGCGCTTTGCGTAAACAAGCATTTAAAACATAAAATTTAAGACTTATTTAAAGGTAGACGCAAGTTAAACGAAATGTTATGCCAACAGAATAGAAAAAAAATCAAAAATCACAGTAAAAAAATCATTTTTCAAAGGCCATTTAACGTTTAGATTGCTTATATTTGCCCCGACATTTAAGAATGTAGAATGCAGAATGCAGAATGCAGAATGCAAAATGCAGAATGTAGAATGTAGAATGTAGAATGTAGAATGTAGAATGCCAAATTTAGAATTTAAAATACAAAATTTGTGGACGCCTGCAGAGGTGTTTGTGCACGCAGTGCTTAGCTGGCGTGCGTACGCTCTTCCGTCGTCAGCAACCAATTCTCA
>JAIROF010000028.1 GCA_031257655.1 Prevotellaceae bacterium | reverse complement strand
GTCATATATGAAAAACATAGCACAAAACATTACTGTCGCGAAAATAATGTCGGGAATACAATAATGTTGAATTTTATCTTTAATAATCAACTTGTTACATTATTTGATGCCCCAAAATTGCGACAATGTAATCTGTGCCAAGTCAGGAGTTCTGAATTTGCTCACTCGTGCTTATTTTTGGTGTTCGTGAGCTCGCTGCGCTCGGTTATACCTAATTTCAACAACAAAACAACCTCAGTAGCAGAGAGATATAGTATAAACAACAACCTCACCACCTCATTAATACAAATGGGTTATAATCAGCATAATCGTTGCTGTATCATACAATTTATGGCATCACCGAAAAAGAAATACCTAAATGCAAAATATCATTCGGCTCCTACCCGATAGCGTAGCCAACCAGATAGCGGCCGGCGAGGTTGTTCAGCGCCCGGCCTCTGTGGTAAAAGAGCTGGTGGAAAACTCCATAGACGCGGGCGCAACCTCCGTGAGCATCGTGATAAAAGATGCCGGGCGCACGCTGGTGCAGGTGGTTGACAACGGCAGAGGTATGAGCGAGGTGGATGCCCGCCTCGCCTTTGAGCGCCATGCGACCTCCAAGATTCGCGAAGCATCCGACCTGTTCAGCTTGCAGAGCTTTGGCTTTCGGGGCGAGGCGCTGGCGTCGATAGTTTCCGTTGCCGAGGTGGAGGTGAAGACGCGCCCCGCCGGCGACGACGCCGGCACGCGCTTGGTGATAAACGGGTCGGAGGTGCAGCAGCAGGAGCCGGTGAGCTGCCCTGTGGGAACCTCCATTGCGGTGAAAAACCTGTTCTACAACATCCCCGCCCGCCGCAAGTTTCTTAAGACCGACAACACCGAATTTCGCTGCATCGAAAGCGAGCTGAAGCGCATTGCGCTGTGCCACCCCGAAGTGTCGTTCACGCTGTGGCGCGACGGCGGGAAGGAGGTGGAGCTGCCCGCAGCCACGCTCAAGCAGCGCATCACGGCAATGTTTGCCGGCGCCAAAAGCGTGAAGGGCTTGATTGATGTTGACACCAAAACGCAGGTCGTGGCGCTGCACGGCTTTGTGTCTACGCCGGAGAGCGCCTCCAAGGAGCAGGACAAGCAATACCTGTTTGTCAACGGGCGCTACTTTCAGAGCAGCTACTTCCGTAGCGCCGTGCTGCGCGCCTACGAGCAGCTTTTGCCGCAGGGCGTTTACCCGGCGTACTTCATCTACCTCGAGGTTAACCCCGCCGGCATAGACGTAAACATTCACCCCACCAAAACCGAAATCAAGTTCGAGGACGAGCTGGTGATATGGAAAATCCTGCACGCCGCCGTTCGCGAATCGATAGGCAAGTACGCGCTGGCGCCGACCCTTAACTTCGAGACGTCTGGGATTATCGACATCCCCGTGCTGCGCCGCGATACGGTGGTGAGCGTTCCGCAGGTGGCGGTCGACCCCTCCTACAACCCGTTCAGGGAGGAGAGCAAAAAAACGCAGGGGCCGCGCGAATGGCAAAAGATGTACGACGGCCTGGCAAAAGACCACCCCTTTTTTCGCGGCGACCAGGGCGAAGAAAGCATCATCATTACGTCAAAAATAAACGCCGACGCAGAAGGCGAGCCGGCAGCGGAGCCAACAGCCTTTCAGAGCCGCATTTTTCAGCTTCGGGCCAAGTACATCCTCACGCCGGTCAAGTCGGGGCTGATGGTGATAGACCAGGCTCGCGCGCACCGGCGGGTGCTGTACGAGGCGCTGCTGCAAAGCATCGACGGCGCATCGCCGGCGCAGCAGGAGCTGTTTCCGCAGGCGGTGCGGCTTTCGCCGTCCGACTACGATTTGCTGCTGAGCGTATCGGGCGACCTGCTGCGCATGGGGCTGGAGGTGCGCGATTTCGGCAACCACACCGTGGTGGTGCAGGCCATGCCCGCCATAGCGCAGGCCAAAAACGCCGGGGAAATGCTCGAGGAGCTGCTGGCCATGCTTAAGCGCGATGAAAAATCGCTACAGGATAACCACCGCCACGCGCTGGCCTCCTCGATGGCGGCCAGCATGGCCATCGGCGCCGGAAAAACGCTGGGCGAAGAGGAGATGCGCAACCTGGTGGAGCGCCTCTTTGCCTGCTCCTCGCCCGACGTCTGCCCCGATGGCAAGCCAACGCTGACCGTCATTAGCATAGATGAGCTGGACAAGAAGCTCCTGAAGCGCGAAAAAAGCGAGCAGAAAACCGAAAATTGAGATACCGCAAAAAAACCGATCAAAAAAAGCAGAAATGAGAAACCTTCCCCCTGTCGTAAAAAATCTTATTATTATCAACGTTGTGCTGCTGCTGCTCACCATGCTGATGGAGCGCACGGGCGTTGACCTGGTACGCTATCTGGGTTTGTACTACCCCGGCTCGCAGCACTTTATGCCGCACCAGCTGGTCACGCACATGTTCATGCACGGCGGGCTGATGCACATCTTCTTCAACATGTACGCGCTGTGGATGTTTGGCAGCACGCTGGAGCAGGTGTGGGGCGGCAAGCGCTTCCTGCTCTACTACTTTGTGACGGGGCTGGGCGCGGCAGCCCTGCATACCTTTGTGGGCTGGATAGAAATTTCGCACGTGCAGAGCGCCGCCAAAGCGCTGACGAACACGCTCACGCCGGATACATTTGAGGCGTTTGTCGTAAAATACTTCAGCAAAAGCGTTGACCCCGGCGCGCTGGACGCTTTTGTTTCCCGCTGGTCGGCCATGCCCGACAGCCCCGTGCAGGCCGCGCAGGCAGAGGAAACGGTGAATAGCCTTATCCGCGGAATGATGAACATCCCCACGGTGGGCGCCAGCGGCGCTGTCTTCGGCGTGCTGCTGGCCTTTGGGATGCTCTTCCCAAACACGCAGCTGATGCTCCTATTCCCGCCTATCCCCATCAAGGCAAAATACTTTGTGCTCGCCTACGGCGTGCTGGAGCTGACGCTCGGAGTGAGCAACCAGGGAAGTAACGTGGCGCACTTTGCGCACGTGGGAGGAATGCTTTTCGGCTTTCTGCTCATCAAGTACTGGCGAAAAAAATCTCAGCATTTTTATTAAAGAGGAGTTTAGGAGTTTAGGAGGATAGGAGTATAGGAGTTTGGGAGTTTGGAAGGATAGGAGTTTGAGGAATTATATGTCACGAGGCACAAAACCATACCGCATTTAAAATTCAAAATTCAAAATTCAAAATTCAAAAACAGATGTTCACTTTTTTTAGAAATATTTTTTGCAGGAAGCTACGCGCACACCCCCGCGTGGCGGCTGATGACTTTGAGATAGCGTACAACCGGCAGCGGCAGCAGCGGCAGCAGGAGGTTGACCGTATTCTCGACAAAATTTCGGCTAAGGGCTCGGCCAGCTTGACGAAAAAGGAAAGAGAAATCCTGAAAAAACGGTGAACAACCTTGCCCACAGGCTGCTTTCGGGGCTTGTTTATTTTTCGCATTACAAATGCTTATATTCACGGCTGCCGAATTACAAATTCGGCAGGACGGGGGACGGGTTAAACTAAAAAGCAGGTAAATTATGAATACAAAAAGAAATTGGCTGCAAAAAAATATCCATATCGTTTTTGGACAAATAGCCGAGCGAACGCTGGTTGACAGCGGGGTAGTTGACTTTGAGCGTGCAGAGGTGGTAGCTCTAAGGGATGATTTGGCAGTGGGAGAGCTTTGTGATTTGTCCTCGGACGGGGCGCTTGTGGAAAGAAGAAAAAAATCGCTGATGGCATGTGAATGCTACGAGGCGCACCATCCCGATAGGATGGAAAAGGATAATGTGGTGGAGCAGGATTTGGCAACGCTGAAAACCCTCGTTGAGCATTACGGGGATATTGATAAAATATACCTGTGGACAGGCTGCTCCGCCTCCGAAATTGTGGCTACGGCGCGCCTGCTGTATCACTTGCCGGTACCGGCGCTTGACCGGCGTATTTTTATGGTCGGCTACCCCAATGTTCCGGTAAAATCGGTATATGGCGACGTAATCTACCCGGGCATTCTGGCCGCTACCGCCGCTTTTCAGGTCAAAGAAATCGCCAAATCTTTCAGGCAGCTCACCGGCGGCGAGCTGCAAGAGCGAAAAACGCTGTGGAAACGACTTGCGGGAGGAAATTCGCAGCTCAGAGTGCGTGGCAAAAACGGAGAAATACTCGAAAAAGACGAAACCTATTTTGATGCATTCTTGGAGGCGAATTGCAGCAGTGAATTTCAGTCCGCCGCAAGGGTTATCGGTCAAACACTTTGCGACATCGATTCCGGCGTGGGAGACGGCTATCTGAGCTGGCGGCTGAAGCAGCTGTCGCGGAATAAAAAGGTGGAAACGTGCGGCACGCTGAGCGAAATTCGAGCTTATAAAGTGCGAAAATAGTCTTTCTATCTCCTGCTGCCTATCTCCTGCTGCGCAGCAAAAAGCGCCTCGGCGACGCAGCTGCCACCATTTCGCCTCCTCCAACAGCGCCCGTCATTCCAGGTTTATATTGCTGACGACAACCCAAAAAAATGACGGTAAGCCCCGCTCCGTCATTGGTAAACAACGGCAACCGCAGGGGCGTATTGCATACGCCCCCAACCCATACGCCCAACCCATTTCATCCATTCTCCGCCCATTCTCCGCCCATTTTCCGCCCGTTTTCCGCCCAACCCATACGCCCCATGATAATACATCGATATTCAGCAGGGGCGTATGCCATACGCCCCTGCGGTCGCCGCAAGTCGTCGTTAGGGCGCTTATCTCGCCGGCGCGGGATTGCAGCCCGTGTCTACCCCTTAAAAGGCCTGCGCCACCCCTTTTCGGCATATTCCTGCGCCCCCTTATCACCCTTGCACCCTTACCGCGTAGCGGCGCGCGTAGCGCCCCTCTGCGGCGCGTGTAGCGTGTTGCGCAAGCGTCACAAGGGGTCTACGTCCGGGATAATTTCGAGCTGCCGGAACTCGTCTATTTGGCGGATTTCGGCGAATTGCGCCAGCAGCAGCGCCTTTGCTTTTTCCACCGATTTTCCGCGCTCTATCTTGAGGGTAAATTTGAGGAGGAATCGGTTTTGTATGCGGTTGACGAGCGGCGCTACGGGGCCAAGCAGCCGGCTTCCGAAGATGGCCTTTAGGCGGAGGGCGAGCGCCTGCGCCGCGCGCAGCAGCGTCTGCTCGCTGCGGTGCTTTAGCGTGAGCTCTATGAGGCGAACAAAGGGAGGGTAGAGGAGCTCTTGCCGGTCGGCCACCTGCGCGCGGTACATTTCCTGGTAGTCGTTGCGCTGCACGCAGCTCAGGATGTGGTGCTGCGGCTGCACGGTCTGTATGAGCACGCGCCCCGGCTTTCCGCGTCGTCCGGCTCGTCCGGCCACCTGCGCCATGAGCTGGTAGCTGCGCTCGCCGGCGCGAAAGTCGGGAAACGAAAGCATGCTGTCGGCGTTGAGGACGCCAACCAAGCTTACGTTGTCAAAATCCAGCCCTTTGGTTACCATCTGCGTGCCGACGAGGATTTGAATTTTGCGGCTCTCAAAGTCGGCAATGATGCGCTCGTAGGCGCTGCGCGTGCGGGTGGTGTCGAAGTCCATGCGCTCAACGGCGGCGCTGGGGAAGATGAGCTGCAGGTCTTCCTCCACCTTTTCTGTGCCGAATCCCTTTGCTTCGAGCGCCACGCCGTCGCAGGCCAGGCAGCGCTGGGGCAGTCCGATGGCAAACCCGCAGTAGTGGCACACCAGCTGGTGGCTGCGCTTGTGGTAGGTGAGGCTCACGTTGCAGTGCTCGCACTGGGGTATCCAGCCGCACTCCCTGCACTCCACGTAGGGGGAAAAGCCGCGGCGGTTGCGGAATAGGATTACCTGTTCGCCCCGCTCCAGCGCCGCGCCGATTTCGTTGAGCAGCACGGGCGAAAAGTGCTTTTCGCCCTGCCTGCTTTTCAGGTAGGCCACGTTTACGATTCGTACTTCCGGCAGCTCGGCCTGTCCGTAGCGCTCCAAGAGCTCCACCAGGCCGTACTTTCCCGAAGCGGCGTTGTGGTAGCTCTCCACGGCCGGGGTGGCCGAGCCGAGCAGCACCTTTGCGCCGTGCTGCGCGGCCATCATGATGGCGGCGTCGCGCGCGTGGTAGCGGGGCGCGGGGGATTGCTGCTTGTAGGTGTTTTCGTGCTCTTCGTCCACAATGACTAAGCCAAGGTTGCTGAAGGGTAAAAAGATTGACGAGCGCACGCCGAGCATCAGCGACGGCTGTGCGCTGTTTTCCAGCAGGCGCCGGTACTCCTCTACGCGCTGCGCATCGCTGAACTTGGAGTGGTAGACGCCCACGCTGCCAAAGACTTTTTTGAGGCGGTTGATGAGCTGCGCCGTGAGCGCAATTTCGGGCAGGAGGTAGAGCGCCTGCTTTCCCTGCGCCAGCGCCTGCGCAATGAGGTGCATGTATATCTCGGTTTTGCCGGACGAGGTGACGCCGTGCAGCAGGACGACCTGCTTTTCGGCAAAGCGCTGTCGTATGCCGTCGTAGGCCTGCTGCTGGGCTGGGGAGAGGGTGGGCATGGTGGCCGAAAAATCTTCGGCCTCATCGTCGGCGCTTGCGGGGCGTAGCGGTCGGCGGTACAGCGCGAAGATGTTTTTCGACACGCAGGCTTTGAGCACGGCTGCGGCGATGCCGGTTTTCTCCAGGAGCGCCTTTTGCGCCACCTGTAGCGGCGCGGAGTAGGCGATGGGTAAGGCCATCGACACGTAGGCCAGCAGCAGCTGCTCTTGCTGCGGCGCCCGCGCCGTGAGGGCGAAGCGCGCGTTCAGGTCTTCCTCGCTCCCGATGCTGGGGTGCAGGGTAACCATCGTTTCGTAGCGCGGCTTGCAGGTGCTTACCAGCTGCTCCTCTATGCGCACGGCGCGCTTGCTGAGCAGCTGCTGCACTACGGGGAGGGCGTTTTTCAGGTGCACCGCCGCCGAAAGCTCCTCTACGCTGAGGGTTGTCTTGGCCTGTAGCGCCTGCAGCATGTCGGATTCGGCGCGGCTAAGCTCCAGCTCCAAGTCCTCCCAGCCGCTATCGAGCGACACGCGCGTTTCGCTTTCCATCTTGAGCGCCGCCGGCAGGGCGGCCTTCATCACCTCGCCGGCGCTGCACATGTAGTACTGCGCAATCCACGACCAGAGCGCCAGCTGCCGGGCGTTGACCAGCGGGGCGCTATCCAGCACAGACGCCACCTCTTTGGTGGCGTACGGGGGTACGTCGCCGTGGATGCGCTGCACCACGCCGGCGTAAATTTTCCGCCGGCCTACCGGCGCCGCAACGCGCACGCCCACCTGCACCGCCGCCTGCATGTCGGGCGGAACGGAGTAGGTGAGCGGCTTGGGTAGCGCAAGCGGCAAAATGACGTCTACAAAGATGCTCAAGAATTTTGACCTTTTAGTGTTTCCGAACGCAAAGGTAGGCTTTTTTTTGGGGACATTTGCGCAGCTTGGGGAGATTTGCGCCATCCGCGAGCATTTGCGCTTTGCGCAATTCGTGGACATTTGCGCAATTCGTGGACATATTTGCGCAGCGCGCGCACTTCATGGCGGAAGGCTTTTTTTTTAATTTTCAATTGGTTAAAAAACAACAGCGGCTGTATATTTATAGATTTTAACTGTGAATAAGCGTTATTTAACATTAAAAAAGAAATTAAAAATCCTTCAATCCGTTTTATAGGTGCAGCCAAAACTTCCACTATGCGTACACCTTACTAAGCTAAAGCAGGCAGCGTCCCCCCGCAGCATGGGGATGATTTGATACCGCAACCATTTCTCAGCCATCATGGTAGAGCTATCGTCATGCAGCGCGTGACGCCGCCATTAAGAAGAATTTATCGATTGATTTTTACACATCACATGGGAACGTGTTATTTGCGATCATTTCTGCTACTTGCCTGTGCGCTGCTCTACGCCGAGTCGAGCCGAGCGCAGCAGGGAGTTGTCTTTAGCCAGTACGCCTTTAACGGTTTGGTGCTCAACCCGGCGTACGCCGGCTACAAGGAAAAGTTTAACTCCACAGTGCTGTACCGCAACCAGTGGGCCAACATAGAGGGAGCGCCAACGACCATTTCGCTGCTGGTAGACGGCTCCATGCTGAACAACCTGCTGGGCATAGGCGGTCACATCATGAGCGACAAGGTAGGCGTGCAGCAGACGCTGTCGTTTTTTTCGGACTACGCCTACCGCGTTCTGCTCGACAAGCAGGGCACGCGCCTTGCCTTTGGGCTTTCCATCGGGCTGACGCAGCTGAGCCTCGACGAAAACATGGTGCGCCTCAACGACAGCAGCGACCCGCTGCTGGCGAGCGGGCTGCTTGGCGCCCCCATCTTCCGCCCCGACTTCAACGTGGGGATATTTTTGGACCACAAGCATTTTTCCCTGGGCTTGTCGGGCGCAGAGCTGTGGAAGGATTACAAGCTGGTGCAAAAGCATCCGCAGCTCTACCTCACGGCGGCAACGCTTGTTCCCATCAACCCGCGCTACCTCCTCAAGCCCTCCATCTTCTACAAGGACGATTTCGTGATGCAGCCCAGCGTAGACCTCAACGTCTTCCTCATGATGCAGGATGCGGTGTGGCTGGGGCTCCTCTGGCGCAACGGAATCCCCCTGAAATCAAGGCTGAACAAGACCGTAAGGGGCGAAGCCTTCTACAGCTCGCTCAACGCCCTCACCTTTTTGGCAGAGATCTTTGTTTCCGACAACCTGTACGTTGGCTACGCCTACGACTTTCCGCTCAACTCGCTCAACCAGGTAACGCTCCACACCCACGAGGTCATGCTGGGCTTTACCATGGGGAAAAAGGTGCAGCGCGTGCTTACGCCGCGCTACTTTTAGGCGTTAGCAGATGGCGTATCCGGCGCGTTGGCAACTCCTGACGCCTGCGCGCGGCGGCGGTGAAATTCGTAACCTTAAATATTTTTGCCATGAATACCATTTTGAAAAGGATGCCGCTGCTCTTGCTGTTCGCGCTGACCTGTAGCGTAGCGCTGGCGCAGGTCATTGAGCGCAGGCAGGCGGAAGAGCTGGTGGCCGCCGGCGAATACCAAAAGGCGCTGGCGCTGTACCGCGAGATAGACCGCAAGCGGTCGAGCGTAGAGTCGGTGCTGGACTTGGCCACCATCAGCGTCAAGCTGCGCAGCTACGCCGACGCCGAAGCGTACTACCGCCAGGCCTCCGGCTACCCCGACTGCCCGGACGAGGCCTACCGCAGCTTTGGCGACGTGCTCATGTTCGTTGGGAAGTACAGCGAAGCGCAGCAGGCCTACGCTACCTTCGCCACGCTCGGCGGAGACCCCTTCGTTGCCCGAGAGCGCATCTTTTTGTGCGACAGCGCGCACGCCATTGCCAGGCGCCCGCCCTTCTTTTCCGTCAACAACGAGCGGTGCATCAATACGCGATACTCCGAGTTTGCCGCAGCCGTGTACGACGACTACATCGTTTTCACGTCCGACCGCCCCGTTGGCTACGCGGCTACCGACCAGCGCGAGGTAGCGGCAAGCGTTGCCGCCCTGCAGGGGGTGGGCAACGACGCTGCCGTGCAGCAGCAGCTGCGCAGCGCGCAAGACCCGACCAGCCTGGTGAAGTTTTTCCGGATCAACACCAAGCCGCCGGCCAACGTGGCGCACTCTGTGTACGACGGCGACCGGTACGACCGCCTTTTGTCCGCCGCCAACAGGGTAAAGCGCAGGGCGCAGCGCGAAAAAGCGCACCGCCGGCAGGAAAAGCGGCGGGACAAAAAGCGGAAAATATACGGCGGCACGGGGCGACCCTACCTCAACATGTACCTCTCCAGCCGGCAAAAAGACAAGCCCAGCTACGGCAGCGGCATGGTGGGCAGCTACGTGTGGACAGCGCCCCTCATCCTGCCCGTGCCGCTCAACACCGGCGAGCACTCCGGGCCTTGCTGCTTTACCCCCGACGGGAATACCATCTACTTCTGCTTTTCGGAGCTTTTTGACAAGCCCTCCGCGAGCGGGGTGAGCCACGTAGGCCTGATGATTTCCTGCAAGGAGAAGGACGGCTGGAGCGCGCCCGCCCTCTTTCCCTACAACAACCGCAGCGCCTACTCCGCTGGGCACCCCTGCATATCCGCCGACGGGCGCACCCTTTACTTTTCGTCGAACATGCCGGGCACGCTGGGCGGGCACGACATCTTTAGGTGCGAGCTCGGCGCCAACGGGGACTGGGGGAAGCCCCAGAACCTGGGGAGCGCCATCAACACCCCAAGGGAGGAGCTGTTCCCCACGCTGGACGGCGACCACACGCTTTACTTCAGCTCCGACGGCCATCCGGGGCTGGGCGGGCTCGACCTCTTCAGGGCTACCGGCAAGCCCGGCGCGTGGACCTCCGTCGAAAACCTCCGGGCGCCGCTCAACACCAGCTGCGACGACTTTTCGCTCGTTTTCCTTCCGGGCTCCCAAGCGGAGGGGCTATTCTCCTCCAACCGCCAGGGCGGCTGCGGCGCCGACGACATCTACTCCTTCAGGCGCCTTTCTCCGCCGGCCAAGATTGCGCCCGTGCCGACCGAAAAGTACCTGCTGACCATCACCGCAGTAAGCCGGGCAGACTCCGCGCCCGTGGTGAATGCGCAGCTCACGCTCCTTGACGCCAAGACCGGCAAGGCGCGCTACCTCTTCGCCGACGGCGCCGGAAAAGCCTACTTCCCGGTGACGCCCGGCGCCGCCTACACCCTCACCTCCGAGGCGTTGGGCTTTTTGCCCTCAAGGGCGGAGCACATCTCCGTCGGGAAAATCAAGCCGGGCGAAAGCATCCGCATCCTCCTCCCGCTCGACCCCTTAGCGAGCGGAAGCACCTTTAGCGTGGAGAACGTGTACTACGACTACGGGAAGGCAAACCTCAAAAAGGCGGCCTTTAAGGCGCTCGACAAGGTGGTAAAGTTCATGGAGATGAACGCCGACGTGCGGATTGAGCTCAGCTCCCATACCGATTCGCGGGGAAGCTTGCAGGGCAACATGGCGCTCTCGCAGCGGCGGGCGGAGGCGTGCGTAGCCTACCTCGTCAAAAAGGGAATCCGACGAAACCGGATAGTACCCAAAGGCTACGGCCCAACAAAGCCGCTGGTCAAAAAAGCCAAAACCGAAAAGCAGCACGCCAAAAACCGGCGCACCGAAATTAAAATTCTGGAGATAAAGTAGGGGGGAGGCGGAATGCAGAATGCAGAATGCAGAATGCAGAATGCGGCATTACGCGAGGCGCGGATTGCAGGCGCTGTAGCGGCGCACGGCGTGCGTCCTCGCGCTTTGTGCTTCGCGCCTCAATATTCAAAATCACCGTCCTTGTCAGGAAAAGAATTCGCCGATGTCTGCGGCGTCTACGTCTAAGGCGAATACGATTACGTGGTCGTTGGCCTTGATTTGGGTAGCGCCGGTGGCGATGGCCGCCCTGCCGCCGCGCACGATGCCGCCAATGATGGCGTTTTTGGGAAAGTCCAGGTCTCTTACGGTTGTTTTGCATGCCTTGCATCCGGGCTTTGCCACGAACTCGAGCGCTTCGGCGTCGCAGCCGGTGAGGTACTTCACCGACTGAATGCCGGTATGCTGGGTAAACTTAAAGATGTGTCCTGCGGTAATCAGCTTTTTGTTGATGATGGTGTTGATGCCGATGCTTTCCGCCAGCTGTATGTAGTTGAGGTTTTCGACTTCGGCAATGGTTCGCTGCACGCCCGCCTGCTTGGCCAGCAGGCAGGCCAGGATGTTTGTTTCGGAGCTGCCCGTAACGGCGACAAAGGCGTCGGTTTTTTGCAGCCCTTCTTCGAGGAGCAGGTCGGCGTTGCGCCCGTCGCCGTTAATAACCATGGCATTTTTGAACATTTCGGCTAAGCTGATGCAGCGCTCTCTTTGCTGCTCAATGATTTTGATGTTCAGCCGCCGGTCGAGCGACGCGGCAACCTTTGTTCCGATGCGGCTGCCGCCAAGGATAATTAGGTTGTGCACCTCCACATTTTCCTTGCCCGAAAACTCCAGCATGCCGCTCACGCCGCTGCGCGTGGTCATCATGTAGAGCCGGTCGCCGGGCTCGAGCGTATCAAAGCGGTGCGGGATGATGGTCTTTTCGTCGCGGCTAATGGCGATAACGCGAAACTCCAGCTTCTTCATGTCAAACGTGGCTTCGGCAATCGTTTTGCCGACAACGGGCGCGCTCTCATCCAGCTTGAGCACCATCATCACCAGCTTGCCGTTGGCAAATTCGATGTACTCCGACGTGCTGGTTTGGCCTATCAGGTTCACGATTTCCGTTGCCGCAATCTTTTCGGGGTAGAACATGTTGTCTATGCCGGCGTGGGTAAACGTGCTGCGGTTTTCGATGTCGAGGTATTCGTTGTGGTCTATGCGCGCAATCGTTTGCTTGGCGCCCATTTTTTTCCCCAGCATGCAGGTTACAATGTTGGTATCCTCGCTGGGGGTAACGGCAATGAGCAGGTCGGCCCGGCGGGTGCTGGCTCTTTCCAGCACCTCGAGCGATGTGGTGCTGCCCTGCACCGTCACCACATCGGTGCCCGATGCTACGGCGCGAAGCCGATCCTCGCTGGGGTCTATAACCGTAATGCTGTGGCTGTCCTCAGACAGCAGCTTGGAGAGGTGCGTGCCCACCTCGCCGGCGCCGGCAATAATAATGTTCATGAATCACTATGTTTTTTGTTCCCTGCAAAGATAGCTCAGATACTCGGTAGTTGTCACACCCAGGGCAGTAAATTATGGGCTGATTTTTTTTGAGGCGCCATTTTGCGGCCTGCCTGCGGGAATGAGCAAAAAAGTATTATATTTGCAGGCAATAAAAAAATAGCATCTTTCTACGAAAATAGCATCTTTCTACGAAATTCAAAACAGCATCTTTCTATCTATGAAATTCAACGTAACGCTTATTCGGGCGATTTTTCTATCGGCCATTTTCGCCATGCCGCTTTACCGCGTGCAGGCGCAGCCGGGCCTTGCCTCTTTGGATAGGGAAAAAGAGCGCGCCTTTGTTGAAAGCAACATCCGGTTTGCCGTAGCGCAAGCAAAGGAGATGGTGCAGGCTG
This sequence comes from Prevotellaceae bacterium, assembly GCA_031257655.1. Taxonomy (GTDB): domain Bacteria; phylum Bacteroidota; class Bacteroidia; order Bacteroidales; family UBA932; genus JAITMY01. Next base: position 1,693 of record JAIROF010000028.1, on the reverse strand, counting down.
TCGACGCCAATCTGGTAAAGGAGCGCTACCCCCGCACCATTGCCAAAAGCGGTTTGCTGGCCTCCACCAACATGTACGACTGGACGAGCGGCTTCTTTCCGGGCAACCTCTGGTACCTGTACGAGCTGAGCCGCGACGAGCTGTTCAAGCAGAAGGCAAAAGCATGGACCATTTCGCTCGAGCCGCTGAAGACCTACACCGGCAACCACGACCTGGGCTTCATGATGTACTGCAGCTTCGGCAACGGCTACCGCCTGGCGCCCGGCGAAACGGCTGCCTACAGGGATATTCTCATTCGGGGCGCCAGCTCCCTGTGCACGCGCTACAGCGAAAAAACGCGCTGCATTAAGTCGTGGGAAACCAACAAATCGTGGGACGGCAAGGTGAGGCAATATCCGGTCATCATAGACAACATGATGAACCTCGAGCTGCTCATGTGGGCGGCAAAGGCAACGAGCAGCAAGGCCGAAGCCGAAAAGTTCCGGCACATTGCCGTAACCCACGCCAACACGACGCTAAAAAACCACCTCCGCCCCGACTACAGCACCTACCACGTGGTTAGCTACGACCCGCAAACGGGCGAAGTGGAAAGCAAAACCACCGCCCAGGGCTGGAGCGACGGCTCCACCTGGTCGCGCGGGCAGGCGTGGGGCATTTACGGGTTTACCATGATGTACCGCGAAACGGGCGATAAAGCGTATCTGGAGACGGCAAAAAAGATGGCGGACTTTTTCCTTAGCCATCCCAACCTCCCCGCCGACAAAATTCCCTACTGGGACTTCAACGCTCAGCAGGAAGGCTACGTGGCCACGTGGCCCGACCGCACAAGCGCCTTCCCCGTGTCGCCGGACGAGTTCCCCATTGCGCGCTACCGCGACGCTTCGGCGGGCGCCATTGTGTCCTCTGCGCTCTTTGAGCTGTACGCGCACACCAAGAGCGAGGCCTACCTCACCGCTGCCGTGGCCATGCTGCACAGCTTGGCCTCAGACGCCTACAAAGCCGGCCTGGGGGAGAACGCCAGCTTTATCATCAAGCACTGCGTAGGCAGCATCCCGCACGGCAGCGAAATCGATGTGCCGCTGGTGTACGCCGATTACTACTTTTTGGAGGCGCTGCTGCGCTACCGGCAGCTGCTCGGCAAGTGAGCGTTAGCGCAGGTGAAGACAAAAATTTTTATGTCTGATAAAAAAACCTTACCTTTGCCCGCGCTTGCGAGCGCGTAGCGCGATGCGCTACGCCTGCAGAAGCGCACAACCGTAATGGAGAGATGGCCGAGTGGTCGATGGCGCACGCCTGGAAAGTGTGTAAGCTCCAAAAGGGCTTCATGGGTTCGAATCCCATTCTCTCCGCAGCAAACCTTGATTTTCAGCGATTTGCGTTGTCGCGGGGGACTAAAACAGGGGCTACCCCCCGTTTTTATCCCTTGTTTTTGGCAAAAAGCAGCCTGCTCATCCGAAGAGTTACAGGCCGCAAGCGCTATTTTCAAGGGAACCTCTAAAAAACCCAAAAAACAAGGTTTTTGCCTCAGCCGCAAGCCTTACCTTAATTTTGGGGTTTTTAGAGGTTGTTCCCATTAATTTTTTTGTAGCTACTCAGGTACCCTTTGTGACCTTTCCGTTAAAAAAACAACTACAAAAACACACTTTGTGAAATCTTTGTGAACTTTGTTCCTTTGTGGTTGGAAAAATACCAC
>JAIROF010000160.1 GCA_031257655.1 Prevotellaceae bacterium | reverse complement strand
CGTACTGCCCAATACATTACGTTGAGCGGAAAGCCGTTGGTAACCGTATCAATCACGGCGTCGCGCTGCTTGTCTTTGTAAATAAATTCACGCTGATAGGGTGGGCGAATGTCTAATCGCCCACCATAACCGACAACGCCGTTTTCGCCATCGTCTTTGTAGCCATCTGTTAATTCATGAATTGTGATCTCTTTGAGTTCGATTTTCATATTCTTTTATTCAAGTTTCCCACCTTTGACAAATGTTAGAATGATAAATAATTATAAAACACTTTAATATGTAAATAATTAATAATATGCGGATTAACAATGAAGTGTTTTAATGCTTCCAAACAAACAAGTTAGCAAAATCAGTAGTATGCGTCTTTTGTTTTTCGATAAATTGAAACGTATATGGTACGGTTGGCATGTATTTGCATATTCTCCTGTTTATTAGTTGGTTGATCATAACGACCATTTGATAATTCTGTGTAATTCATTCTAATAAAAAAGGTGGGAAACTTGAATTTCTACTAATAGCCGAGAATCTTATCGAATTTGGTCGATTGTCTTTTGCTGGGTTCGTCATTGGTGGCGTATTATCGGATAGCCCTGATAGATTAATAATTATAATAATAGGCGCTATTAGTAGCGTAACGTCTGTGTCGACAGGAATATTAATAAAACTTTTTTTTACGGAGGACTGAAAAAATGGCAATAGCATACATTATGGTCGGCATTGCAGTATTTGGCATCATTACTTGCATATATGCCTACTTCTATTCGCGACGTAATCGCTCGACAAGGACGTCGTCGTTGTAGCATTCCGAGTGTGCGCTCCGAGTAGCGCGCGCATTAACGCAGCACAGCAGGATTGTTGCGTATTTGGAAATGCAAAATCACCCCCCACCGGGTGCATTTCAACTTGTCGCTTCCTCATTGCGAACGAAGTGACGCAATCCGGATGTTTTATTCTCTGGATTGCGTCACTTCGTTCACAATGACGGACACGCCGGAGAACGCAATGACGAATACGCGGGTTATGAAAAAACGACAAGTTGAAATGCACCTGCCGCGAGCAAGGAATTTTGAAATCGCTGAACGCATGAAAAAAAACCAACGAATTTTTGCCTCTTTTGCCCTGCTGCTTTCCGCCAGCCTCTGCGCCAGCCTCTGCGCCGCGCAAAGGCTAACCCCCGAGTGGAGCGTTACCTTCTTTTCCTTTGCAGACAACCGCGAGTACAAGCCGGAGCAGCGCCAAATGCCGCAAAGCATTCTCGGCTCGTGGCTTGTTCCCCAAGCCGGGCTGAGGTTTGACAGCGCGCACCACCTGTGCGCAGGCGTTGGGCTGCAGCGCTACTTTGGCAGCGCCGAGCAGGCGCCGGACCAGGCGGCCTACGTTGCCTACTACCGCTACTGCGCCAAGCCCTTTGAGCTGTACGTAGGCTCGTTCCCCGCGCGGAGCCTGCTCGCCGACTACCCCAACGCGCTCTTTTACGACTCCATAGCCAACCTGCGGCTGAACTCCGCCAACATATTCTGGAAAATATCCGGCAGCCGGTGGCACGCGGACGTCTGGTTAGACTGGTCAGGCCACCAAACGCAAACCCAGCGCGAAGCGTTCCTCGTGGGTATTGCCGGGAGATACCGGCTCGGAAAAACCTACGCTGCCCTGCAGAGCTACATGCACCACTTTGCCTCCACAGCAGCAAACAACAGCGACCAGCACATTGTGGACAACGGCATGGCGCGCCTGTGCGCAGGCGTGGGCACGTCCGCCGGATTGCTGCTCGATTCGCTCAACGTCAACGCGGGCATGCTGGGCGCCTACTCGCGCGAGCGCAGCGTTGACCAGCGCTACCGATTCTCCGGCGGATTCTTTGGCGAAGCGGCGGTCGAAAAATTCGGAATCGGCCTGAAGAATACGCTCTACATCGGCGAAAACCTCATGCCGCTGTACGGCAAGTATAGCGCCGAGCACCTCTACTGGGGCGACCCTTTCTACCAAAACACGCTCTACAACCGCAGCGACTTTTACGTGCAGCTTTTCGATACCTACCGGGTGCAGGCTCGCTTCACGTGGTCGATGCACGCCGCCGCAGGCATCCTCAGCCACCAGCAGGCCTTCACGCTCAACGTTAGCGTTGACAGCCAACAAAAAAACGGCGCAAGGCGGCAAAACCGGCAAACGCTGGCAGGAGCGCTGAAAAAATTAGGAGGGAATTAGCAGGGGCTGTTGCGCAATGGCGCTGTAGAGGCGCACGGCGTGCGTCTCACCGCGCATCGCGCCTCAGCGCTGTTTCGTCGCTGTTTCGTCGCCGAGACGCACGCCGTGCGTCTCTACAGCGCCATTTCGTCGCTGTTTCGTCGCCGAGACGCACGCCGTGCGTCTCTACACGCCATTTCGTCGCTGTTTCGTCGCCGAGACGCACGCCGTGCGTCTCTACAGCGCCATTTCGTCGCCATTTCGTCGTGGAGCCGCTGAAAGCCGGCAAGCTGAAAAATACGAATTTTATAAAAGGAGATAAAGCATGAGCACCATTCGGCGCACCTTTCCTGTCCTTCACCTGCACTGCGCTGCGTGCGCCGGGGCGGTGGAGAGCGCCATCCAAAGCCTACCCGGCGTAGAAAGCGCTGCGGTAAACCTCGCCTCGCGGAGCGTTGCCATCGGCTACCACCCCGAAAGCGTATCGCTGCCCCAAATCCGCAGCGCAGCGCAGGCAATAGGCTACGACCTGCTCACGGAGGAAAAAAACGGCTCCGAGGCCGCCGAAAAAATCCGCACCGGCGAATACCGTCGGCTCAAAATCCGTACGGCGTGGGCGGCTGCCCTATCGCTGCCGGTGGTTGCCCTGAGTATGCTCTTCCCCAGCGCCGCTTTTGCCGACGAGCTGATGTGGGCGCTTGCCACGCCGGTTGTTTGCTGGGTTGGCAGAGATTTTTTCCTCCGCGCAGGGCGGCAGCTGCGGCGCAAAACGGCGAGCATGGACACGCTGGTAGCCCTCAGCGTGGGCGTAGCCTACCTGTTCAGCGCCGCCAACGTCCTGCTGCCCGACTTTTGGATAGCGCGGGGTATTTTGCCGCATGTTTACTTCGAAACGGCGAGCGTTATCACCACCTTCGTTTTGCTGGGACGCTGCATGGAGGAAAGAGCCAAGGGCAACACTTCGTCGTCCCTGAAAAAGCTGATGCGCCTGCAGCCCCAAACGGTCACGCTGGTGTGCGCAGACGGGCGGCAGGTGCAGGTGGGCTTGGAGCAGGTGGCCGCAGGCGACACGGTGCTGGTCAAGCCCGGCGAAAGAATAGCGGTGGACGGCATCGTTGCGGAGGGCTGCTCTTACGTAGACGAAAGCATGCTTAGCGGAGAGCCTGTCCCCGTGCTGAAGCAGGAGCGCGCGAAGGTTTACGCCGGAACGATTAACCAAAAGGGGAGCTTTAGGCTGAGCGCCGAAAAAGTTGGGGCGGAAACGCTGCTGGCGCACATCATCCGCATGGTGCAGGCGGCGCAGGGCAGCAAGGCGCCGGTGCAAAAGCTCGTAGACCGGGTGGCCGCCGTATTCGTGCCGTCCGTTATTGGCGCTGCCCTTACCGCCTTTGCGGCGTGGCTGCTCATTGCCGGCGCATCCGGCGTTACGCACGGCCTGCTGGCGTTCGTCACCGTGCTGATCATCGCGTGCCCCTGCGCGCTGGGGCTGGCTACCCCCACGGCCATCGTGGTTGGCGTGGGCAAGGCCGCAGAGCAGGGAATTTTGGTGAAAGACGCCGAAAGCCTTGAGGCGGCAAGAAAAATTAGCGCCGTTGTGCTCGACAAGACCGGCACCATCACCGAAGGCAAGCCCGCAGTCACCGCAGCGCTGTGGGCAAACGGCGACAGCCGCAGCGCGTTCGCCCTGCGAAGCATCGAGGCGCAGTCGGAGCACCCGCTGGCAGACGCCGTTGTCCGCCACCTCGCAGGCGAGCCTGCGCAGGCGCCAACCTCCTTTGAAAGCCTTACCGGTAAAGGCGTAAAAGGGACAGTAGGCGGACAGGCCTACCTTGTGGGCAGCGCCCGGCTGCTCGCCGAAAACCGCATCACGCCGGACGAGCAGCTGGCCGCCGCCGCAAAAACGTTTGCCGCACAAGCCAAAACAACCATCTGGTTTGCCGACGAAAAAAACGCCCTCGCCCTGCTGGTCGTTGAAGATAAGCTGAAGGAAACCTCGCGCGCCGCCATCCGGCAGCTGCGGGACAGCGGCCTTGCCGTTTACATGCTTACCGGCGATAGCGCCGCCACCGCAAGGGAAGTTGCCGCCGCCGCAGGCGTGGACGACTTTTGCGCCGAAGCGCTTCCGCAGCAAAAGGCGGCGTTTGTCCGCCGGCTGCAGCGCGAGGGAAAAGTCGTGGCCATGGTCGGCGACGGAATAAACGACAGCGCCGCCCTTGCGCAAGCCGACGTCAGCATAGCCATGGGAACCGGCAGCGATATTGCCGTAGACGCGGCCGGCATGACCATCGTTTCGTCCGACCTCTCCAAGATTTCGGCGGCCATACAGCTGTCGCGGCAAACGGTTGGCGTAATTCGGCAAAACCTGTTCTGGGCCTTTATATACAACCTGATTGGGATACCGGTGGCCGCCGGCGCGCTTTTTGCCGTCAACGGTTTCTTGCTCAACCCAATGGTTGCCGGTGCCGCCATGGCGCTGAGCAGCATCTGCGTAGTGGCCAACAGCCTGCGGCTGCGGAGAACGCCGAAAAAAGTTGACCGCCGAAAGCTCGGCATAGCGTAACCAAAATGCTGAAAAACGTTGATTTTGCGTCAGCTAATCCTCAAAATTCAGCGCATTCCCGTTTGCTGTTCTTATAAATTTCCGCTACATTTGTACTTCATCCTCAAGCAGCAAGATTATGAATATCTCCAGAAAATTACCCATTGGGGTACAGGATTTTGAAAAGCTCCGCACGGGCAACAACGTGTATGTGGACAAGACGGCCTACCTCTACCGGCTTGCCGGCACCGATTCGCCCTACTTTCTCGGTCGCCCGCGCCGGTTTGGGAAGAGCCTCTTTCTCTCCACGCTCAAAGCCTACTTTCTCGGCAAAAAAGAGCTCTTTGACGGCTTGGCAATTGCCGAGCTGGAGA